>DASCNH010000080.1:0-33523 GCA_036011365.1 Planctomycetota bacterium | reverse complement strand
CCTCCACCGAAGAGGCCCCGGCCCCGGCCGCTCCCAGCCCCGGGGAGGCCGCCTCCGCCACGGGCGCCGTCCTGCGCACGGAGGACCTGGGCGACGGCCTGACCATCGACATCCTGGTGGAAGGCAGTGGCGACAAGTGCGCCGCCGGCGACCTGATCCAGGCCCATTACACGGGCACCCTGGCGGCGGACGGCACGGAGTTCGATTCCTCCCGCAAGCGCGGCGATCCGATCTCCTTCCCCCTGGGCGCGGGGCGCGTCATCAAGGGCTGGGACCGCGGTTTTGAAGGCCTGGCCATCGGCACGCGCGCCGTATTGCACATCCCCTCGGACCTGGCCTACGGCCCCCAGGGCCGCGGCTCGATTCCCCCTGCGGCCGCACTGGACTTCGACATCGAAGTTGTGGACATTCTGCGCGTGAAAGTAGAAGTCCAACAAGAAGGTACGGGTCCCGCCGCCGGTAGAGGCCAGGAAGTCGTCGTCCACTACACCGGCCGCCTGGCGGACGGTGGCAAGCAGTTCGATTCCTCCCGCGACCGCGGCCAGCCCTTCCGCTTCCGGTTGGGCGCCGGCCAGGTGATCCAGGGCTGGGACATGGGGTTCGATGGCATGAAGGTGGGCACCAAGGCTGTGCTCTTCATTCCCTCGGCCATGGGCTACGGCGCCCGGGGCGCCGGCGCGGCCATTCCGCCCAACGCCGACCTTGAGTTCGAGGTCGAGCTGCTAGAGGTCCACTAGGTCCCCCCGCGCGGTTTCTTGGCGCCGCCGCCGACCCCAGTCCCCACGAGAGGATAGGTTTGGGGTGCGGCCATTGGCTGCGGTTCCTCTCTCCCCGCCTGGCTCTGGCGAGCTCAGGCCACCGGCGAAAAGCCGGCAGTGACGGATGCTCCCGGAAAACTGGGACGTCCGTCACTCATTTGCCGGCCGTCGCGCGCCGCCGCGCCGGCTTCCCCAGGCCACCCAACAGCCGCCATCTTCGGAGGAAAAAACCACTGTTCAGGCGCTTGAGCCGCGCCCTGCCGTTGTGTCTCATGTCCCCGGTCGGCAAGGCCGCTTGCCTTCGTTGTCACCCCGCGCCCAGCACTTCCCAAAGGATGGCCCCATGATTGCAGCCCTCGTCCTTCTCGGCCCCCTGACGGTTTCCGCCCCCGCTGGGGAGGACGGGTTCCAGATGCAAATCTACGGGCGCTATCAGGTGGACTGGCAGGACTTCGATCCCGACGCGGATGTGTCCAGCCTGATGCCGCCGCTCGTGGATGAACTGCGCCTGCGCAGCCTGCGCCTCGGCGTCCAGGGCCAATTCGCAGCTCAGCTCCCCTATCGCTTCGACTACGAGCTGAAGGGCGTCGATTACCGCAGGCCCCGGGACATCTGGCTGGGCTACGAGGGCCTGGCCTCCGCCTCAGTCAAGGCCGGTCACATAAAAGAGCCCTTCGGGCTGGAGCGCCAGGGCAGCGCCAAGAACGCCCTGATGATCGAGCTGGGCCTGGTGAACGCTCTGACCCCGGGCCGCAACCTGGGCATCCTCTTCAGCGACCCGGTCAAGGGCGGGAGCATGACCTGGGCCGCTGGCTTCTTCCGTACGACGCAGCATCTACACGAGTGGGATGCGGATGGCGAACAGGCTATCACCGGACGACTGACGGCCATCCCCCTGGAACAGGAAGCCAAGGAGCGCCTGGTCCACCTGGGCGCCTCCTTCAGCCGCCGCTCTCCCGACGGCGATCCCGTGGGATTCGTCACGGACCCCGAGGCCGCCTTCGCCCCGGACTACCTGGAGACGGGAACCGTGGCCGCCGATGCCGTGAACCTCATCGGCCTGGAGGGTGCCTATATCGAAGGCCCCTGTACTATCCAAGGCGAGTGGATGAAGGCCCATGTGGATGCCGTTTCCGGGGCCAACCCCTCCGTCTCGGCCTACTACCTCACCGTGGGGCATTTCCTCAGCAGCGGGGATCGCCGCGCCTACGAAAAGGATCGCGGCCGCTTTGGCGGTGTCACCCCCGTGTCCGCCTGGGGCGCTGGAGGAGGAGGCGCCTGGGAGGCGGTGGCGCGCTATTCCTACGCCGACTTCCAATCCGGCCCCGCATTCAGCGGAAGCGAACTCTGGACACTAGGCGTCGGCATCAACTGGTATCTCGATGCCAATGCCCGCCTCTCACTGAACATGGTCACGGCTGATCTCAACAAGGTGGGAGATACGGACATGCTCCTGGCCCGCTTCCAGGTGGCCTTCTGAGGTCCCACAATGGGTTTTTGTCGGAAGAGAGACTGCGCGGGCTACCCCAGAACTGGGGTAAACGCCCCTGGAACAGGACGGTCTCCCTGCCCATCCGAGGGCCTGATCGCTCCCCCACGCAGCGCCCCCGGCCCAGGGCGGCAATGCACTTTAATTCGAGAAACGCACCTGGGAATGAAACTTTCCCTTGCATCCTAATGTTTTCTGTGCACAATACAGATTGTATTGAGATCCCACGTGGGATTTCATCTACATCCGTCGGCCGCACCGGCGTACACCACAATTCACCGCAAGACCTGACACAGGTTAGATCGAATCAGCGCTTCGAGCCTGGCCGTGCCCCCTTTGCCCCGCAGGCCCGGAATGTATTCCGGCTCCACGGCGCCCGCGCGCCGCAAGCCCATTTCAGCGCCTCGGCGCCAGGGGAGTCCACGCCACCGCAGGGCTCCGGCCACCGATCTAGCCCATAAGGCAGAGCCATGAAATCCTCCAAACCCTCCAGAATGAAGCCTGCTAAGCACACCGCTCGGACCCTAGAACGCCCGCTCAGTAGGGTATCCCCCCACACTCAAGCTGCACGCTGGCTCCTGGCGACGGTCGCCGGCCTGGGGCTTTCCCTGGCAGCCTGCCACCATCATGATTCGGCGGTCTTCGGCGGAGGCGGGGGTGGCACGACGGCGCCGCAGACCACCGGCGTCGCCCTTCTCTACGACAAGAACCTGAACGGCATCGCCGACTCCGGGGATGAGCTCATCGTCCCCTTCAATCAGTCCGTAACCCTGAGCGGCGGCAGCGGCACTGACCTGCGCCCCCAGGTCTATGGCGACCGCCTGGGCTTGAATGCGACGCTGGCTGGCGGCCCCCTGGCGCACCAGTTGACCGTCTACCTGGGCAACGGCGCGATGCTCAAGACACGCCAGCAGTATGATCCTGCCTTCACTGCGCGCAATGCCCCCTCTGGGATTGATGTCAGCCCAACCTTGGCCCCGGGGGTGATCACATCCACTGACTCCGGCCTCACCGCCACCAGTTCGGATGGCTTGGACATCTTCCCCGGCTTGGTGGCCGGCCCCGAGAGTTTCAGCATGGGCGACAGCCTGCGCGCGGCCACGGGTGACCTTGATGGCAACGGCTACGCTGACCTGGTGCTAGCCGGGCACAACCGCATCTACCTGGCCGACGCCTCCGGCCAACTCGCCGCCGCGGGCAGCATCTCCGCGGGCGGTGACACCATCCTGTGCCTGGCAATCGCCGACATGAACTCCGACGGCAAGTTGGACATCGTTCTGGGCACCTCCTCGGCCGACCGCATCCTGTTGGGCCTTGGCGACGGCACCTTCTCCGACTCCGGCGCGGCCCTGGGCAATTCCATTACCGCTGATCTCCTGGCCACCGATCTGGAGAACGACGGGGACTTGGACATCGTCAGCGTCTCCACCTCCGGGGGCCACATCTACACTCAAGACTCGGACGGTACCTACTCCGACGGCGGCGCCCCCCTCTCCGGCGTGCTTTCCATGGATGAGCGCGCCCTCTTGGCCCATGACCTGGACCACGACGGGGACCAGGATCTGTTGATACGCACCGGGGGCAGCGTTCAGGTTTGGGCCGGCCAGGGCGACGGCAGCTTCCAGGACGAGGCCCCCGCCTTCGGTGACGGCTTTGGCTACACCTTTGCCATGGGCGACCTAGATGGCGACGGGAACCAGGACCTGGTCCTGGGCGGCGCCCAGGCAGCCAACCTGTGGCTGGGTGACGGTGCCGGTGGCTTCACCGACGCGGGGCAACCCCTAGCCGGTCTCACTCCGGCCGTGGCCCTGGTCGACCTGGATGCCGATGGAGCCCTCGATATCGTACAGGGCCGCATGGGTGCCAACCGAATCTGGCGGAATGACGGACAGGGTCTGTTCATGGATGTGGGCCAGAACCTGGGGAACGCCTCCACCGTGGACCTCCTGGCCGGGGACCTGGATGGCGATGGCGATGGCGATCTTTTGGCCCTGAACAGCGACGGCGCGGATGTGCTCTACCACGGCTCCCTGACGGGCACCTGGGGCGCGGCGCGCCTCCGGGACGCGGGCCAGGAAATCGGAGGCCACTCCACCTTTAGCATGGACACCGCGGACCTGGATGCGGACGGCGACCTGGATTTGGTGACGGGCAACAACGAGGGTATCCAGGTCTGGAAGAACAACGGGGAAGGCACCTACGCCCCTTTTGGAGACGCCCTGGACGCTAGCTCCCGTGTCTACAGCCTCTTGCTCCACGACCTGGACGGGGACGGCGACATGGACCTCTTGGCTGGCAATCAGGGCAACCAGCAGTTGACGGAGCCCATCACCTATCTCTCCTGGGAGAATGTGGACGGCCAGGGGACCTTCACCTTCATTCCGCCCCCGGACGCCTGGGTCTCCACCGCCAGCCTGGCCGTGGGAGACCTGGACGGCGACGGGGCCATGGACCTGGTGCTGGCCAGCTACCAGCCACCGAGCATGGTTTTCCTGGGCCAGGCCGGCTCCCCGGTTTTCGACACCGCCCACCAGGAGTTCGGCGACAACCTGACCACCTGCTGCGCGCTGGGCGACCTGGACGAGGACGGAGATCTGGACCTGGTGCTCGGCAACGGCGCCGGCCAGGGCAACAGCGTGTACCTGAATGATGGTCTGGGCAGCTTCACCCAAAGTGGCCAAAGCCTCGGCAGCGCTGACACACGGGCCATCGCCCTGGGTGATCTGGACCGGGACGGCGACCTGGATCTCGTCGCGGGCAACGTGGTCGAGGAGCGGGTCTTCTTCAACGATGGAGCGGGCAACTTCACCGACTCCGGCCAGGCCCTCGGCACCGGCAGCACGAAGTCCCTGGCCCTGGCTGACCTCGACGGAGACGGCAACTTGGACATCGTCATCGGGAACGGCCTGGACATCAACTCCGATGACCCAGGACAACTGGACCAACAGAACTACATCTGGTTCAACGAAGGTGACGGTTACTTCCTGGAGACGAAGGCCCGCACCTTCTCCCCGGCCGACGGACGCAGCGCCACCCACGCGGTGACCGTGGCCGATGTGGACCGGGATGGCGACCTGGACATCCTCTCCGGCAACCTCCAGAACGAACCCAACAGATTCTGGCGCAACGAGTAGGGCCCGCTCCCTCTCCCGCAAGTGGCTGCCGGGCGCAACCCGCCAGTCCCTTGCACAACCGGGGGGAGAGGCGCCCACTTCCGACAGCGTTTCCTGGAGGTAACGCTGTATCCTCGACGGAAGCATGGGCGCCCCTCCCCCCAACCTCCTGCCCGCACCCCTGAAGCGCCGCTCGCTTCCGGGGCATTGGCGTTTCAGGGAACGAATGGGCTTTTGTTGTGTGGGAGCGCCGCAGCACTTCGAGCGCGCGCGCCTGGCCCTGGACGCACCCACGGCGAGGCCGTGGCCGCGAAGCGACTTCCACCCCGCCGCCGGACCTGACCAGGCCCAGTTACTGCTGGAGCATTGCGCCGCCGCCAGACACGGAAGCCTGCCCCCAGGCTTGGCCGACTCTCCGGAGGCCTACCACCTGAACATCACTCCTGAGCTGATCCACCTCACCGCCCACCACAGCCTCGGCTTGCTGCAAGGTGTGCGCACCCTGCGCCAATGGCTGGCCGGGGCCTGGAGTGGAGCAGGCGCTGCCCCCGGCGCCCTGCCCTGCGAACAGATCGAGGACGCGCCCGCCATCCGGCGCCGCGGCGTCATGCTGGACATCAGCCGTGACCGGGTACCCCGTCTGGACTTCCTGCGCGGCTGGGTCGAGCAGCTGGCGGCCCTCAAGGTCAACGAGCTCCAACTCTACACGGAGCACACCTTCGCCTACGCGGGCCATGAAGAGGTCTGGCAGAGCTCCGACCCCATCACACCCGGCGAGCTGACCGGCTTGGCGGCCTTCTGCCACGAGCGTGGCATCGACCTGGTTCCCAACCAGCAGAGCCTGGGCCACATGCACCGCTGGTTGAGACACGCCTCCTACCGCCACCTGGCCGAACGCCCCGACGGCATCGAGCACCCCTTCAGCAGCGCCCGCGAACCCTACGGGTTGGCCATCGACTGCAAGGCCACGCTGCCCTTCCTCTCTGACCTCTATGGACAGGTCCTGCCCCACTGCCTGCCGCCGGTGGCGGGGCCCGTCGGATCCTTGCCAAACGGCTTCCTGAGCGTCGGCCTGGACGAGGCCGAGGACCTGGGCAGCGGCCGCTCGGCCGCACTCCTGGGGCGCCTCGGCCGCCGCCGGCTCTTCAGCGGCCACCTCAGGAACGTGGCCCGCTTGGCCGCGGAGCACGGCCGCGCGGTGCAGTTCTGGGCCGACGAGTTGCTCAGGGATGAGCTCCCGCTGCCCGCCATTGGCAGCGGTTCAAGCACGGACCCGGATGCCGCGTCCGGCGCTCCCGATGCGAGGCTGGCCGCTGACCAGCCCCCCGGGATCGCGCCCCCCGGGATCGTGCCCTCCGGAGCCGTGCCCCCCGGGGCCGTGCCCCTGATCTGGGGTTACGAGGCCGACCATCCCTGGGAGCGGGCCTGCGCCCCGCTCTCCGGCACGGATTTTTACATCTGTCCGGGTACGAGTTCCTGGAACTCATTTCTCGGACGCCCGCTCAACGCCCGTGGCAACCTGACCGGCGGCGCCGCGGCCGCCGTCTCATTCGGGGCCGCCGGCTTTCTGATTACGGACTGGGGCGACCGCGGCCACCACCAGCCGCCGACGGTCAGCGATGCCCCCCTGGCCCTGGGCCTGGCCCTGGCCTGGAACCCGGCGGCCCCGCCGCAGGACGCGGACCTGCACGCCCACCTGGACCGTGAGTACTACGGCACACCGGGCCTGGCAGCGGCGGTGGAGGCCTGTGGCCTGGCCGTGGAAGCCCCGGGCGTGGGCACGGTCAATGAGAATCCGCCCTCGGCCATCCTGCGCTACGCAAACTCTCCCCTGCCCAACCCGCGCCTGCCCGGCCTCACAATCCCAGCCCTGGAGCATTCCCTGGGGGAGCTTGGCGAGGCCCGGGCCCACCTGGAGGCGCTCCCCTGCCCCACGCCGCAGGGGACCCTGGCCCGGGCCGAGGTGGCCTGGGCCGCCCGCCTGGCGGACGCCTGCCTGCACCTGGGCCTGGCGCGCCTCGTGGCCGGCGGCCGCCCCCTGGCCGGACTCTCCGCGCCAGAGCGCCAGACCCTGGCCCGCCGCCTGGCCCCCTGCCTGGACGAACACGGCCCCCTGTGGCGCGCCCGCTCCCGGGAAGGGGGCCGGGCAGACTCCCTGGGCCGCCTCCTGGAACTGTGCGCGGGCCTGGGGCCGGCCCTGTCCGCTGCCCGGGCCAACCAGCCTGACCCGGCTGCAACAGGGCTTCAGTAACTGATGGAGGGCCGTGACCGCGTCCAGCACCACCCGCTTGCGTGCCCGATAGTTGCCCCACTGGCCCACTTGGCCGGATAGGCGCCGAAGTCATCCACGGTGAAGCCCACCGGATCCGGAGGGAAGGCTCTCGCTGCTCACCCAGCCGCCGACGGGCGTCAGATCAAGCCCAAGCAGATGCTGGCACGGGAATACGGTTCCGCGGCCCACAGTCAAACAGGGGCCCCATCCCCACCGTCAGAGGTTTTCTCCTCGGCCAAGGCCCGGTGGCAGCCGCGCCCGGACCTGCAGTCTTCCGGATCCACGAGTTCCCCATCCGGCCCCACACTCAGCATGGTCCGGCGACACCAGCAGTGACCACTGGCGTCGAGCAACTCATCCTCATCCCGCGCCGGGGCATCCAGCGTGAACCACTTCTTGCTGCGCAGGTCGGCGCAGAAGGGGCCGTGGGGCTGGGACGCGCTCATCTATTTCCTCCGCAAAGGCTGGCACCGGCGCGTTCAATCAGAGTGCGCGTCAGGGGCACCTTGTAGGCGTTTTGCTCCAGTGGCTCGGCGTCCGCCAGGGCCAGTTCTGCCGCGGCGCTGAAGCTCTCGGCCTCAAGCGGCTTGTCAGCCAGCAAGCGTTCCGCCGCCCGACAGCGCCAGGGGATCGGCGCCACGCCACCTAGCACCAGGCGCGCATCGCGAATGCGGCCGGCCACCACGCGCAGGCGCAGGGCCACAGCGGAGAGGGCGAAGTCGAAGGACTCGCGCTCCCTGAACTTCATGAAGACCTGGAGCACCTCGCCGGCCTGTGAACCCTGTGCACCCGGAACACCGGCGGCGGCACTTTCCGGCAGCGTGACCGCGCTGACGAGTTCCTGGGGCCCCAGGCGGTTTTCGCGCAGCACGTCACCCTCCTCGGGCAAGGTAAAGAAATCCCCGAGGGCCAACTCCCGCGTGCCCTGGGGCGAGGTCAGTTCCACGGTCGCATCCAGGGCCACCAGGGCCGGCGCCAGATCGGAGGGGTGCACGATCCAGGAGGGGCCGCCGCCCAGGATCGCGTTGTGACGATTGACTCCACCCTCCGCCAGACACTCCCGCCCACCCTTTTTCAGGCACAGGGCCCCGGCGTTGCGGTAGTAGACGCAGCGGGGGCGCTGGCAGAGGTTGCCTCCGAGGGTGGCTTGACTGCGAATCTGTGGGCTGCCCACGGAGGCCGCCGCAGCAGCCAGTAGCGGATAGCGTGCAGCCAGGAGTGGCTCGCGCTCCAACCTGGCCAGCGTGACAAGCGCTCCCAGGCGCAGGGCTCCTCCGATTGCCGGCTCCAGGTCGTCCAAGCCAGCGATGCCCTTCAGGTTTACCAGGGCCGCCGGTCGGGCCAGATCCTCTTTCAGCTCCCCCAGCAGATCCTGCCCCCCAGCCAGCAGGCGCGGCCTGCTGCTGCCCGGCCCCGCGTGCTCGGTCGCCAAGAGGGCCGCTGCCTCGGCGGCGGTCTGCGGTTCCCACATCTCAAAGGCGCGCATGGTCAGTGGTCCTTTTCCTTGTCTTCCCGGAAACGCTCGAGGGCCGCCAATACGCGGTCGGGTGTGAAGGGGGTTGCGAAGATGCGCACGCCGCAGGCATTGTGAATCGCATTGGCAATGGCAGCCACGCCGGGTATCACCGGCGGCTCTCCCACTCCAACGACTCCCCTCTCGTCAGCTCCGTCGGCTTCGGCATGAATCAGCGGGACCTGGGCACAGACCGCCGCCTTGTAGTTCATGAGGTCCGCGCTGAGCATCAAGCCCAGATCGCCATCAACCACGCGCTCCTCCAACATGCCGTGGGAGAGGGCTTGCACGATGGCGCCCTTGATCTGGGACTCAACGGCCTGCCGGTTGAGCACCAGGCCGCAGTCCTGCACGCAGGCAAACTCCTCGACCCTTACGCGCCCGGTTCCCGTGTCCACCTCCACGCGCGCCGCCTGGGCTCCATGCACGCCGGAGCCCGCCAACTCGCGCTGGAACTCGCCCGCGGCTGAGAGGCCGCCGGCGCCCAGGAGAGCGCAGGCTTCAGCCCAGGCCAGCCCGGTCGACGGCAGGCCCGGGAGTTGCCAGTCGGCCGGCCCCAGGAGCCGCCCGGCCTCCAGGCGCAGGAGGCCCACGGGCACCTCCAAGGTGCGCCCGAGGTGCTTCAGCAGGGCGGCCCGCACACCGCTGACCGCATCCTGCACCGCCGGCGCCAGACAGGCAGTGGTCACGCTACCGCCGGAGGTCACCGAACGCGGCAGGCGGCTGTCGCCGATACGCACGGTGATGTCCTCTACCCCCAGGCCCAGGGCTTCTGCCACCACCAGCGCCATGTGCGTGCGCGTGCCCGTGCCCAGGTCCTGACTGGCGGAGGCCACGCTCACGGTCCCGTCCCGCTCGATGCGCACCTCGGCTTCGGCCCCGGGGCGCCCCCCACCGCCCCAGGTGGAAACGGCAAAGCCGATGCCCACCGAGCGCTCACCGGCCGCCGGCCGTGCGGGAGCTTTCCGGTGGGCGTGCTGAGGCCAACCGATCAACTCCGCCACGCGGTCCAGCTGCCGGTGATAGACCTCGCTCTCTAGGTTGCGCTTGCGGAAGACAAGCGGATCGATGCCCTGCTCGATGGCCAGCAGATCCACCGCTCCCTCCATGGCGAAACAGGCCTGGGGATGGCCGGGAGCGCGCATGGCGCGACTCGAGTCCGTGCTCGTGTGCACAGAGGAGCTCGTAACGGCGCTCTCGCGCACCTCGTAGATGTACGGCAGGCCCGGATGGGCGCCGCGGCCAATACCACCGAAGCGTTCCACATCCCCGAGCAGAGCCAGAAGGTGCCCGCCTGCATCAGCCCCCAGGCGAATGCGCTGGCGACTCCCGCTGCGATTGCCGGCGAAGAGAAACTCATCGCGCCGGCTGTTGGCCACGCGCACGGGCCGCTTCAACTGCTTGGCCAGACGGCAGGCCGCCAGGCCTTCCACACCCAGATCGAACTTGGACCCAAAGCCCCCACCCATGTGCTCGCACACCAGCCGCACCTGCGCCGCTTTCAGGCCGAGTTCCTCGGCCGCTTCAAATGAACTGCCATAGGTGCCCTGGGTCGAGAGGTAGACCGTGGCCTCGTCAGCGCCGCGGTAATCCACCACCGCCGAGTGCGTCTCCAGACACAGGTGATGCTGCACCGGCAGGCTCCAGGTTCCCTCGATGGTCGCCGCGCACTCCTCCAGGGCGCGGCGGGCAGCCGCCCGTTTCCCCCGGGTGCGCTCGCCGCTCCGGTTGCCGCGCCGCCCGATCTTCGGTGCGCCGGCCGCCAGGGATTGCTCCGGTGTCAGCGCCCAGCTTTCCTCAAGGATCTCCACCACCACCGCCCGCAGCCCGTCCTCCAACAGGTCCGAGTTCTCCGCCGCCAGGGCCGCCACCGGCTGCCCGAGATAGCGCACGCTTTCGCCGAGCACAAGGCCACCCACCACGCCCTCAATGGCCAGGGCCGGCGCCAGATCCACGCGGACCCGACCCCCGGCCACGGGCGCGGGCACCAGGCGCCCCCAGGCCATGTTCGGCAAGCGCACATCCTGGGTGAACACGGCACGCCCCCGGAGCTTGTCGGGTCCGTCCACGCGCGGTACGCGCGTGCCTATCAGGCGGCGTTCCCCAGCCGCCGGCCAGGAGCGCTCCCGCCCGCTCGCGCCGCCGCTCACCTTTCACCTCCCGGGCGCGAGTCCGTGTCCGCGCCCAACTTGCGGGCGGCCGCCAGGATGCCCGGCTGCGATCCGCAGCGACACAGGTTCCCGGCCAGGGCTGCTTCGATGGCCGCCTGCGGGGCGCCCGGATGGGCATCCAGACATGCGCCCAGGGAGAGCGTGAAGCCCGGCGTGCAAAAGCCGCACATGACGCCGTCCTGCTCAAGCAGGGCCGCCTGGACAGGGTTCAATCCGTCGCTCGCACGGCCCCCTTCCAGGCCTTCGATCGTTGTGATCTCTCGGCCCCGGGCATCCAGTGCCAGAACCGAGCAGGCGCAGGCCGGCTGACCGTCGATGAGCACCGTGCAGGCTCCGCAGCTGCCCCGCTCGCAGACCTCCTTGGCACCGGTGAGCGCCGGCTCCAGGCGCTCGCGCAGGGCGCGCAAGAGCGTCGTGCGCGGCTCCACCTGCAGCGGACGTTCTTGTCCGTTGATGCGCAGCACGATCCCCACGGTGCCCCGCACGGGCCCGTCCGCGCCACGCTCCGCATCCCCGGCCCCGCGCACCGCTCCCGCCGCCGGCCCCAGCCCTGAGACCGCCGCAGCGCCGCCGGCACCCTTTAAAAAGCTACGCCGCGATATGCCGGTGGTCAGCTCGTCCTGGGTCATGGCTCCATCCTAGAAACCAGCGGCCCCCGATCCCAAAGACCTTTCGCAGCCCAGGCCGCTTGTCCCCACCCCGCCACCCGTGGCATCCTCTGGGGCTGTCCGCCCCCCCCAATGACCATGAAACACATCCCGCCACGCGCCCGTCTCCTCGCCACTGGCCTGCTGCTCATCAGCGTCGGCGCCTGCACCCCGGTTGACGCCGGAGCGGACACGACTCTGCGCTACACCGCCATCCCGGACCACGACGCCCGCCTTTTGGCCGAGCGCTTCGCCCCCCTGACCGCACACCTGGCCGACACCCTCGGAGTCGCCATCGAGTACGTCCCCATGTCCGACTACCAGGCCTCCGTGGAGGCCTTCAAGAACGGCGATATCCAGCTGGCCTGGTTCGGCGGGCTGACCGGCGTCCAGGCCCGAGCCGCCGTGCCCGGTGCCCGAGCCATCGCCCAAGGCTCCGTGGACCCGCATTTCAAGAGCTACTTCATCGCCCACGGCGGGACGGACCTCAGACCTGGCAAGGACTTCCCCGACGCCCTCGCCGGCCGCAGCTTCACCTTCGGTTCCGAGTCCTCCACCTCCGGACGCTTGATGCCAGAGCACTTCATCCGCTCCGCCACGGGCCAGGGCCCGGAGGATTTTTTCGGCACGCCCAACCACTATTCAGGCAGCCATGACAAGACGGCCCGCCTGGTCGAAGCCGGCACCTTTGAAGCGGGCGTCATCAACTACCGCACCTACGACAGCATGGTGCGGGACGGGCGCCTGGACCCGCAGCGCTGCCGCGTAATCTGGACCACGCCCGCCTACGCCGATTACAACTGGACAGCCCACCCGGACCTGGAAGCACGCTTCGGCCCCGGCTTCACAGACCGTTTGCAATCGGCCCTGGTCCAACTGGCACAGCCCCAGTTCCTCGCGGCCCTCGACCGCCCGGAGGGTTTGATTCCGGCCTCCAATGCTGACTTCGCCTCCCTGGACGAGCTGGCCCGCGGGCTGGGCTTTGTGAAGTAGGTGGGCTTTCGCCTGGAAGGCGTGGGGGCCCGCTACGACGGTGGCCCCGCTGGGAGCCCCGTGCTGGAAGGCGTGGACCTGCGCATCGAGGCCGGTGAAGCCCTGGCCCTGGTGGGACCGAGCGGCGCCGGCAAGACCTCCCTGCTGCGTATCCTCAACGGAACGCTGCTGGCGCACTCCGGCGGTGTGCACATCGAGGGCGCCGACCCGGCCACCCTGGCGCCCCGCGCACTGCGTCGCCTGCGGGCACGCCTGGGCTTTATCCACCAGGATCACGCCCTGGTGCCAAACCTGCGCGTCAACCAGAATGTGGCCGCCGGCCGCCTGGGTCACCGCGGCTTCCTGCACGGCCTGCGCTCGATTCTCTGGACCGGCCGCTCAGACCTGACGGAGATCCACGGCCTGCTCGAGCGCGTCGGCATCCCCGAGACGCTCTTCCTGCGCACGGACACACTCTCCGGCGGCCAGCAGCAGCGCGTGGCCATCGCCCGCGCCCTCTTCCAGGACCCGGTAGCCATCCTGGCCGACGAACCCGTGGCCTCCGTCGATCCAGCCCGGGCCCGTTCAATCATCGAGCTCCTGGTCTCCGTCGCCGCCGAACGCGGCCTGACGCTGGTCGTCAGCCTGCACGACCTCTCCCTGGCCCGCGACCTCTTCCCGCGCATCGTCGGCCTGCGTTCGGGACAGGTTGTCTTCGATCGACCCACCGACGATCTGGATGAAACGGCCTTCGCCGATCTCTACCAGCTGGTGGGCGAGCGCCGCCGCGCCGCCGATAGCGGCTGAGCATGACGCCGCGCACACCCAGCCCCGGCACAGGGAAAAGCGCCCACCCCGCGCCGCTCCCCGGCAGCCGGCCGCCGCTGCTTGAGCAGCGCGGCCGCACCCTGGTCCTACTGGCCCTCTGCGGCCTGGCCGGGGCCCTCTTCCTGGGCCTCTCCCCGGCCCAACTCCTGCCCTCGCCCGGCCGCCTGACCCTGGCCCGCGAGTTCCTGGCCGGTGCCCTGCAGCCGAGCTTCCCCACAGCGCCCACGGACTCCGGCTCCTCCGGTTTCCTCTCCATCCTGCTCGCCGGCCTGGGCCGCACCATCTCCTTCGCCGCCGCCGCCACGGGCCTCTCCGTCCTCTGCGCCGTGCCCCTGGGCCTGTGCGCCTCGCGCTCCTTGGGCCGCGGTGCCTCCTGGACAGCCCGCCCTCAGCACCAGTTCCTCCCGGCCCTGCGCTCCGCCCTGCGCCTCGGCCTGGCGGCCATGCGCTCGGTCCACGAACTGCTCTGGGCCGTGCTCTTCCTGGCCGCCCTGGGCCTCTCCGATCTGGCGGCGGTGATCGCCATCGCCATCCCCTACACGGGGACCCTGGCCAAGGTCTTCGCCGAGTTCCTGGACGAGGCCCCGCCGGCCTCCGGCGAGAGCCTGCGAGCCATCGGTGCCTCTCCGGCCAGCCTCTTCCTGGTGGGCCGCCTGCCCCGCGCCCTGCCGGACATGGCGGCCTACGCCTTCTACCGTTTCGAGTGCGCCATACGCTCCGCGGCCATCCTCGGCTTCTTCGGCTACCCGACGCTCGGCTACCACCTGAAGAACGCCTTCGACGCACTGGACTACGGTGAGGTCTGGGCCTGGCTCTACGCCCTGCTCGCCCTGGTGCTGCTCCTTGAGGCCTGGAGCAGTGCCCTGCGCCGGAGGTTCGTGGCATTAACCCCGCTGTCCAGCCTGCCGACGCCTCCCCCTGGGAGGTCATTCGCGCCCTGCGCCGCTCCCGCCCCCGCAGCCGCCTGGTACGCGCCAGCGCCCTCTGCCTGGCCCTGCTGGTGGCCGCTTCATGGTTCTCTGTCCTGGATGAACCAGGCGCCCTCCTGAGCCCACGCCGCCGGGCCAACCTCAGTCGCTTCATCGCCCAAGAAGCCCTGCCCGCTCCCCTGCGAGAAAGTACCGCGGCCCTCTCCACGCGCCTCGCGGACACCGGCGCCTGGGCCGCCGACCTCTGTGCCTCCCGGGGCGCCGAGGCCCTGGCCGCCACCCTGGCCATCGCCCTGTGCGCCATGGCCCTGGCCGGCGCCTTCGCCCTGCTCGCCGCGCCCCTGGGCGCGCGCACCCTGTGCGCCGCGCGCCCCTTCGACCAGCGGGCGCCCCAGGGCCTCCCCTGGCGCCTGGTGACGTCCGCCGCACGCCTCTCCTGGATTCTGCTGCGCGCCATCCCCGAGTACATCTGGGCCTTCTTGCTGCTGGCCATCCTCGGCCCCAGCGCCTGGCCGGCGATCCTGGCCCTCGCCATCCACAACGCCGGCATCCTAGCGCGCCTGGGTGCCGATGTGGCCGAGGATGTGGAACGCGGTCCCCTGGCAGCCCTGGCCGCAGCCGGTGCGCGCCGGTCCCAGATCGCCGCCACGGCCCTGCCCCCCCTGGCCCTGCCGCGCTTCCTGCTGCTCTTCTTCTATCGCTTCGAAACTTGTGTGCGCGAGGCAACGGTCCTCGGCCTGCTCGGCGTGCTCTCCCTGGGCTACTGGATCCAGGATGCCCGCGCCCGCCAGCATGCGGATGAGATGCTCTTCTTCGTACTGCTGGGCGCGCTGCTCGTGATCGTCGGCGATGCGGCCTCCGCCGCCGTGCGCCGCCGCCTGCGGTAAGCCGGCGCTCTGGGGGCGCCGGCAACCAGGCCGCGTCCCCCACGAGCCTGCCAGCCTAAGCCGCGCAGGCCAAGCCCGCGCGGCCCATGGGAAGGCCTGGGTGGGATGCGTCCCAGTCGCCGGCGCGTCACCCCTAGGGGGCGAACAAGATGCTCATCCCATCGCTGAAGTTCGACGAGCCACCGTCACGATACCAGCACTGGAAGAACCACTCGTCGCCCGGCGCGACGGCGCCCCCGGGCGGCAGTGACGCGAAGTCCAAGGCCAGTGAGGCCCGGCCCAGCCCATCGGTGGCCAAAGGCGGATAGAGACGCCGCTGGGTACCACCGATGTAGAGGTAGCCGTTGAAGAGTGGGATGTCCACGCGCACATCCCCGTAGAAGAAGAGGCCAAAGTCATTGGCCGTGGCGCTCTCCACGGTCAACGTCAGGTTGTCATCCGCCAAGGACACCGAGCCGGTGTAATAGATGCTCGCTCCACTGGCAAAGGACTGGTTGGGCGCACCCACGCCAAAGTTGCGCGCCACGCCACTGCCGTTCAGGACCCACACGGCCCCCACCAGATTGTCGGCACTAGGCAGACCCATGACGAAGTCAGCACACCCGTCACCATTCACATCCCCCACGCTTTCCACGGGCAGGGGCACCGTGGGCGCGCCCTGGGGACGACTCATCTCGTACAGGAGTCGGCCGTCCACGCCTGAGTGGATGCCCACGCCCCGCAGCCCATCCGCAATGGCTAGATCCGGCGCTCCGTCCAGATTCACATCCCCCACGCCGCTCATGGAATAACCGAACATCGACGTTCCGGCCTGGGGCCAGACGCGATACAGGAGCAGTTCACCGCTCTGAAGCGTCAGGGTCCTACCCGAAGCGATTTCCACCGCACCGTAATGCCCGATGCCCGCGCCGGTCACAGCAAGATCCCCATAGCCGTCGCCGTTGACATCTCCGGGACCGGCCACAGCCGTGCCGTATTGCGCCTCGTGCCAGCCGATGATGCCCGCAATAAAGTTCCAGGAAGCGCCGCTGTATATGGCCACCATCCCCAAGTGATTCGCCAGGCCAAAACCCGGCGAGCCGATGGCTGTGTCGTTGATGCCGTCCCCATCAATGTCACCGGCATTGGTCACGCTGTGGCCCAACCTCGCTTCGCTGCTGGTTCCGGTGAAGACGGCATTGGGCAAGGCCAAACCGGTGGCACCGGAGATAACCGCAGCGTGCCCAGTATTCGCGGCCCCGGTGTCGAAAGGATCACTGCCCGGCGCACCGATCAGGTAGTCCTGCACACCGTCGCCACTGACATCCCCCAGGTTGTCCAGGGAATATCCCCACTTCGCCGGTGCCCCGACGCGCCCCGGGTAGGGACTGACGCAGTTCAAGAGCACAGCGCCGTCAGCACCGGAGTGCACCCGGACGATCCCCACCGCAAGAGGGCCGCCCAAGTGATCAGAGATCAACAGGTCACCAACCCCGTCCCCGTTGAGATCCCCCGCATCCGCCAGGGCAGAGCCAAAGGAAACGCTGCCCGGCGGCATGCCGATATCCAGCAGTTCGGCCCCATCCGCCCCAGAGTAGACGGTCACATGGGCAGAGCCACCCGTGCCCGCCAAGCCAAGGGCCGCGAAGTCCGCCACCCCATCTCCATTGACATCCTCCACCCCACACACCGTGTGGCCAAGATGATCGCCTGGCGCCTGCCCCGCAATCACATGGATCTCGTTTTGTGCCTGGCCTGAAACGGCACAGAGCATCAGTCCCAGGCTGGCGAGTGCTCCTAGGGAACAGCGTCGACCAGCAGAGCCACATCGGGTCCAGAGGATAGGCGATTCCGAGGAAGTTCTGGTGTGCGTCCCTGCCTCACATTGTCCCCAATACCACGAGATGCCGTGAGGGGATAGATCTTTGAAAAACATGTCTAGCTCCTAATTAAAAGTTTGCACGATGACTTCACTACTACTGCAACCGGCCATGTCGACTGCGGCGATGCGCAGCGTCTGTCCGGCGACGGCACTGGGCAAGGTCAACCCGTACTCGATGCGCCCGTCCGAGTCCGCTACCGTGGTTCCAATCACAATAGGAGAGGCTATGTCGACCGTAGCGCTCGCGCACCCGGGCAGGGCGCTCGGGCCCGGCGCGTAGCCGTAGACCAAGATAATCGTAGCCCCCGGCTGAAACCCGAGACCGAAGACAGCCGCGTCACGGTCCGCCATGGCGGGCTGCACTCCGCTCACGCGCGGAACTCGGCCCCGGGGCGTGAGCCTGTAAGTTCGCGTGTTCCCCCAGAGAACCCCGGTGCCGCAGATCTCGCCCAAGTCGTTGATCTCGGCCGCGCCGGTCAACTCCCAGCCAGTGCCAGACGGGATCAAAGCGCCCAGATCGACAGGCGTGCCGCCCTCTCTCCAAAGACAAGCTCGTTGCGTTCCGCTCATGTCCTCGGACCAACCGACCACATCTCCGAAGGAGTTGACGCCGCCGGCCTTGCCGTTCGCTCCACCAAGGGTGCCCAGGCCGGTCAGCACGCCGCCCTGCCAGGTCACGGGGCGGTTGGCCCCCGTGCCGGGATCGCAGTCAAAACCGACCACCAGCCCCGTGTCGTTGACCTCCAAGGGAACCACCCAACCGCCCGTTAGGCTTCCCAGGTCCTGCATTGGCGCACCAAAGGGCTTGAAGAAGCCGCGGGTCGCCCCGCTCACATCACTGGTCGTGCCAACTGTGTCGAGACGCTCATTCAAGTTGGCGCCGAAGGCCTTCACGCCCCCGAGGGTACCCAGGTCGACCCACTGGCCACCGGGCTCCCGTAGGTACGCGCGAAACTGCGACAACCACTCACCGTCAACCATCATCGAGTTCGTACCTACCACCCAACCGTCGCGACTGATGTCGGTGGCGTGGCTGAAGTCGAGAAGGCCCACGTGGATGTCGGTCAGGCCGCCTCCCTCCCAGAGGTAACCGTGGAGCGCCACCGAGCCCGCAGTGGAGTAGCCGACGACCTGGTCTTTGTCGTTCAGATCACCGGGAAGGGCAAGCGTCGGTGCTAGGGGATAGATGTGGTGCTGGACCACCCCGTCCCAGAAGTAACTGTGCACCTTGGGCGTGCCCATGTACCCTTTCAACTCGTTAGATCCGTGGACATGGCCTCGGTTGTTGATCCCGGTGGGCTTGACCGCATGGGCCGGGTCCGGGCTCATCGTGCCGATGTCATCAATCGAATACGAGGACGTGGGACGAGCAAGGTAAGGGGCCTGGGCCAACAGCGGTGAGGTCGCCGCGAGGGGCAAGAGCACTGCGAGGAGGGTTTTCATCGGTCGCTTCCTGGGTTGGAGAGAGAGGGGACGGTTATCTTGGCGTCTCGCGCCTGGCCCATAGCTTCTCCCTTCTCTGAAGAATCTGTGCTGGTGTAGTCCCGGTGGCCGTTCATTCTGTTCATGTTACATCCTGCCTTGAGATTGTGAGGGGGGGCGCCTACCCCCACTGGCCGGGAAACCTTGACCCTAGGGCGGATACCCCTACCATGAGGCTAGTAGAGGGGGTAGCACTAGTTGCTATCCAGTTGGTGTCCGCGCCGCCTGATCTGGTTTCTAGGAAAGTCAAAGGCTCCTCCGCGCCTCAGTCCCCGCCAGCCAGCGCCAACCCCCACACCAAGGCCTTGTGACGCCGATAGTTCCAAGGTGCTAGTGCAGGCGCGCATGGGGCCTGTGGTCGCCTGGCTCACAGGCAGAGGTGTTGGTGTCCCAGCACCAGGCTTGGGCGGCAACCAGGTAGCTGCCGGCCGAAAAAGGGCGGCGATGCAAATGGCTATCAAAGGCTGCCGCGAGGCGCGGCACAGTTCTAAGTCGTGGAGCTGTATCCTGCTGCCATTGGGGTCTAGCCGGTGATTGGGATTGATCCTGCGCCGAGGTGCGGCCTGTGCCACCGGCCAGATGGGTCCCGGCGTCGCGGGACGGATTGGGGCTGGTGCTGGAGTTCCGGCAGGCCGCCGGACGCTCCTCGCGCCGGGCCCTAGAGGCTCTCCAGGAGGCGTGCCCAGGCCGCCCGCTCCCGGGCCGGGTCCACGCGTGGTGCCAGGCGCGCCGTGGCGCGCCGCAGTTCCTGCACGAACTCCGCGTCGCTTGCGAGGCGGCGCAGCAGGCGGACCAGGGAGCCTACGCCGCCCACGGGAAAGAGACCCGGATGCTCGTCCCCCAACTGCCCCCGGGTGCCGGCATTGTCCGTGGCTATGATCGGCGCGCCACAGGCGACACCTTCGGTGATGGCGTTGGCGCCGCCCTCTTCCTTGGAAGTCAGCAGCAGGGCATGGCAGTGCGCCATGCGCAGCAAAGTCTCTTCACGGCTGCGTTCGCCCAGCCACTGGTAGCACGAACAGTTCGCCGAGCGCTCCTCCGCGCGCCGGGCCATCTCGTCGTCGAGGGCTGCACCCAGGTGCACCAGGCGCAGGGGCGTGCGGGAATTGGAGCGCTCCATTGCCTCCGATCCCTCCGCTTTTTCCAGGGCCTCCAGGGCCTCCAGGGCCAGGAAGGGGTCCTTGACCGGCCGCAGGTGGCCGACGAGCAGCAGGTCACCCGCCGTGGGCGTCGGCACCAGAGAATCCAGGGCGGCGGCGTCCCGGGAAAGCCCGGCGCAGGACTGCTCAATGACAACGGCCCGCTGCGCCTCTTCAGGTGTCAGCGCTTCCCGGGCGCGCTCCTGCAACATGACAATGCCCTGGGCCGCGGCCAGGCTTTGCGCCACGCGCGGGTCGGCGGCGCCGTCCACATAGAGATCGGTGCCCGCCAGGGCCACGATGGTCGGCCGGGCCGGAAAGCGCCGCCGGAACTCCATCAGGGCTCCGTGGGCGGCGCGGGCGTGGAGAGCAATCAACAACTCCGCGTCAGCCTGGGCGGGCAGGGCGTCCCCGCCGCAAAGCACCACGCCGTGTCCCAACTCCTCCAACAGAGTTGCCCAGCGCTCGGCCGTCACGCGATTGCCGCGCCGGGAACCCGGCGGCGCCGGTGTGGCGATCAGGATTCTCATCGGCCGCCCGCTGCCGCTTCCCCGGCATCGGCTCGCCGGAAACCGGGTCCGGGCTCCAGGAACAGACTGTGATCCGGGCGCGGGTCGTCCCCGGTCAGGGGCACTTCAATCCAGGCTGCGCGCCGCGCCTGGATGTGCGCCGGCAGGGGCACGCCGCGTGGCCACAGGAAGGCCTCCATGAAAGTCGGTGCGTCCTTCAGGAAGAACTCCTTGGGCACGGTCTTGTCGTGGCCCGGGGAGCGCCGTCCACCCAGGGGCGCGCGCCGGGCCACCTCGCGCGTCACAAGCCCGTTGTGGTCGAATAGGAACAGACGGCTGTAGTACCCCACGGCTCCCATGGCGCCGTAGGTAAGCGAATCCCCGGGCTCTGTGTGCCGCGCCAGGCTGAGGCCGAGATCGCGCCACTCCCGGGCCTGGGCGTCCATGCGCCGCCACTGTTCGAGCTCCGTGCGCGGCTGGGGATAGTTCCAGCGGAAGTGCACGGCCTCGGCCCAGCTGCGCGGGGCACGCAGCACATCAAAGGCAGTCGCCAATGAAAGCAACAAGAGGCCTGCGGTCAGACCCCAGGTCAGTCCCCGGGCAAGCCCCTTGGCCAACGCATGGTGACCGGCGGCCAAACGGCGCGCCCAGAGCAACGCCAGGAAGGGCAAGGCCGGCACGAGGAAACGCCCGTAGCACATGAAGTCCCCACCGGTCAGAACCACATGGGCCGAGGTTGCCGCGACGATGGCTAGAGCGGCCCGCGGGCGCGGCTCCCGGAGTACGCCGCGCCCCACGGATAGACCCAGGGCCAAGGGAATCGCGGGCATGGCCAGCGCCATGCTCGCCAGGTAGCGCGCTCCGCGCTCGAAGGCCGGTGCTCCAAGACCGAGCTTGGCCCGCGCGGTATTCGGCAGCCAGTCGCCGTAGTAGGAGAGACGCCAAAGGGTGACCGCCGCCAGGCCACAAAGCACAAGACTTCCGGTGGGCAGCAGGGCCCGCAGCCGCGCAGCCTGGCTCTCGCCGGCGCCCCCGCGCTGCAGGGCCGCCAGACCCAGCAGCGTCAGGGCCCAACCGACGCCATCGGCGCGCATCAAGATGACAGCCACCAGCCATAGGCCGGCGACGGCGGCGGCGCGCCCCGTGCGCGGCGTGCCATCCGCCAACAGGCGCTCCCAGGCGATGAACAACGTCAGTGCAAAGGGCACCGTCGCCAGGCCTCCGCTGGACCAGACAAAGAGCGGCGGCAAGGTCGCCAGGAGGAGCCCAGTGGCGCAGGTTACGCCGGCTCCGTAGCCACTGACACGAGCCATGACGCGCCACAGCAGCACGGCCCCGCACAGGCAGGAAACCAGGGGCGCCCACAGGGCAAGTTCCGCCCCCAGGGTTTCGAAGAGCGCACACAACAGGACCCAGGGCAGCTCCGTGTAGCCTTCGACAGGCGTGTGCTCCCCCGGGTTGAAGCGCAGGCCCGCATGCTCGGTCAGGTTGCGCGCGTAGCGAAAGGCGATGAAGGCATCGTCGCACACGAACCAGAAGCGCCAGGCGAGCAAGGTGAAGACGCCCAAGGGCAGGGCCGCGGCGGCGGCCAGTGGGCCGCGGGACAGGCCCCTGCCGATTGGACGCTCGCTTGCTTGTTCAGACATGATCGCGGTGTGCCCGCTCTCCCCGCCCTGCTGCACACAGGGCGCGACAGCGGTTGAGGACGGTGTCGAGCATGGCCGGTGTCAGCCGCCCGGTGAAGGTGTTTTGCTGGCTCACATGGTAGCTCCCTACGAAGAGCGGCGCCGCTCCGCGAGCTCCCGGCGCGAGTTGCAGCTCGACGCCGTGCCCAAAGCGCGGCCGCGGGCGCGGGATGCCATGGCCGCGGCTGGCAAACAGCTCAAGGGCCGCATTCCAGGCGATACCACCGAGGCACAGGATCACGCGCAGTTGGCCCAGGGCCTCCAGTTCGCGCTCCACGTAGTCCCGACAGGCCTGGATCTGGACGCGCGTCGGCTTGTTCTGTGGTGGGGCGCAGCGCAGGGCGGCGCTGATCCAGGCACCGGTGAGCGCCAGGCCATCGCCGGGCTCGCGGGATTCGGCCTGGTTGGCGAAGCCGGCCCGGTGCAGGCCGGCGAAGAGGAAGTCCCCCGAGCGATCGCCGGTGAAGAGCCGCCCGGTGCGGTTGGCCCCGTGGGCTCCCGGAGCCAGGCCGAGGACCATGAGAGCCCCGCGCGCATCGCCGAAGCCCGGCACCGGCCCGGCCCAGTAGTCGTAGTCGGCGAAGGCCCGGCGCTTCTCTCGCCCGGCGCGCGCACACCATTCGAGCAGCTCCGGGCAGCGCTGACAGGCGCTGATCTCCCGGCCCAGTCTATTCAGGGCTGCGCGACTCACGGCTTGAAGGCCGCCAGGCGTCCGCAGGCCTCGGCCAGGACATCCATTTCCTTGGCGTAGCAAAAACGCACCAGGCCGTCCCCGGCGCTGCCGCGATAGAAGGACGATCCGGGCACACTGGCCACACCGACCTCGCGCAGGAGTCGCAGGGCGGCCTCCTTCGCGCTGGCACAATTGAGGCGGGTGACATCCGCAAGCATGTAGTAGGCGCCTTCGGGCACGATGGGCGTGAGGCCCGCCGCCGTCAGGGCATTCCCGAGCAGGCCGCGCTTTTCCTCGTAGTCCAGGGCCAGATCTGCGAAGAAACTCGGGGGCGCCGCGAAGCCCGCCGCCGCGCCCACCTGCAGGGGCGTCGGCGCGCACACGTAATACAGGTCATGGACCAGGGTCATGGCCCGCGCCAGGGCCGGCGGTGCCACCGCGTAGCCCAGGCGCCAACCCGTGATGCTGAAGGTCTTGGAGAGACCCATGATGGTCACCGTACGCCCGGCGAGTTCCGGGTGTGTGACGGGACTGATGTGCTCCCGCCCGTCGTAACGGATGTACTCGTAGATCTCGTCGGTGATCACCAGGAGATCGTGGGCGGCGGCCACGCGTCCGACGGCGTCGATTTCCCCGGCGCTGAGCATCTTTCCGCTGGGGTTGCTCGGCGTACACAGGACGATGGCTCGGGTACGCTCGTCCACCACCTCCTCCAGGGCCGCCGCGGTCAGCGTGAAACGCGGGGCAGCCAGCGTCAGGTACTGGGGCACCAGGCCGGCCAGCAGGGCGGCGTTCAAGTGATAGCCGTAGTAGGGCTCCGGGATAACAATCCCATCCCCGGCGTCGAGCAGGGCCGTGACCGCCGCCGTAAAGGCCCCGGTGGCGCCGACGGTGACAACGATCTCAGAGTCTGGATCGGCCTCGATGTCGTTGTCCCGGGCCAATTTACCGGCGATGGCCAGGCGCAGTTCCCGCGCGCCCTCCGGGTAGGAGTAGGTGTTGTGTCCGGCGTCCATGGCGGCCACGGCTCCGTCGCGCACAAGGCCCGGCAGGGGCAGGTCGCAGATGCCCTGCCCCAGGTTGATGCCCCCCACCGCGTCGCACTCGCGCGTCATGGCGCGGATGTCTGACTGGACCATGTTCGCCACGCGCCCGGCGGGCAGAGCGGCGCTCTCGGAGGGTGCGGGTACCATGCGCCCAGGATAGGAAGGTGCCCCTCAGCATGCGAGGCACCCTTGCGCCGCCCGCCCCCCGGCGGGCCGCTTGCCGGGTGTCGGCCCGGCGGCGATCTATCGGCGGCCCGGCGGCGATCTGTCGGCGGCCGGGTTGTCACCTGCTGCTCACCGGGTTGTGACCTGCAGTTCAATGGTGGCACCGGACCCGGGCCGCGGGCAGGATAGGTATGTGGGTTACCTCCAACTACTGGCACTTTCCCTGCCCCTGCTGGGTGGCTCCCCCGGGAGCACCCAGGACGCGCCCGAGCGCGGTGTCCAGGGGAGGCGCGTGGCGATCCTTGAGACCGAGGCAGTGGACGCGCAGAGCTTCATCCTGCGGGCCTGCGTGCCCGTCCCCCCGGGCGTCTACCCGCGGGAGGATGGCCAGAGCCCCTTTCACCTGCTCGATGGTCCCGGCGGCAAGGCCGTTCCCACCCAGGTGGCCATCGTCTCCCGGGCACCTGACGGCCAGGCGGATGTGCTCGAGGTCATGGCCCGGGTCAGCGGTAGCCAGGCCCGGCTGCAACTCCCCGATGTGTTACCGGGGCGGGGTCGGCCGGCGGCCCCGCGGCAGCGCTTCACCCTGCTGCGCTCCCCCACTCCCACGGCCCCCGGCCCGGCGCTGCCGGCCACGGTCGAGCAACTGCTCCTGCCGCGCGGCGACAACCCCCTGCGGCTGCGGGCCAGGGATCCCATCGGCCACCCCTACGAACTCAACCTGCGCGGCAGCGAACTGGACGCCGGCTTCGGCGGCAGAAGGGTCCTGAAGAGCGGGCGCTATCTGCGCCAGACACGCACCTACGGCAGCCTGGTGTGTGAGCAGCCCCGGCGACCCAAGGGGCGCTTGGCCAGCCTGCCGTCTCCCCTGCCCCACCTCTTCGGTGTGCACGCCTACATCACCGAGTACGCGGACGAGGAGCGCGTCTCCCTGGACCTGCGCATTCACAACGGTCACAGCCCGGGCGCCGGAAAAGCACAGGCCCTGGAGGAGCCCCTGGGACTGGTCTACTTCGAATCCCTGGAACTCGTCCTGCCCGCCGGTTGGACCGCCCTGCCCCGGGTACGCGACCCCTTCTGGGGGACGCCGCGCCAGGAGGGCGATGAGGTTGTCATTCCCCTGGTGGCGCCCATGGCGCCACCCGCAGACGGCCCGCCTGCCATGCACATGATCGGCCCCCGGGGACTGTTCACCCGGCGCCTGGAGCTTGTGCCCTGCGCCCCCAATCAACTGGACACAAAAAGGCCCACGGCAGACGCTGCCCGCGGCCTGGCGTTTCCAGTGTCCCGCGCTGACCTCTGGTGCTGGCAGAACCTGGACACGGCCAACTTCGGGCCCCAGCGCACGGTGCTGGCCGATTGGTCCTTCTACCGACATGGCGATCAACACGGCGCCGCCGGGGCGCGCCGGGCTGACTCAGAGGCCCTGGCGGCCCTGGTCGATTTGCTGACCTCGGGCGCTGCCCCCGAGGGGGCGAGCGACTCGGAATCCGCCTCGGTGATGGGCTGGGCACACCCTTGGTTCAAGAAGTACCAGGGGGTCACCGGCGGCTTCGCCATCGACACCATTGGCGGGGCCCGGGTGGCCGGCAGCGCCTCCCAGGCCGGCTATTCCCGCCTGGAGTTGCTGCACCGCATGAACACCTGCCGCCAGCCCCAGGCCCTATACGACTGGCGCGGGGAGCCCGCCGGTTACCGCCAGTGGGTCGATGGCATGGGCCAGGTGGCGCAGAAGTACCGCACAAATGTGCTCGGCTCCCCCCCGCGCCAACGCCTGCCCTGCCTCGGCGGGCCAGCGGCCTCCATCCAGGCCAAGACCGCCATTCAAGCTGGACGACGGCCGAACTACGATCTGGGCACCGCAGCCATGGAAGGCGGCCGCATCGAGGCGTCGGCGGGCAGCCTGTTGGCCTGGATGCCCCACGATGGGCAGCACCTGGCGCGCTACACAAAATTCGCCCAGGCCCTGGCCTGGCTGGGCAATGATGCCCTGGCCAAGGATGATCTGCTGCTCTGCGCCGAGCTGTACCGGCTGATGGTTCACGAGGGCCTGGACCCGGAACGCGTCGCCCTGGCAGCCGCCGGGCCGGAGCGTGCTGCTCCCGGGGAGCTGACCGGTCAGGACGCCAAAGCAGATCCAGAGCTCGCTGGGGACGAAGCAGCGCGGGTGGAGCCTGGCCGAGAAGATGCCGCGGCCGGCAACGCGCCCCCGGAACTCACCCCTCGGGAGCGCAAGCTCCAGGCCAAGCGGGCCGCCAAGGAGGCCGAACTGGAGGCACGCCGCACCAAGCGCGAACGGCAGAACACCAGGCACCTGGATCAGCTGCCAGCCAAGCCCGGCCCCCCACCCCTGCCCGTATATGAGTTGGAAGCCCTGGCACGCGAGCGCCGCCAGGGCGGCGCCCAGGTTGGACGCGAGCTGGCCTGGGGCCTGGACGCCATGTGCGCCGCCTACTCCCTGGGGACGCCCGACTGGCGGCGGGGCTCGGCCGGCTGGTTCCAGCGGATGGGCTCGGTTCTTCCGGGGCTGGCCATGCCCAATGGCCTCATCCAGCGCCAAGTCAGCCGCAAGTTCTTCCCGAATCCGGACCACGCCGGCGCCCAGAGCTTCGAGGCCCTGCTGTTGGTCCACGGCATGCGTTGCCTGGATGCTTCCGTCTTCGACACGGTGGCCGCGAACCACTCGGAAGCCCTGCGCACCACCGCCCTGCGCGCAGTGGACTACCTCTTCTTCGGCCCCCCCTGGCAGCTGTCCGCCAAGGGCGACAAGCGTGGACCCGCCAGAGCATTTGCGGTGGCGCCGGCGGATGCCCGCGAGCCCGCCTACGGACCCCACGAGAGTGGTGCCGACTGGGCCCTGCCGGAAGATGCGGTGGCGCCGGAGGTGGAGACCCTCTACGGGTATGAAGCCCTGGCCTGGGCGGCCCAGCTCTCTGGCCCGGAGCAGGGGAGCGCACTCCAGAACCGTTACCTGCTGCGGGCCTTGAAGTACGGGGCCGGCGCCGCGGAATACCAGGCTCTGGCGGCGACCCTGGCCCAGCGGGCCAGGTCCCCGGTGCGCGATGACTCCGGCAACTGGGCCGGTTTCCTCGGGTATCTACAGGCCCTCGGACGCCGCTGAGCCGCCCCGGGGGCCTTTTCCTGGCCCGCCCGGCGCTTTTTCAGCCGCCTTCCCGGAATCGGGGTAGGCTTGCCTGGAGGCGCCGGAAGGCCCTGCGCGCCCCGCTCCGCCCCTGGTTCAGGAACCATCCAGACCACAGGCCCGTCAAACACAGTATGTCCCGCAAAGAGATTCCCACCCGGCCCGGCCCCCGGACACTCCTGGCCCTGGCCACGCTCCTGGGCGCCCTAGGGCTGGTCCTTCCCACGCGCACGCGGGCCTGGACGCTGCTCGGCGGCGAGCTCGACCTCTCCCAGCGCGACTTCCGCGTCTACAACAACTTCTCCGACGCCCAGGCCAACGACAACACGGATCCGGACCTCAACTTCCCCGGGGCCACGGGCGCGGTGCTCGCCATCTGGAAAGCCTGCGTGGAGTGGTCCAGCGAGCTACACGGGGATGGCGGTGGCGATCCCCACCAGCCCTTCGACATCGGCTCCGGTGGAGCGAACTTCGACCCCTCCTTCCAGGGTCAGGCGGACACCATTGGGAACACCAACGCCAATGTCGTCTCGGAGATTCACTCCTACGGCGGCGGCACCCTGGCCTACACGGAGCTGCCCATCGCCGACGGCTGGCGCATTCGCTACTTCCAGGACCCGACTGTGTGGCACGACGGTCCCGGCGAAATCACCGGAGGCGGTGAGCAGGTGGACATCCAGGGCATCGCCACGCACGAGTTCGGCCACGCCCTGGGACTCGGACACAGCACGGTTCCCGGTGCAACCATGGCCACGCTCTCCACCAATCACTACATCCCCATGCGCTCCATCGAAGCCGACGACCAGGCTGGGATCCAGTACCTCTACGGCGTCAAGGCCGCGGGCAAGCCGCACATCACGACCTACACCCTGGCCGCCGGCAGCGTGACCATCAACGGCAGCGACTTCGACGCGACGAACAACGAAATCTGGTTCACCCCCGCCGCGCCGGGCGGTGACGGCACGCCGCTCACGGTTACCGGGGTCACATCCGCAGCCGGAGGCACGACCCTGAGCGTCACCATTCCCGCGGCCGCCGGCCCCGGGGATGTGCTCGTGAAACGCCCGGGCCTCGACCACGCCGCCCTCTCCAACCCCTTCCCCTTCGACCCGCAGCGGGAACCCTGCGCCAGCCCCAACGCCTATGGCGCAGCCAAGACCACGTCCTTCGGGTCAATCCCGAACCTGGGTGCCAGCGGCTACGGGAGCGCCGTTACCGACGACCTCGTCCTGGAGGTCTACGGCGGCACCATGAACGGCCTCGGCATCCTCTTCTCCGGTCCCGCCCCCATGTCCCAGCCCCGCTTCGGCGGCACCATTCACGTGGCTCCACCCTACGTGCGCGAGGCTCTCTTCCAGTTCAGCTTCGTGGGCATGGCAGAGCTCCCGGTGGCCGCCGACCCGGCCCTGCTGGGCACCACGCGCTACTACCAGGTTTGGTTCCAGGACGCGGGGGACGCCTTCGGCGTGGGCCTCACCAACGGCCTGGAAGTCCCCTTCTGCCCGTAAGCCCCCCAGGCCCTATCGGGGGCCGGGGACCGGCCGTGGCGCGGCTGCTTCGCAGGTCATGCGCGCGGTCAGGGTACCGGCCATTTGCAGGGTTTGCTCGCGCCGTTCTTCCTCGCCACGACGGGTTACGACGCGCATGCGCACGCGCTGGCGCGCGTCCAGGGAGAAGGCGGCCGGACGGGCGGCGGCCATGTCCCAGGTCAGCTGGCCGCTGCCCTCCAGGTCGATGGTCAGCGAGGCGTTTTGCACACGCACTTCCGAGAGACGCTCGCGCGCCGTCTGCTGCTCGCTGACCCATTCCGTCTGCACCTTGGCCAGGCGCAGCTTGAGCTCCAACTCCATCTGACCGAGGTGCGCCCGCTCGCCACTGCCAAGCCCGCGCCAGGTCATGCGCAACAGGCCGTCCTCCACGCCGCCAAAGGCCTCCTCCAGGCCCCCGCCCAGACCGGAGGTAACGGAACGGTGGAACATGGGATCGTCCATCCTGCCGCGGGGCCAGGGCCAACCCCCCCCGGGCGCCACCACATCCTTGAGGGCGGCGATGGGCACATCCCAGGTGTCCCCCACGGCCATGGGCCCCGCTGGAAGGAAGGCGGCCAGATCGAGATCCGGCGCCAGGTGTTCCAGAGCCGACTCAGAGCCCTCCCGGGCGTCGTAGTGCTTGCCGTACTCGCCCGCTGCAGTGCGCTCAAAGACCACGCTCTTGCCCTCCATGGAACTATGTCGGTCCAGGCTGCGGACATCCTGCCTGGGTTCCTGACCGGGCGCGAAGGGGATGCTGATGGTCATTTCCCCGGCGAAGTGCACCGCATCCGGCGTGCGCCTGAGAGCGAATAACTGCCCCTGTTTCACGGCGCGGTACTCGTCGTGGACATCCAGCGTCAGGGCACTGGAGAGGGCCATGGAGCCGGGCATGGACTCCCGATCCTCGCCCACACGGAAGATCATCTGCTCGAGGTTCAGCTCGTGCTTGACCTCGATGTGGCGCAGGACGGCACTGCCCCCTGCGGGGCCAAAGCGCGGCTGATCGGAATCTACCGCGCCCGGTCCACTGGCGAGGGCGGCCGCGGACAGACCCAGCACATGGAACATTGCCAGCCTCATTGCACACGCTCCCCGTCCAGGTAGACACCGCTGACCTCCGGATCATCCGCGCCGGAACGCGTCCAGCCTCGCCAGGCGCCCTGGCGCTTGCCGCGGACGAACTCGCCCTCGGATTGCTTTTGGCCGGCTTGATGCCAGAACACCCAGGGCCCCGTGCGATTGGGCCCGGCGAGCTCGCCCTCATAACGCTTCTGGCCGTTCTTGTGATAGCCGACCCACAGGCCGACCTGGCGTCCCCGCTCATAGGATCCCACCGCCTCCATTTGCCCGTTGGAGAACCAGCGTGTCCAGAGACCGTGCTCCTTGTCATCTTCCCAAGGACCCTGCCATTCCCGGGAGCCCGTGGCGTAGTAGCGCGTCCAGGTGCCCTGCTGCTTGCCCAGGACATACTCGCCCTCGGAGAACTTCTCCCCGTTCTGGTGATACTGGATCCAGTTGCCCGTCTTGACGCCGTAGGTCTTGAAGCCCTCCTTCTCCTGCTCGCCGCCTACGGACCAGAAGGCCACGGGCCCCGTGCGATTGCCAGCCTCCCAGGTCACCACCGCCTTGCGCTTGCCATCCGGATACCAGGAGGTCCAGGCCCCTTGGCGCGCCCCATTCACATACTCGCCGGAGCTCTGCCGCGCGCCGGCTTCGTCGTAGTAGACCCAGCTCCCCGTGTGCCGATAGGCATCGAAGCTCCCCTCCCAGGCCCGCTTGCCGGTCCCGTGCCAGCCCTTCCAGTGCCCCGACCGACGCCCGTCCACTAGCGTCCCCGCGCGCGCCTTCACCCCGTTTCCATGGTAAAAAACCACCTGCCGCGCCCCGGAGCCAGACTGCCCGTCCTGAACCGTCGGCCCGGAGTGCGTCCCGGCAAGGGGGCCGCCACCGGCCGGTCCGGTGAGGAGAAGTACATGTATAAGGAAGGGAGTGATCATGATCGGTTTGTGGCGCGGGAGAATAGCATCATGGGTGAAGCGGCGTGGAGCGCCCCCTGGTCTTTTGGCCGGGGCCTCTGGCCAAGGCTCCGGGGGCCTGATCCGGCGCCTTGGGAGAATACGGCGCACGGCTCGGTTCCCACTCTTCGGTTTTCCAAGGCGAGGCCTTCAGTCCTCCGTTTCGGTCCCCGGACCGGGATCATCCAGGTCCGCGAGCCGGCGATCGTCCCCATAGACCCCACTCAGGGCGGGATCCAGCTCCCCGTCGACGGTCCAGTAGCTCCAGGGCCCCTCCCGGCGGCCGGCGACCATGCGCCCCTTCTGCTGCCGCCGGCCGTTGGCGTACCAGCCCTCGGTCAGGCCCTGGGGCACCCCCTCCGCATACTCGATCCTGCTGGCCGGCTGTCCTCCGGCGAACATGCGCTCCTCCAGCCCGTGCAGGCGCCCGGCGCGGTATGTAGCCCGCAGGTTGAGCTCCCCAGCCTCCGTGTACTCCTCCCACACGCCCTCGCGCACGTCATCCCCATAGGCGCCCCGGGCCTTGTGCTCCTCGCTCTCCGGGTAGAAGACCTGCGCCGGCCCCCTGCGCCGCCCGCCTTCCCAGGTTTCCTCCAGGAGCAAGAACCCCTCCCGCCCGAACTGCCGGTGAACGCCCGTCTGCAGGCCGTCTACGAACTCGCTCTCCGTACGCGCCTGCCCGCTCTTGTACCACTCGCGCAGGTCCCCATGGGCCAGGCCCAGCTTCCAGGAGCGCTCGCTCCGCCGCTGCCCGCCCTCGGACCACTGGCGCCACTGACCGTCCTTTTCGCCCCCCACAAAGCGGCCCTCCGAGCGCCGGCTGCCGCTCTTGTACCAGCGTCGTTCAAAGCCCTCCCGCTGCCCCCGGCGCCAGTTGATCTCCCAGCGTTTCTGGGTCGTTTCGAACCAGGCCAGGTCGGGCCCATGCTCCAGGGGTGCCCCGGCCGCTGAACTGGCGGCGATCCAGTAGCTTCGCCGCGGGCGCCCGCTGGGAAAAAACTCCTCCCGCAGCAGGACGGCGACCCCATCGATGGAATCCCCAGCGGCCGACGCGCCGGGACCAATGGCTGCTTCACCGCCTGCGCCGCCGGCGGACTCATCCCCGACACTCTCGAGTTCAGCTGGCAGCACGGGCCTGACCGGCTTCACGGGCCTTGCGGGCTCCCCGGGCTTCACCGGCTCCAAGGACTCCAAGGGCTCCCCGGGGAGCGCCCCTGCCCTGTCCGCGGGCAGGCCCCCGGAGTCTCCGCCGCAGGCCCCGGCGAGCAGGCCGAGGCACAGGGTCGCGACGGGGAGTTGGCCCGGGAGATCGGTTCTCTGCTCTGTTTGCATGTCTTGACGGCTGGGGCGCGGATTCATCCCTACGGGCTCCTGCTCCGGAGGTTGGGGCCACAACCAGCTAGTCTGCGGCGCTCTGGGCCCGCGGTCCAGGTCTGGCAACCGGGTCGAGGCCCGGCCCCGCCCGTGCCGGGCAGCCCCACCCCCCCCATCTCCTGCGGATTAGGTGTACGGTCCCGCCCCCCCCACGGCCGATCCTCCAACTTCCGGGGTGACGCAGCGTACCCACCAGCCTCGACTCACCCCCTACGCCGGGCCCCCGCGGGCTTGTATTCTCTGGCCCCACCACTACCCCAGGCCCATGTCACTCCTCCCCCTGCTACTCCTCGCCCTCGCCGGCTCACCGCCTTCCCCTCAGAGTTCTGGGCCCGCCGCCCGCTCCGAGCAAGGCAGCGGCCCCGGGCTGGAGCAGCCCTTCCAGGACCTGACGCCGGAACAGGCCCTCGAGGCCATCCGGGACACGCGCAAGGTAGCCGTGGTGGCCTTCCACACGGCCTGGGACGGCGAATCCCGGCGCATGCGCGAACACACCTGGGCCGACGACTCCGTGCGAACCTGGCTCTCCGAAAACGCCGTGGCCGTCACCGTCGACGGCGACGCCGACAAGGACACCGCCCTGCTCTGGAAGGTGACCACCTATCCGGTGGTCGTGCTGGTGCGCCCGGACGGGCGTGTGATCGAGCGCTTCAAGGGCTACCACGGCCCAGGGGATTTCCTGACGCTTGCCAAGGCGGCCATCGCAGGCAAGTTGGGCGGAGGAGTGTCGGAGCTCGTGGGCGACCGCGCCCTCGATCCCCTGGCCCACCTGGAACGCGCCGGGGCCCTCTATGTCAACACGCGCATCGAGGAATGCCTGGAGGAATACCTCTGGTGCCTGGACCAGGCAGACGGCCAGGACGAGGGCTTCCTGGACCGCAACCTGGACTTCATTCTGAAGAAGGTGATGACCCTCGGACGCACGACCGCCAGGGCCCTGCCAGAGCTCATGGAGCGCCGCGACGGCCTCACCGTGCGGGCCTTCGCCGGCCTCCTCGGGACACGTCTGACGGAGCAGTTGGTGCGCTACAACTTCTGGCTGCGCCACGAGTACAGAACGCTGGCGGTCTTCGACGAGTTGGCCGAGCGCGGGGCCAACCAGGATGTCTGCCGCCGGGTGCTCTTCCCCCATGTGCTCGCCCAACTCGTCGGCCACGGACGTTACGAGGACACCCTGGCCTACGCCGGCGATCCCCTGGTCTGGATCACGCCCCTGATGGGGCAGCAACGGCAGCTGCTGGGGCGCGCCGCTGCGCCGACCGCCGCCGGGAAGCCCGCGCCGGATTCACCCGCTGGCACGGACACCGAGGCCACTGGGCAG
>DASCNH010000079.1:0-42273 GCA_036011365.1 Planctomycetota bacterium | reverse complement strand
CTGGCATGGGCGCGGGCACGGGCGTGGGCGCTGGCACGGGCGCGGGCACGGGCACTGGCACGGGCACTGGCGCGGGCACGGGCGCTGGCGCGGGCGCTGGCGTGCGGGGCCGGGCCGACTGGATGGGGGAGAGCGTGCCCTCCACCTACGCCCTTGAACTGCCGGCGAGCCTGCGCATGCGCCCGGGGCCGCCGGTTGGGGAGGCCGCCGGCGCGCGCGCCCGGGGGGCGGCCCTGCTCGGACTTGTGGCCGCCCTCTGCCTGCTCGCATCCCTGCGGCGCTACCCCGGAGCAGTCCTGGTCCTGGGACTAGCTGCCGCCGGTGGTCTGGCGCGCTGGGGTTCCCCGGTCGCGCCCCCCGGGACCGCCGTGGAGATCATCGAGGGCGATCTGGTCCAGGGGGCCTGGACCAGAGTCCTGTGGGGCCATGGCAGCCTGGACCTGGGAAGCGAGATTCCCGCCTCCCTGGAGGTCCTCCCACCCGACGCGCCCCTGGACCTCCTCTGGTCGCCGCGTGCCTCCGGGGGCGTGTCCACCTGGAGGGCGAGCTCGGCACCCTGGGCCCGTATCCGGGCTCGTTTTCCCGCCGCAGTTCCCCGGGGCCTGGCCCCGGGCGGGGACCGCGGGAGCCCCTTTGGCCTGGACGGCGCCTGGCTGCGTTCCGCCGCTGGAAATTGGACCAGCCACGGAAAGCGGGAGGCCGGCCAGCCCCTGCCGTGGCCGGGTGAGGGCGCTCCCGAGCCCCTGACAGGCGGCCTGCCGCTGGGGTTGCCGGGTTGGCTGACTGGAGCCCTGCCGCCGGGGCAGGCCATATGGGTGGGTCGTCGGCGGGGGAGGCCGGGGGCTGAAGAGGCCTGGTTGCGCTTCTCCGGCAGGGGTAATTAATAAGGTAGCTCGCGAAAAAAGTCCCCCCTGCACCGGCCCGCCCCTTGATGCCGGGAGTGGCCACCGGTACCCTTTTCGGCCCGCTCTGCCCGGGCGGATACTTTTCTCGCGCCAGCTGAGCCCGCCGGGGCCCCCTGGAACGACCGGATTCATAGCCTCCAGACTGCCAAGACCGCCCATCCCATGAGGACCTCACACGTCAAAGCTTCGGACACCGAAGAGCGTTGGCTCCAGTTCGACGCCTCCCAGCACACCCTCGGCCGCATGGCGGCCCGCATCGCGGTGGCGCTCATGGGCAAGGACCGCCCCACCTGGACCCCCAGTGAGCACGGCAACACCCATGTGGTGGTCATCAACGCCAAGCATGCCAGCTTCACTGGCGGCAAGGACGATCAGAAGGAATATGACACCTATTCGGGTTACCCGGGTGGGCGTCATGTGACCTCCCTGGCCGCCAAGCGCGAGACCAACCCGGAGCAGATCGTCACCCTGGCCGTACGTCGCATGCTGCCCAAGAACCGCCTGGGCGCCCGCATGCTCACCCACCTCAAGGTCTACGGGGGCATGGAGCACCCGCACTCCGCCCAGCAACCCACCGAGATCGAAGCCACCATTTAGCAGCATGGCCGTCAACAATCCGTACACCTGGGGCCTTGGTCGCCGCAAGACCTCCATCGCCCGCGTTCGCCTCAAGCCCGGCGAGGGCGCCTTCATCGTCAATGGTCGCCCCATGGAGGAGTTCTTCACGACTCTCCAGTACCGCCAGCGTGCGGAGGCGCCTCTGAAGGCCACTGAGACCGCCGGCAACTTTGATGTCTTTGTGAATGTCAAGGGCGGGGGCGTCACCGGCCAGTCCGGAGCCGTATCCCTGGGCATTGCCCGGGCTCTCAAGACGGTCAACCCGGCCCATGACGAGGTGCTGCGCGAGCACGGTCTGCTGACGCGTGACGCGCGCGCCGTGGAACGCAAGAAGTACGGTCGCCGCGGTGCCCGACGCGGGTTCCAGTTCAGCAAGCGCTGATCTTCACCCCCGGCGGGCCGAGAGCCGGGGGACTGTTTCCCCGGCCGGTGCCCCCGGCGGGGGGGCCAGCGGGCATCTCCTCATTCTCGCGGGCCCGCAGGCCCAACTGACGGCGCCACCAGGGCCAGTTGGCGTTGCCACAGGTCTCTGCGATGTGGCAAACCAGGCACGCTCCGCGCTTGCCTCCGACGCCCTGAGTCCGTCTCCTATGGGGCAGCCTTTCATCTAGCAGGAGCACTCCATGGCCGGCCACTCACACTCAGCAAACATCAAGCACCGCAAGAATGCGGTGGATGCCAAGCGCGCCAAGATCTTCAACAAGCTCGCCCGCAACATCATGTCCGCCGCGCGCACCGGCGGCCCGGACATGGATACGAACTTGAAGCTCAAGTACGCCGTGGAGAAGGCCCGCGCCGCGAACATGCCCAAGGACAACATCGAGCGCGTCATGAAGCGCGCCACGGGGGGCAAGGACGGGGCGGATTTCGAAGAGCTGACCTACGAGGGCTATGCACCGGGTGGCGTGGCGATCATGGTCACCTGTCTGACCGATAACCGCAAACGCACGGCGCCGGACATCAAGTACATCTTTGAGCGCCGCGATGGGAACATGGGCAGCACCGGGTCGGTGGCCTTCATGTTCGACTTCCTCTCGATCTTCGTGGTCGAGTGTGGCGAGCATGATGAGGATGCGCTCATGGAGCTGGCCCTCGAAGCCGGGGCTGACGACATCCGCGTCGAAGGGGACGTGGCCACCATCCTGGCCTCGCCCACGGAGTACCTGACAGTCAAGGAGCAACTGGACGGGGCCGGCCTCGTGATGCTCTCGGGCGAAACGGGGTATATGCCCCAGAACACCGTGCGCGTGGAGGAGAAGAAGGATGCGGCCAAGATCCTCAAGCTGATTGAAAGTCTGGAGGAAAACGACGATGTTCAGAATGTCTACGCCAACTACGAGATCTCCGATGAGTGGCTCGAGGAGCTGCACTCCTAGGCAAACACTGGAAACCACACAGGAATAAGGAACAGCGACATGGTTGATGGACTGCGCATGATTCGAGTTATCTCCACTGATGAGTCACTCCTGGCCTCGGCCCGGGCTGCCACCTCCGGCCTGGAGGGTTGGGAGCTGGCCAACTACGACAGCGTCGACGATCTGCTGGCGGCGCCACCGGTGGCCGGAGATGTGATCCTGATCGACAAGTGGCTGCGGGGCGGAAATGTCTTTGAGGCCTGCCGCAGCCTGACGGGCCACACGCGCTGCCGCACCTTCATCATGGTGGAACAGGGCAACACCCTGGCGGGCCCCATCGCGCGTTTCTGTGGAGGCACCGGAGTGCTCACGCGCCCCCTGGCCGCCAGCCAGTTGCGCGAGGCCATCGAGGCTTCCGGCGGGCCGCGCCCCGCCCTGCCTGCGGAGCGCCGCTCATCACCGGACCCGCGCAGCTTGCCCCAGGAGCTCTTGACCGACCTTGAGGGGGAGCCGGATCCGGGACTGATCGCCGCCCTGATCGATAAGGAGACGGGCCTGTTCAACTTCGCCTTCCTCAACTTCAAGCTGGATGAGGAAGTCAAACGCGCCCTGCGTTCGAGCCAGCCCTTGGCCTGCGTCATGCTCGGCTTCGAGGGCCAGGCCGACGATGTCGTGCTGGGTCGCCTGGCCGGTATCTTCCTGGAGACCTCCCGTGACACGGACACCCTGGGACGCTTCGACGAGAGCTCCTTCCTGTTCCTGTTGCCGGGCACCGGGCCGGATGGGGCCGGTGTCATGGCCCGGCGCGTGGTCGAGGCGGCCGCCGAGCAGGGCCTGACAGATCTGGTGGGGGACCCCTTGACTCTGGCCGTGGGTATCGCCACCTGTCCCCACCCGGATATCAAGCGCAAGGAGGACCTCTTCCAGCAGACCCGCGAGGCCTTCTTCGCCGCCCGCCAGGCGGGCGGCGGGCTGGTGACGGCGGTCTGAGGGGGTCCAAGGGCACGCCTTCCGGGGCGGCCCGGGCGCGGGGCACAGGAAATGCTAGATTCTAGGCTACGCATGGTGGGCAGCCTGCCATGTCCAGCTCTCCAGCCGATTCAGAGGGTCTCCGGGCCCTGCCGTTCCCGTTATTCGTGCGCCGCTGGAGCTCCCTGCGCCGGGCGCGGCGGGAGTTGGAGCGGGGGGATGTGGCCGGGGCCCTCGGCCGTTTGGGGCTGCCGGAGCTGGCCCTCTCTCGCCCGGCGGAGGTCCTGCGGGGCAAGGCGCTGGAACACCTGGTGCGGCGGGCCCGGGCGGCGTCCGCCGAGGGGCGCCGGCCGAGTGTCCGGCGGCACCTGGAAACCCTGGCCCGGGAAGCGCCGCAGCGGGCCCGGGAGTTGGAAGGGGAGTTGGGCTTGAACAGCCCCGGGCCCGAGGAATCCAGGCGCAGCGCCCTGCGCGATCTCCTGGGCAAGTTGCGCAGGGAGCGCGGGCCACAGGGCGCGGACAGCTCGGTGCACTGCCTGCATCTGGCGGTGGATGACGCCGGCGAGGTGCTGCTGGCCCTGGGACGGGAGCTGGTCATCGGCCATGCGGGCGCTGGCCAGGCGGACCTCGGGTTCATGGCGGATTTGGAGTCGCGCCACGCGCGCCTCACCTTCAGCGAGTCCTTTCACGGGGGGCCGAGTTGGCGTTTGACGCCCCTCGTCACGGGGGGTGAGCCCGCGCTGGTGACCGTGGACGGCGAACCCCTGGGAGGGGAGGGACGCGAGCTCGAGGCCGGGGCACTGGTCGTTCTTGGGAAGAACCTGGCCTGGACCGCGGAGGTGCCTGATCCATCCAGCTCGGCCCTGGTGTTGCAGTTGGCCGCCGGTGCTGAGTGCGCCGGAGCCGGGCGCATCGTGCTGGCGCCCACCGGCGATGGTGGCGGGCGCGTCTCCGTGGGACCCGGGCGCGGTCAGCACCTGGCCGTGGACGCCCTGGAGGGCGCAGCCCACCTCGTGGCGGGCAATGCGGATCTGTGCCTTTTGATCCGCGCCGGGGAGGGGGAGTTCGCCTCTCCGCTTCGGCTGACCCTGCCCCTGGATGAGGCCCAGCGCTTCCGCCTGGGGAAACGCAGGGGCGGCGGCCCGCCCATCGAATTGTGGCTGCGGGAGATGGGACGGGAAGGGATGAAGTAGTGGAGTACGAGCATGGATTGGAACTGGAAGCTAGAATGCCGCCGGAGAGCGCGCGGCCCCAGGCGGCCCCGGGCACCCATGGCATGGACTGGGAAGCCTTCTACAACAACTTCCGCCAGGCGGACTTCGTGCCTGGCTATGAGATCCAGAACCGCCTGGGGGGAGGGGCTTTTGGCGATGTCTACAAGGCGCGCAAGCTGTCCATTGGCAAGGCCTATGCCATCAAGTTCCTGAAGATCGAGGACGAGGGCCAGCGCATGGCTGTGCGCCGCGAACTCGATCAGGTCAAGCACCTGGCCTCCATCGACCATCCGCACCTCGTCAGCATTGAGGACATGGGTGAAGCCATGTGCGTGCCCTACCTGATCATGGGTTATGCCGGGGAGGACACCCTGGCGCGGCGCATGCGCTCGGGGGGACTGGAGGTGGATGAGGCCCTGGATATTTTCTACCAGGCCTGCCGTGGCGTGGTGGCCCTGCACGATCGGCGCCTGGTGCACTTCGACCTGAAACCCAGCAACATATTCCTCAAGGGAAATGTGGCGCGTATCGGAGACTACGGCCTCTCCAAGCTGATGGTGGACGGGCGCACGACGCTCTCCTTTGGTCGCGGCACGCCCCAGTACATGGCGCCGGAGATGATCCGCAGCCGGGCGGACCACCGGGCGGACCTCTACTCCCTGGGGGTCATCCTCTATGAGAGCCTGGTCGGCACCCTGCCCTATCCGCCGGAGGAAGCCGGTGGCCTGGTGCTGCGCGAGGAGGATCAGCCGCCGGCTTTTCCGGCCGAGTTCCCCGCCCGGCTGAAGGCGCAGGTCACCCGCGCCCTGCGCCTGGCACCGGACGAACGCTACGCCACGGTGGCGGAGTTCCTGACGGATCTCGGCCAGACCCCGCGGCCCGCGGACTTTCCGGAACCGGCCCCAGGCGCCAACTCCGGTGCCCCCGCTGGAGTTGCGGGGGCTGACCCGGACAGCGCCGGCGGCGGGGCCGGGGAAGCCCGCCAGGCCCCAGCCACGGCCAGCGTCGCCCGGGAGGTGGCCCGGGGCACGGCGGGCATGGTCAAGGGCATCATGGCGGGCTTTTCTTCCGACGGCGCCGGGGCAGACGAATCTGCGGAGCTGGAGGGCGAGGAGGCCTCGGAAGCCGCCGCCGCTAGCCAGTTCCAGGACGGGGCCGAGGGCTCCATCGGGGGCAGTTACCCCGCCGCTTCCGGCGCTTCCGTCACTGTCGCCACGCCCGTCACACCAACAGTGTCATCGCTGTCCGCCGCCCAGACGGTGCCCGTGCCGCCGCCGGTGGATGGCGGCCCCCTGGGTACGCTGCTGGCCAGCCTGGTGCTCTCCCTGGAGGTCCTGGTTTCCCTGCTCGGCGGCGCGGCGGCCTGGGTATTGCGCGGCTTCGGCATGTTGACCAGCAAGCGCGGCACCCTATCTCCCGCGGGGGCCCTGGCCGTGCCCGTTGACGCCGCGTCGGCGCCCGGGCGCGGCGCTTTTTCAGGTCTGCTGAAGTACCTGGTGGCGCTCTTCGTTATCGGGGCCGTGGTCATGGGCCTGCTTCTCTTCCTGGTCATTGGCGCCCAAGAGCAATAGCGGCGCATTCCCCTGGCGAATCATGGACTGGTCTCCTGACATCGACAAGCTGTGCGCCCTCGACGATGCCGAGTGGCTGGCGGTGGAACGCCACTACTGCGGGCGCTTGCTCTCCTTCGCCGCCAGCAAGGTGCCCGATCACCAGGGCCGGGAGGATGTGGTTCAGGAGACGTTCTTCGGGGCAGTGCGCGGCATCCAGAGCTTCAATCGCGCCTATGGGTTTCAGCAGTGGCTGTTCGGAATCTGCCGCAACCGCTCCATCGACTACCTGCGGCGTCGCAAGTTGGTGACCTCCTCTTCCCTGGCCGCGGACGAGGACGACCGCGGCGATCCCCTCGATCGCATCGCACCGGACCAGGAGACGCCCAGCGCCATCGTGGGCACGGACGATACCCGCGAGGCTGGCAAGCGACTGCTGGCGGACACCCTGCGCGAATGGGTCCAGGAAACCTGGCAGGCGGGCGAGTTCAAGCGCCTGATGATCCTCGAAGCCCTCTTCCACGGGGGCTGGCGTAACCGGGACACCTGGCAGCGCTTCGAGCTGAAGAACGAGACCACGGTGGCCGGCATCAAGTTCCGCGCCCTGAAGCGCCTGCGCGCCCTGGCCGTGGAACGGGATCCCGGTGGGGAGGTGCTCGCCTCCCTGGGAGATCTGGCCAGTGAGGGCGGTGCGGACATTGATGTGGGCGCGGTCTGGCGCGCGGCGCGCGTCTCCTGCCCGGCGCGCCATTGGCTGGCCCGCTTCCTGGATTCCACGGGGCCCCTTGAGGAGGGGCCGCGAGCCTTCATCGCCTTCCACCTCGATGAAATGAACTGCGAGGAATGCGCCGCCAACCTGGATGATCTGCGCGCCGGTGCCCGGGAGGCGGTCGAGCAACTCGTGGAGCGTGTCGGCGAATCCACTATCCAGTATCTGCGTTCACGCACGCTGCCGCCGGCGGAGTAGTCGGCCACGGGCCGCTCCCGGCACGGGGCGAGCTCAACCTGCAGCCGGCCAGTCCCCGCATCGACACCGGTGAGCCGGAGGCGCCGCCGGACCCGGACGGCATGCGGGCGGACATGCGGGCGCGTCCCTTCGATTGCAACGGGTGATGCACAGAGTTGGTCTCGGGCTTTGCCCGGCCTCCCAATCCGGGGGACCCCGGATCGGTGGGGCCCAATCGCCGTGCCCGGGGTTCTGCCTCCCCCCGCTGGGAATCCTGAGGTCTCTGGGAGGGCTCCGATCCGCGCAGCGGGTCGGAACCCGACATCTCCTGCCTTGATTACCGCGGCTGGTAAGGGGGCGCGGTGCAGCACTGCCAGGCCCGCCTGGGGTAGGATGGCGGCATGCTTACACTTGTCTCAGCCCTGGCCCTGGCCCTGGTCAGCACCCCTCTCACTTCGCCCGGCGGCAAGTTGGACACGGCCCTGGACGCAATCCGTGCCGACCACATCAGCGCTGACCTGCACTTCATCGCCTCCGATGACCTGGGTGGGCGGGACACGCCGAGCGCCGGGTTGCGTACGGCGGCCCGTTTCATCCGGGCGCGTCTGATGCGCCTGGGATTCACGCCGGGAGCGCGGGATGGCTTCTTCTACACCTACGAGTTGGGCTGGCTGCAGGCCAAGCTGGAGGAGTGCGGGGCCAGGCTGCTGAGTGCCGGAGGGGGCGAGAGAAAGTGGGAGCTCGGGAGCGACTACTACCTGGATCGGACCGGGGATTTCGCGGATCAGGAAGTGAGCGGTCCGGTTGTCTTTGGCGGTGACGGGGACCGCGGCGATTTGGAAGACCTGGCCCTCGCAGGCAGTTGGGTGTTGCTGCGGGACGGCGGGCGCTCCCTGAGGCTCACCGCCCGCCGGGTGCGCGAGGCCGGGGCGGCGGGTCTGTTGGTGGCGCCCGTGGAGGACTATCGCGGGAAGTCCTATGACCAACGGTTTGCCAGGACGATGACCTCCCTCATGCAGGGGCGAGGCCGGCACCTGGATCCCCGGGGCGAGCGGCCGGACGCGCCGGCGGCGAGTTTCCCCACCCTGTACCTGGGTAGGCTGGCGGTGGCTGATCTGCTGGGGGGGCGCTGCCTGGAGGAACTCCCCATGGGCGAGCAGCTGGCCGAGGAGTTCACGGAACGTCGCACGCTGGTGGAGCCCGATGGGCGGCTGGATGTGGAGAATGTCTGTGGTCTGTGGCCCGGCAGCGATCCAGAGTTGAAAGACGAAGTGCTGATTGTCTCCGCCCACTATGACCATGTGGGCACGAGCCGGGGCGAGATCTACAACGGAGCCGATGACAACGGCTCGGGCACCTGTGGCATGTTGGCCTTGGCGGAGGCGTTAGAGCTTCACGGGCCCCTGCGGCGCACGGTGCTCCTGATGTGGGTCTCAGGCGAGGAGAAGGGCCTGTGGGGCTCGGAAGCCTGGAACGCGGCACCCTGGCTGCCGGAGGGGGCGCGCGCCGTGGCGGATATCAACATCGACATGATCGGACGCAACGCACCGGATGAACTCTTCGTGACACCCACGCGCAAGCTGGGCCAGGCCTACAACGGTCTCGTGCGCCTGGCAGAGTCGCTGGCCCAGAGCGAGGGCTTCGGTCCGCTCAAGAGCGCCGATGCCTACTACCGGCGCTCGGACCACTACAACTTTATCCAGGCCGGCATTCCGGCGGCCTTTCTCTTTGCGGATGTGCACGCGGACTACCACAAGCCGACGGACACGGTGGAGAAGATCAACTTCGACAAGATCCGTCGCGTGACGCGCCTCGTGCTGCGCATGCTGGACGGCTTACAGGCTGACGAGCTGGACATCTGATATCCAGGAACGAAGACCATGTCTCTCATTGGAAAACGCATCGCCGTCATCGGTTACGGCACCATGGGGCAGGCCCTGGTGGGCGCCCTCCTCTCTGACGGCGCCGTGGCGGCCACTGATCTGACTGCCACCGTGGGACACCAGGAAAGCGCCGAGCGCTTGGATGCAGAGCATGAGTTCAAGGTGGGCACGGACAACGCCGCCACCGTGGCCGCAGCCGATCTGGTCCTGCTCTGCGTCAAGCCCGGCGTCCTGCGGCGTGTGCTGGCGGATCTCAGGGAGGCCGGGGCCCTGGACCACGGCCCGCTTTTGGTTTCCATTGCCGCCGGCGTCTCCACCGGCGAGCTGGAACAGCTTGCCGGTGGCGAACTGGCGGTGGTACGTGCCATGCCCAACACACCCTGCCTGGTGGGGGCGGGCATGAGCGTGCTCGCAGCGGGCAGCCGTGCTGACTCCACTCACCTGGATGTGGCAGAGGCCCTGCTCTCCCCTCTTGGGAGTGTCCTGTGCCTCGACGAGGAACACATGAACGCGGTCACTGGCCTCTCCGCCTCCGGCCCGGCCTTCGTCTACCTGATCATCGAAGCCCTCTCGGAAGGCGGCGTGATGGTCGGCCTGCCGCGCAAGGTGGCCGTCGAACTAGCCGCCCAGACGGTGCTCGGCGCTGCCCGCATGGTCCAGGAAACCGGTCGCCACCCGGCGGCCCTGAAGGACGATGTCACGACCCCCGCCGGCTGCACGATCTCCGCCCTGCTCTCCCTGGAAGACGGCCGCCTGCGCTCGGTCCTGGCCCGCGGCGTACAGGAAGCCGCCCGGGCCGCCTCGCAACTGTGAGGTGAGCGGCGGCCGCGCGCGTCGGCCACCGGCGGTGCGCTGAATGTGCCGGTTTTCCTGTCCCCTCCGAGGGAAGTTGACTCTCTGCCTCATGAGGCGCGCTACTGCGCTTCATATCGCAAAGCTCAAAAAAGGAGAATCCCATGCGCGTTGCATTGTTCTTGACCTGTGCCCTCTCCGGGCTGTTCGTTTCCCAGGCCCAGGCCCAGGCGGAGGAGTACTTCGTCTTTCATCCGGCCAGCATCCAAGCTGCCATCGATGGAGCTCAGCCCGGCGACCGCATTCTCGTGGGCCCGGGCACCTATGGCGAGGTGCTGGATTTCGCTGGCAAGCGCCTGGAGCTGGTGGCCACGGCCGGACCACTTCAGACCACCATCGATGGCAGTGGCCATGGCAACACGGTCATCCTGGTCGAGGCCGGAGAGCCGGAAGGCACACTGATCGCTGGCTTTACACTGACCGGCGGGGCCGGCCGTCCCCATGGTTCTTCCTATGGCTACGATTACTACGGAGGCGGGCTCTACGCGAACGGCGGCGCGGTCGTACGCCTTGAGGACTGTGTCATCGTCGACAACGCCTGGGGCACCGGCACCTTCGCCGGAGGTGTCTACTCCGGCGGCAGCGGAACCCACGTGAGCCTTGTGGATTGCGTCATCGCCCATAACCGGGCCTGGGCCTCCGGCGGGGCGACACTGGTGGACTGGTACGGCACCATGTCCTTCGAGTCCTGCACAGTCTACGGCAACAGCTCCGATAACTTCTTCGGCCACCAGGGCGGCATCTCCATGGCGAACTACGGCACGGTGGATGTCCACGACACGATTGTCTGGGCCAATGAGGGCGCGGACATCGGTGCCTTCGGGGCGCCCTATAACCAGGGCACCCACGCAGCAGTCAGCTACAGTTGCGTCGAGGGCGGCTACGCCGGCGCGAACAACATCTCCTCCGATCCCTTCTTCGCCGACACGGAACAGTACCGGCTGCTGGCTGCATCGCCCTGTGTGGACAGCGGTGATCCTGCGGGAACATGGGATGGCGATGGCAGCCCGCCGGATCGCGGTGCCCGTCACCTGGCATGGACTGGGGCGGCGACACCCTTCGCCTACTGCGAGGGCAAGCTCTCTTCCGCCGGTTGCCTGGCAACCCTGGGCTTCGCTGGCAGTGCCAGCTTGGGTGGTGAGGATGACTTCCACGTGCTGGGCGGGGAGCTCCAGAATCAGCAGTTCTGCGGCCTGATCTTCTCCCTGGCACCGGACAAGGCACCCTTTGCCGGAGCATCCATGTGTATCGCCGAGCCTTTCACCATCCTGGGAGTCCAGCACACTGGCGGAACGTCGCTCCCCGCCGGTGACTGTTCTGGCACGGTCGACTTCCACCTGCCCCAGACTACGCTGGCGGCCTTCGGTGGAGTAGGAATGCAGTTCTTCGTCCAGGCCTGGTTCCGCGATGCGGCCCATTCGGATGGCAGTGGCCTGGGAGTCTCCGCCGCCCTGGGCGTAACCCTGCTCCCGTAGGCGTCCAAGAGCGCTCTACGCGGCGCGCCCCGAGCTCGATGACTGGGGCGCGTCGCAGGCCGGCGCAGCTAGTCGAAGAAGCCGGCCCGGTGGTACTCGAGGTAGATCTCGACAAACCGGCCAGCTTGCTCCTGATAGCGCGTACCGAAGGCCTGGATCAGGAGGTGGCGCACGATGGTGGTGCTGGCGCGGGCGTCGCCGCCGAGGATCAGCGCTCCGTAGGCACCACCGCCGGCGGCTGCGATGCGGCTCATGGTGTCCGCCGTTTCCTTGGGAATGCCCCCCCGGCCCACGGCGATGGCGGAGGTCACGAAGGGGCGATTGGCGCCGGTTGATGTGCGCCGGGAGCCCGGGGCCGGACCCTCCCGCGGGCTCTGGCCAAAGGGCTCTTCGAAGGCGGCCCGGGCCAGTTCGACGGCCTCCGGCAGGGCCTCCTCATGGGCCGGTGCATCGCCGATCAGGAGCACGATCTTGTTGGCCTTGGGAGTCCAGCCGCGATTCGGATCGAGGGCCATGGCGAGGCCCAGCTCCACACGTTCGGGGATATCACCTCCTCCCTCAGCCACCAGGCGTCCGAGGGCTTTTTCCACGGAGTCCACCTTGTCCGAGAGCTTGCGGATCACTTCGGCTGCGGGCACCGGCTCTCCAAGATCCTTGTAGTGAACCAGGCCCAGCCTGAGATCCGGGGCGATGCCCTTCAGGAGCGCCAGGATGTCCGCCAAGCCATCGCGGGCGGCGTCGATCGTCTCCTGCATGCTGCCCGTGGAATCGATGCAGACCATCACCTCCAGGCCGTCCTGGGAGAGGTCGAAGGCACGCTCCACCATGGTGCCGACAAGGGTCTCCTGGGCCAGCTCCGACAGGTACCAGCCCTCCGGAGGCCAGGCCAGGGGCGCGTAGGTCTTGCGCTCCTTGGACCAGAGACGTTTCCAGCCCTTGGCATCCAGTTCGCCGGCCTGCGGGAAGATGCGGGCCAGGACTTCCACGACACGTCCGGCGTAGAACTCATTTTTCTCTCCGAGTTCCTTTTTGACCAGGCGCTCCACGAGTTTATTGCTCGCCACATAGGGCAGCAGTTCAGGCAGCGTTCCGCGCAGGGCCTCCAGGCCGAAGGCCTTCAGCTCGTCATCCTTGGACTCGAGCGCGTCCAGGATCATCGGAGTACCAACCGGATGCCAGTTTTCGCCTAGCGAACTCAGGGCGATGCCGCGCAGTGCCCAATGGTCCGCCCGTTCGAAGGCGACCACATAACTGCGCGTGACCGGTTCACGGGGAATCTCCTGGGTGGGCAGGGCCGTCGACAGGAGGAGCAGGGCCGGAAGAAACATCACTCCCCGGTTATAACAACCTCTGCTGATCGCGCTCCTGGGCGCTTTCCTTCAATCCCGCAGGGCCGACTGGGCGGCGGCCAGGCGGGCGATGGGCAGGCGGTAGGGGGAGCAGGAGACGTAGTCGAGGTTCAGGTGATGGCAGAAATCAATGGAGGCCGGGTCGCCGCCGTGCTCGCCGCAGATGCCGATCTTGAGGCCCGCGCGGGCGCCACGGCCATCGGCCACGGCGATCTCCATCAGGCGTCCGACGCCGGCGGTGTCCAGGCTGGCGAAGGGATCACCGGGCATGATCTCCTCATCCACATAGATGGGGATGAACTTACCCGCGTCGTCGCGGCTGATGCCCCAGGTGGTCTGGGTCAGGTCGTTGGTGCCGAAGGAGAAGAACTCGGCCTCGGCGGCGATGGCGCCGGCGGTCAGGGCGGCCCGCGGCAGTTCGATCATGGTACCCACGAGATAGGGGAGGCGCATCTTCTTGCGCTTGAAGACCTCCTCGGCGGCGGCGTGCGTGATGGCGGCCTGGGAGGCCAGCTCGGCGGCGTCGCCGACCAGCGGAATCATGACCTCGGGCCGCGGCTTCTTGCCCGTCTTCTTGGCCACGTTGCAGGCGGCCTCGAAAATGGCGCGCGCCTGGACCTGGGTGATCTCGGGGTAGGTGATGCCCAGGCGGCAGCCGCGGTGGCCGAGCATGGGGTTGGACTCGGCCAGGGAGTCGACCTTGTTGCGCAGCTGTTCCGCGGGCACGCCCATGCTGCGCGCCAGCTCGCGAATGGCGTCGTCATCGTGGGGCAGGAACTCGTGCAGGGGCGGGTCGAGCGTGCGGATCGTGACCGGGCGCGTGCCCATCTCCTTGAAGATGCCTTCGAAGTCCCTGCGCTGCAGGGGCAGCAGGCGTTTCAAGGCCGCCTTGCGCTCGGCGAGCGTGTCCGAGAGGATCATCTCGCGCACGGCGTCAATCTTGCCCTCGCCGAAGAACATGTGCTCCGTGCGACACAGGCCGATGCCCTCGGCGCCAAAGGCCACGGCGGTCTTGCACTGGTCCGGCTGGTCGGCGTTGGTGCGCACCCTGAGGCGGCGGGCTCCGTCCGCCCAGCGCATGATGCGGCTGAAGCACTTCCAGGTCTGACCGGCCTGGGCCTTTTTGGCCTTGGCCTTGGTGCCGAAGAGGGCCGTGTCCACTTCGGATGGCTGCGTGGCCAGGCGCCCGTTGATGACCTCGCCGGTGGTGCCGTCCAGGCTGAGCCAGTCGCCCTCCTCCAGGATCGTGTCACCCACGCCCATGACCCAGTCGTGGTAGTTGACCATCAGCTCGCCGGCGCCGGCCACACAGACCTTGCCCATCTGGCGCGCCACCAGGGCCGCGTGGCTGGTCATGCCGCCGCGGGCGGTCAAGATGCCTTCGGCGGCCTGCATGCCCTTGATGTCCTCCGGAGAAGTCTCGATGCGTACCAGGATCACCGGCTCGCCCTTGGCGGCCAGTTCCACGGCGCGCTCCGGCGTGAAGACGATACGTCCCGTGGCGGCGCCGGGGCCGGCGTTCAGCCCAGTCGTCATGACGCGCCCGTCGCGCCGTGTGGCGGCTTGTTCGTCCGCATCGAAGACCGGCTGCAGGAGCTGGTCGAGGGCCGCAGGTTCCACGCGCAGCAGGGCCTCCTCCTTGGTGATGCGCTTCTCGCGCACCATGTCCGTGGCGATGCGCACGGCGGCGAAACCGGTGCGCTTGCCGGCGCGGCACTGGAGCATGAAAAGGCGTCCAGACTCGATGGTGAACTCGATGTCCTGCATGTCCCGGTAGTGATCTTCGAGCAGTTTCTGGATGCGTAAGAGCTCCTTCCACGAGGTGGGTGCCACGGCGGCCAACTGGTCGATTGGCATGGGCGTACGAATGCCCGCCACCACATCTTCACCCTGGGCGTTCATCAGGAACTCGCCGTAGAAGATGCGCTCACCGGTGGCCGGGTCGCGCGTGAAAGCCACGCCCGTACCGGAGTCCTCGCCCATGTTGCCGAAGACCATGGCCATCACATTGACCGCCGTACCCCAGTCGCCGGGGATGTTGTTCATCTCGCGGTAGGCGATGGCGCGCTCCGTGTTCCAGGAGCCGAAGACAGCGCCAATGGCGCCCCAGAGCTGGGCCTCGGGTTGCTCCGGGAAGGCCTTGCCGGTGGCCTTGCGCACGATTGACTTGAAAGTGGCGACGAGCTCCCGCAGGTCGTCGGCACTGAGATCCGTGTCCTCCTCGACGCGGCGCTTCTTTTTCATGGCCTCAAGAGCCTCGGAGAAGGGTGCCACCTCCTTGCCGGCCTCGGCCTTGACCCCCAGCACCACATCCGCGTACATCTGCACGAAGCGCCGATAGGCGTCCCAGGCGAAGCGCTCGCTGCCGGAGCGCTCGGCCAGGCCGACGACCGTCTTGTCGTTGAGGCCCAGGTTGAGCACCGTGTCCATCATGCCGGGCATGGAGACACGCGCGCCCGAACGCACGGAAAGCAGGAGCGGGTTTTGCGCATCGCCGAAGCGCTTCTTCATGGACTTCTCCACGCGGGAGAGGGCCTTTGAAACAGCCTGCTTGAGCCCCGCCGGATAGCGTCCACCTGCCCGGTCGTAGGCCGTGCAGACTTCGGTCGTGATGGTGAAGCCCGCGGGCACCGGCAGGCCCAGGCGGCACATCTCCGCCAGGTTGGCACCCTTGCCGCCGAGCAGGTTCCGCCGGGTGCGATCGCCGTCAGCCTTGCCATCGCCGAAGTAGTAGACGGTGCGGGCGCCGCGGGCCTTGCCCGCCGAGCGTGTGGAAGTGGCTGCCATGGTAATCCTGTGAAGGGAATGGGGGACGCTGGAGTGGAGGACCGGGGGGGGCGGGCATGGTAATGAAGAGGCCCGGGCCCCATCCAGCGGCGCCTCCCGGTTCGTGGGTTACAGAATCGGCAATCTACCGCTGGGACTTCAGGGCTCGGGGAGATCGATGCGGTTGATCTTCCATTCGCCGCCGAGGCGCACCTCCGTGGGTTGGGAGGTCGGGGCCGGTAAACGGATCTCGAGGTCCGGGCTGCCGGCTTCCCGCACGAGCAACTGGCCGAGGTCGGGGACCAGGGCGTCGTCCAGCAGCTCCTCCCCTGCCCACATCTCCCAGAAGTCCTCGCGCACCAACTCCACGATCAGGGTATCGCCGGCCACCTCGGCCTCCAGCAGGGCGCTCTTGCCCCGCATGGTGATGGTCCCCACGCTGGCCCGGGAGAGGAAGGTGCGCAACAGTGGCTGGCGGGCCAGGAGCTGCTCACGGAATTCGCGGTAGGTGATGGCGCTGAGGCCTTCGCGGGCCTTGAAGGCGCCGGAGAAGCAGCGGTATTCGAGGCCCGGTTGGTGGCCGTTGGCGAAGGCCGTGCGGAAGGTGCCAAAGGTCTGGGCCGGGCTGCGGAAGCCCACCGCCAGCCAGTCATCCGCCTTGGGCACCGAGGGGCAGGCGCAAAGCCCGGCGAGCAGCAAGGGGAGCGTCAGTACCCTGAGCCGGACCATTTTGAGGGGAACCATGGGCTCACTATAGGGGTCTGTGCCATGCCATCCCATTGTCCATGGCGGTCCGGGGGGCCGGGGGCAGGCCGGGATGGCAGCAGGGGCTCGGGGCTGGCGGGGGCGGGCAGGGGCGGCTGCTGAGCCCCCGGTGGGCCCCGGCCATCCCCGGGGCTGCGACGTTTTTTTCTATTGGGGCCCGCCGCCGGCCAAAAAGAGCCGTAGAGGCCCTTACCAGTCTCAAACAGTATTCCAACTCCCGGTCCTGTCCGGGGCACCCCCCTGCCGATTGGGGTAGGATAACCATAAGACTCTCCCGCCCGTACCAGCTTCTCGCCAGCCTTCAACCGCTTAACCGTGAGCATTTTGCTCCACCCGCGTGCCATGACTCTGTCCTCGATCCAGTCCATCACCCGCCAGTTCCCCTGTCTGCTGCTCCTCGTTGCCTGTAGCGCCGAGCAGGCCGCACCCCCGTCCTCCGCGGGTCCGGTGGACGTCGCTGTCACGGCGGTGGCCCCCCAGGACGAGGCCCACTCCGCCGGCGCCGAGAAGGCGACCGGCGGCGCCCTGAGCCAGGCTGACCTGACCCCGGTAACCAAGCCCTCCGTGGATGAGCTGCGCCCCGGCGAGGGGGAGCTCAAGCAGAAGGTGGTCGATGCCACCCTGGCCGCCAAGGAGCAGGCCCGGATCGACGCCAAGGGGCTGGGCATCGCGGTCACGGGCAACGAGGGCATCGACCCGGGCGCCAAGCTCGAATACACCTTCGGTTCCGAGAAGCACGACTTCGGCAAGGTGACCCAGGGCGCGGTTCTCGATCACACCTTCTCATTGAAGAGCGCCGGCACCAGCGACCTCGTCATCCGCCAGGCCAAGCCCACCTGCGGTTGCACCGTGGCTCAGGTGGTGGTGGAGAACGACGCCGGAGAGATGGTGACCTACAACTTCGGTGACCCCATTCCCCCGGGACGCAAGATCGAGCTGGAGGCCACCCTGGCCACCAAGTCCAAGCGCAACAACGCCTCAAGTCGTATCAACATCGCCGCCAACGAGCCGCGCAAGACGATCCAGTTGTCCCTCTCGGCTTTCGTCGAGCCCTATTTCAATATCACGCCGACCTTCGTGAACTTCGGCGAGATCTCAGACGACGCGGAATTGGAGAAGATCGTCGATTTCCGCACGGCCAAGGGCCAGAGCGTCTTGCTGACCCTCGACAACTCCCGGGTGCGCGTCATGCCCCAGGGGCTTGACATCTCTCTGGACGCGGTCAAGCCGGATGAGCATGGCAAGTCAACCCACTGGCGGGCGACGGTCAAGCTCGGCCCCGACCTCAAGGAAGGCACGGTCAGTTACCCCCTCAAGGTGCTGAGCGATGTGCCCATCGAGGAGGTCGACGACGGCCATGGACATGACAAGCCCGGCGCCCACGGGGCCGCCCCCGGCGTGCAGACGGCCACGGCCAACATCAGCGCCCGCGTGCGCGGGGTGATCACCTACAGTCCGGCCTTCGTCTCCCTCGGCATCCTGCGGCCGGGACTGGTGCTCTCGCGCACGGTGCGCATCACCTGTCACGACCCGGAGTTCGAGCTCGGCTCCCCCGAGGTCACCCTGGGCCCCTTCCAGAACCGTGAGTTCACCTACGGCGAGTACTTCAGCTTCACCACGCGGCCCGTACCCGGGCAGAAGGCGATTGATGTGGAGCTGCGCCTGGACGGCCTGCCCGAGGGGTCCGACGGAAACTTCAAGGCCATGATGCATGTGGCCGTGGGGCATCCCTCGAAGGAGAGCGTTGAGGTCATCGTCTCCGGTGTGTGTCGCTCCGGCGTGACGGCCGGGGCCGGGCGCCCGCCGGTGTCCGGCGTCAGCGGCGTGAAAAATGCCGCGGGCAAGAAGCTGCCGGTACCCAAGTAGGGCGGCTTTCAGGCGTGTGATCGGATTCTGAGCCGTGGGCCTGGCCCGCAATCCTGGAACGCCTCTCCGGTTGTGGATCGTCAGCGCCGTCGACCGTAGGCTAGGATCGCTGGGCAACTTTCCCCGCGCCCCGCGGTAGGGCGTCCACGCCCCACCCAGTGCCCCTGCCTTGACCCAACCCCTCGGTGAACTCCTAGTCGCCTCCGGCGCGGTAAACGAATCACAGATTCGCGAGGCCATCGGTCTGCAGCAGGGCGGCGGCATGCGCCTGGGGGAGGCCCTGGTGCGCCTGGGACACACGGATGAGACGACCGTGACCCGGACCCTGGCCAAGCAGCAGGGCATGCCCTTTGTGGATCTCTCCAAGGGCCGCGTGGCGGCGGAGATCATCGAGCGCATCCCCGCAGATGTGGCCCGGGAGCAGGGCATCGTCCCCTTGACTGAGAAGAACGGCCGCCTGGTGGTGGCCGTGGACGATCCCTTCAAGCGCATCGTCGCAGACCAGCTCTCGTTCCTGATAGGCGGCGAGGTGGCCTGCGCCCTGGCGACACCGGAGGCCTTGAAAATGGCCCTGGCGCGCTACTACGGAGCCGGGGCCGAGGCCGGAGATGAGGCCGGCGTGGCGGCCAGCATGGGAACCGACGAGCAGGGTGATGACGCGCCGATCATCCGGCTCGTGACACGCATGTTCCGAGACGCCCTAGAAGCGCGGGCCAGCGACATCCATGTGGAACCGGGCCACGGACGCCTGCGCGTGCGCTACCGGGTGGACGGCATCCTGCGCGATGTGGCCGAGCACCCGGAGCACCTGGCGGCGCCGCTCCTGAGCCGCCTCAAGATCATGGCCAGCATGGACATCGCCGAAAAGCGCAAGCCCCAGGACGGGCGCATCGGCTTGACCATCGACGGGCGTCCCATTGATGTGCGCGCCTCGATTCTGCCCGCCAGCTACGGAGAGTCCATGGTCATGCGCCTGCTCGATCGCTCCGCTGGCCTGCTGTCCCTCAAGGACCTCGGTTTTTCCGGTCCGGCCATGGAGTGGTTCGGCAATGTCATCCGTCACCCCCACGGCATCTGCCTGGTGACCGGCCCCACGGGCTCGGGCAAGACGACCACGCTCTACGCTGCCCTGGCGGAACTCAACCGTCCGGATATCAAGATCATCACCGCCGAGGATCCCGTCGAGTATCACATCTCCGGCATCAACCAGGTGCAGGTCTCGCCGCGTATCGGCCTCAGCTTCGCGCGCATCCTGAAGTCCATGCTGCGCTGCGCCCCGGACGTGATCCTGGTGGGGGAGATCCGCGACTTGGAGACCGCGGAAATCGCTATCCAGGCGGCCCTCACCGGGCACCTGGTCTTCTCCACCCTGCACACCAACGACGCCGCCGGCGCTCTGACGCGCCTCTCCGACCTGGGCGTCAAGCCATTTCTGGTCTCCGCCTCGGTCCAGGCCATCGTCGCCCAGCGTCTGGTGCGCAGCCTGTGCCCCGATTGTCGCGCTGCCTATCCGCCGGCACCGGAGGAGGCCCGCGCCCTGGGCCTGGATGCGGCCAGCATCGCTGGGCACTCCTTCTACCGTCCGGCCGGCTGCCGCCTGTGCGAGGGCACCGGTTACCGGGGACGGGCGGGGCTCTTTGAGCTATTGTCCATGGACAACGAGATGCGTGAGGCCACCTTCCGGGGGGACAGCCTGGAATCCATCCGGCGCACCTCCCAGGCCACCGGCGCCCTCCAGCCGCTGCTCAGTGACGGTGCCCGCAAGGTGCTGGAGGGTACCACCAGCCTGGAGGAGGTACTGCGCGTCACGCGCAACGAGGGAGAGTCCTGAACCATGCCGCCCGAGCCCAGCCAACTACTCATGCATAAGGAACCGTCATGACGCGCTCCCAGGAACTGATGACCATGGCCATCGAGGTCGGCGCCTCCGATTTGCACCTCAACCCGGGGCGTCCGCCGGTGGCACGCATCCGCGGGGGTCTGGTGTCCATGGGCGCTGATGTGCTGACCGATGGGGATGTAGAGGGCCTCTGCCGCGAACTGTGTGACGAGCGCCATTGGCAGGAGGCGGAGGAGGGCGGCACCACGGACTTTGGCCTGGCCCACACGGACGGCAACCGCTTTCGCGTCAGCGTCATGCGCCAGCGCGGGCGCTACACCGCTGTCCTGCGCCTGATCCCTTCGCAGCTACTCTCCTTTGACAAGATTGGTCTGCCGGAAACCTGCATTGACCTGCTCAAGCGCCCACGCGGCTTGATACTGGTCACCGGCCCAACGGGCTCGGGCAAGACGACCACCCTGGCCTCCATGGTGGATTGGATCAACCATCACCTGGACCGGCACATCGTGACCATCGAGGATCCCATCGAGTACTACCACAGCCACGGCCTGGGAGTGGTTACCCAACGGGAGATCGGCGCCGATGTGGAGGGTTTCCCCGAGGCCATGCGGCGCGTCCTGCGCCAGGATCCGGATGTGATCATGCTGGGGGAGATGCGGGACCTGGAGACTATTTCCGCCGCCATTACAGCCGCGGAGACCGGCCACCTGGTTTTCGGCACCCTGCACACCACTGGCAGCGCCCGCACCGTGAACCGCATTATCGACGCTTTTCCGGCCAACCAGCAGGAGCAGATCCGTGCCCAGTTGAGCGTCTCCCTGGTGGCGGTCATCTCGCAGATCCTGCTGCCCACGGCGGACGGCAAGGGCCGCGCGGCGGCCTTCGAGGTGATGATCAACAACAACGCCATCGGCAACCTGATCCGCAAGAACGAGACGAACAAGATCCAGTCTACGATCCAGACCTCGCGCCGGACGGGCATGGTGACCCTGGATGACTTCCTCTACGACCTGGTCCAGAACGGGCGCATCAGCCGCGAGGTAGCCTTGGAGGGCAGCCAGGATCCCCGTGACCTGGAGGCGCGTCTGTGAGCGCGGAGGGCGGTGCAGGGGGGCGGCGGCTGCTCGGCCAGATCATCAAGGAGCGCGGCGCCGTACGCGAGGGCCAGGTACAGGAGGCGCTGGAGGAGCAACGCAAGCACGGCGGGCTGATCGGCCAGTGCCTGGTGGAGCTAGGCCATTGCACGTCCGGGGATGTCAGTGCGGCCCTGGCGGAGCAGGCGGGCATGGAGACCGTGGACCTGGCCACGGGCACGCCGATGGCCGAGGCCCTTGAACTGGTGGACGGTTCAACGGCCCACGCCTTCTGTGTGCTGCCCCTGCGCCTGGAGGGGGATGTGCTCACGGTGGCCCTGGCCGATCCCCTCAACACGGCGGTCCTGCAGGATCTCTCGTTCACCACGGGCATGGATGTGCGCGGGGCCGTGGCACAGGAGGATTTGCTGCGCACCAAGGTGAGCGAGCACTACGGCGAGGAGACTTCCCTGGCGGATGCCATCGCCGCCGCCGCGGCGGCCCAGGGGGCGGGTGATATGGACCCGGAGACCGCCGCCGCCAGCCTGCCGGTGGTACGCCTTTTGAACTCCCTTCTGCACCGCGCCGTGCGCGACCGCGCCAGCGACGTGCACTTCGAGGTTTTTGAAGATGCCTTCCGCATCCGCTACCGCGTGGACGGATCGCTCTACGAGGTTGAAGCACCGCCGGCGCACCTGGCTCTGCCGCTGGTCAGCCGCATCAAGGTCATGAGCGACTTGGACATCACCGAGACGCGTCTGCCCCAGGACGGTCGCATCGAGCTGGCCATCGACGGTCGGCCGGTGGACCTGCGCGTGGCCACGCTCCCGGGCGTCTCCGGCGAGGGTTGCGTGATGCGTGTCTTGGACCGCAGCGCCGTGAACCTCAGCCTGCCGGCCCTGGGCCTGGGCAGCGACGAGGAAGAGGAGCTGCGCGCCCTGACGCGCTTGCCCCACGGCATCATCCTGGTCACCGGCCCCACGGGTTCCGGCAAGACTACGACCCTCTATGCCATGCTGACCGAGGCCAGCCGGCCGGAGATCAAGATCATCACCACCGAGGATCCGGTGGAGTACGACATCGATGGCATCGTACAGGTGCCGGTCAACGAGGATATCGGTGTGACCTACGCGGCGGTCTTGCGCACGGTGCTGCGTCAGGATCCGGACATGATCCTGATCGGCGAGGTGCGCGATCCGGAGACCGCCGCCGTGGCGGTGGAAGCCAGCTTGACCGGCCACCTGGTCTTCTCCACCGTCCACACCAACGACGCCCCGAGCACGGTTACGCGTCTGGTCGACATGGGCGTGGCGCCTTTTCTGATCACCGCCACCCTGGAAGCCGTCGTGGCCCAGCGCCTGCTGCGCACCATCTGTCTGGATTGCCGCACGCCCTATGACCCGGATGACGAGGTGCTCATGCAGCTCGGTCCCCACGCAGAGGCCCTGCGCGGCAGCCCCTTCTACTACGGCAAGGGCTGCGAAGAGTGTCACCACACGGGCTACCGGGGACGGGTGGGCATCTTCGAGGTCATGCGCGTGGATCAACCCATGCGCACGGCTATTCTCGATGGAGACTCCTCCGAGGAGTTGCGGCGCGCGGCCATCGCCGGAGGCATGCGCACCCTGCGGGAGAGTGGCCTGCGCATGGTTACGGAAGGGCGCAGCACCATCGAGGAAGTGCTGCGGGAAACCGGGATTTGATGTCCGCGGCCGGGAGTTCGTCTTTCCTGTTACTGTTTCCAGAGCGCAGCGGGGGGTAGAGTCCCGCCCAGAACACCATGGCCAAGAAGATTCGCAGAAACACAGCGCGCGCCGAGCAGGCTGGGCCGGCGGCCGCCGCGGGCGGCGGCGCGGCGCGTCCCATTCGCATCGGCCGCGTCAAGGCCCAGCTCGTATCCGACTTCACCATTCAGCTGGCGACGCTTTCGGAGGCCGGTATCCCGGTCGTCAAGGCGCTCAGCATTCTCGAAGGCCAGACCAAACCCGGACCATTCAAGAACGTGCTGCGCAGTCTGGTGGAGGATGTCTCCGGCGGCACGCCGCTCTCCGAGGCCATGGGCAAGTTTGATGGCATCTTCGACCAGTTCTACTCGAGCATGGTGCGCGCCGGCGAGGCCGGCGGTGTGCTCGACCGCATCCTCAACCGCCTGGCCACGTTCCGTGAACGGGCGGCGGAGATCCGCTCGCGCGTCAAGGGCGCCCTGATCTACCCCAGCGTGATCGTGGTCGTGGCCCTCTCCGTGGTCAGCGCGGTGATCGTCTTCGTGATCCCCAAGTTCGAGGAGATCTTCACCTCCTTCGGCGTCACCCTGCCGGGGGTCACGCAGCTGCTGCTGGATCTCTCGGCCTTCATGATCAAGTGGTGGTATCTGGTCTTCGGTGTGCCGGTCCTCTTGGTCTTCCTGCACGGCGCGCTGATGCGCCGGGGCGGTGACTATCGCTATTCCATGCACTCCCTGCTGCTCAAGTTGCCGGGCCTCGGGGCGGTCGTGTCGCGTTCCCTGGTGGCTACCTTTGCGCGTACCTTCGGCACCCTGATCGAGGCTGGAGTGCCGCACCTCGACGCCCTTGAGATCGTGCGTGATGCCACTCAGAACGAGGTCCTGATGGCCGGCGTGGAGGACATTCGGCGCACCGTGCGTGAGGGTGAAGGCATCGCCCGGCCCATGGGTGACACGGGCCTCTTCGACGACCTGGTGGTCAACATGGTCGACGTGGGCGAGGAGACCGGCGAGCTCGATCGCATGCTGCTCAAGGTGGCGGATGCCTACGAGGTCCAGCTCGAACGGCGTATCGATGCCATGTTCAAGCTCCTGGAGCCGGCGCTCCTGATCGTCATGGCTGGCTTCGTGGGCTTCATTGTCGTGGCCCTCTTCATGCCTCTGATGGAGATCATGGGGCAGCTGGGTTCCGTCTGATGAACGCGCCACCTGTACCCGAACCAGAGCCCTCGCCGCGCACCTCCGGTGGCGTGAGGATTCCCCTGCGCCTGGGCGTCATATTGCTGGTGGCCGGGGTCAACCTGTCGGTCTTCGGCGCTGGCCTGGGGCTCCTGACGCGCAAGATGGCCGCGGATCGCCTGGAGCTGGCCCGGGAGCTGGCCGGCTTTGTCGAGTACACCATGCGCGCCTCGATCCAACCGGGGGGCGAGCTGAATGTGGCCCAGATCCTGCGCTGGCCCTATTGGCGGCACTTCCCGGACGCGGTCATCCTGGGCCGCGCCTGGACCACGAATGAGAGCGGGGACATCGAGCCCCAGGGTGTCTGGTTGAATCCCCTGGGGAGCGGCCAGCGGGGGGACGACTTTCCCGGCCGGGAGGTGCTGCGCGCCATCGCCGAGGCCGCCGACTCGGGCCTCTCCAGCGCCGCCGCCGGCGGCCTGGCCCTGCCGATCTTCGCCCCCAACTCCTCCGGCAGCGGCGGGGGAACCAATGCCTGGGGCGGCTGCTGGTTTCCCTACCCCAATGCCGTGGACCGCAGCGAGCTGTTCATGAGCCTCTTGCCGGCCTTTCTGATCTCGACCCTGCTGATGACCTGGGTGACCTTCTCGGGCCTGCGGCGCTTCGTGCTGAGTCCCGTGCAATCCCTGGCCGGGGCCGCCCGGCGCGTCAGCGAAGGCGATTTTTCCGCACGCGTGACACCTCCGCGCCTCAAGGGTGAGATCGCCACGCTGATGGGCACCTTCAACGACATGGCCGGGCGCATCGAAGGCCACGACGCGGCGCTCCAGGAGGAGGTGCGCCGGGCCACGCGCCAGGCGCGGGCGGCGGAGGCCGCGGCCATGACCCAGCGACGCCTGGCGGCCACGGGGGAGCTGGCCGCGGGCATCGCCCACGAGATCAACAATCCCCTGGGGGGGCTCTTGAATGCCGTGGAGGTGCTCGCTGGCGGAGAGCTGGAAGGAGAGCACCGCCACCGCTATCACGACCTCTTGCGCTCGGGCCTGGAGCGCATCGGGCAGACCGTGGGCAAGCTCCTGCGTTTCACGCCCCGGCGCACGCAACCGGAGCGCCTCTCCCTGGCTGGGCCCGTGGAGGACTCCCTGGCGCTGGTCGCCCACCGGGCCCGGGCCCTGGGCGTGGAGCTGGTGCTGGTCGCGGATGGGGAACGGGGCGCCGCGGCCTCCCTGGCCCTGCGCTCCCTGCCGCCCATCCTGGGCGAAGCCAACGAGCTCGGCCAGGCGGTGCTCAACCTCTTGGCCAACGCCCTCGATGCCCTGGAGTCTCGCGGTCCCGGCGTGGCCGGCCAGGAGCCCTGGGTGCGGGTGTCGGTGGAGCGCTCGGCCATGGACCTCATGCTCCTCGTGGAGGACAACGGGCCCGGGCTGCCCGGCGAGCAACTGGAGCGGGCGCCGGATCTCTTCTTCACCACCGACGACAGCGGCCGGGGCAGCGGATTGGGCCTGGCCATCGTGCACCAGGTCGTGGCCGATCACGGGGGCGAGGTGCGCCTGACCAGCGAGGCCGGGGCCGGATTCAGGGTGGAAGTGCGCCTGCCGCTCGCCCCACAAGGTGCGCCGGAGGCGGCTCTCCCACCGCAGCACTCCGGGACGGGACCTGACGGAGCCGCTGGGCCTGATGGATCAGCTGGGCCTGGCGAGCCTGGTGGGATCGATGGACCTGCGTCTGCGGAACCGACGGGGGGTGAGGGCTGATGGATGCCCTGCTGCCCGTCGCCGTGGCCCTGGGCCTGCTCCTGGTTTCGGCCTTCTTCAGCGCCTCGGAGACCGCGCTCTTCTGCCTCGGGCCCGGCGAGCGCGAGGGCGCGGGCGACCGGGCGCGGCGCCTCTTGGAGCACCCGCGCGATCTCCTGGTCTCCGTCCTGCTCGGCAACCTGGTGGTAAACCTGGTCTTCTTTGCCCTGGTGCCGCGCCTGGCCAAAGGGGCAGGCTGGAGCCCCCTGGCCGCCGCCGCTGCCGCCCTGGCGGCCATCGTGCTCTGCGGCGAGATCCTGCCCAAGACCCTGGGTCTCAGGGCCCCCCGGGCCGTGGCGCGCCTGACGGCCCTGCCGCTCACGGTGGTGGTGGGCGCTCTGGCCCCGGCCCGGCGGGCGGCCAACGCCGTCATCGAAGTCATCCTGCGGGCCCTGGGAGAGTCGGGCAAGCCGGAGCAGGGCATCACCACAGAAGCCCTGGGGGAGGTGCTCGAGCGCAGCGCCGGCGAGGACCTGCACGCCGGCGAGGCGGACCTCTTGGCGGAGATCGTCGAACTCGACAGCATTCGAGTGCGGGAGATCATGACTCCGCGGGTGGATGTCACCGCCCTGGACCTCTCCGCGGGCGACACCTCCGCGGTGATCCGGCGGGCCCTCGCCGAGCGACGCTCCTGGCTGCCGGTGGTGGACGGTCAGGTGGATCGCGTGCAGGGCTGTGTGAAGGTGCGCGACCTCCTGCGTTGGCCCGAGCGGCCGGTGGATCAACTGGTGATGCCCGTCAAGTTCGTGCCGGAGGTGGCCTCGGCCCTGGACCTCTTGGATACCTTTCGGGAGGACCGCACCTCCGAGGCGGTGGTCGTCGATGAGTGGGGGGGCACGGCGGGCATTGTCACCGTGGAGGACATCTTCGAGGAGCTGGTGGGTGATCTGCGCACGGAAGAGGAGGGCCGCCAACCGGAGGTCGTGCCCCTGGGGGAAGGGCGCTTCCGCGTTTCGGGCCAGATTTCCATCCGTGACTGGAACGAGCTCTTCGGGCGCAAGCTGGTGCCCCGGGAGTTCGAGACCCTCGGCGGCCTGGTGCTGGCGCTGCTCGGGCGCATGCCCCGGGCCGGGGACCGGGTCACTACGGGCGGGCTGGAGCTTTTGGTGAACGAGGTGCGCGGGCGGCGCGTACACGAGGTTGACCTCAGGGTCCTGGGGGAGGAGGGCCAGTGAATACCGCTAGCACCCTCCTGCTACTCGGCCTGTGCATTGTCGCCTCGGCCCTCTACTCCGGCGTTGAAACCGGCTTCTACTCTCTCAGCCGTGTGCGCGTGGACATGGAGGCGCGCTCCGGCCGGCGCCGCTCGCGCCTAGTGCGCTGGCTGCTGCGCGATGAAACCGGCCTCCTGATCACTGTCCTGATCGGAAACAACCTGGCGGTGGAAGCGGCCACCCTCTCCGGCGACCGCCTGCTCGGCGCCCTTTCCGTGCCCGCCGCGGCCCATGAGCTGGTCCTGACCCTGGTGCTCTGCCCGGTGCTCTTCCTGCTGGCGGAGGCCCTGCCCAAGGAGATGTTCCGCCGACGGCCCCACGGCTTGTGCGGGGCGGCGGCGCCCTTCCTGGCGGTCTCCCGCGTTTGCTATTGGCCTTTTGCCCGGCCCCTGCGCCTCCTGGCAAACCTGGTCCAACGCCTCTCCGGCGTGCCCGCCCGGGACCTTTCCACTTTTGGGACGCGCCAGGCGGTGCTCGACATGCTGGAGGAGGGCGAGCGCACCGGGGCCCTGGGCGAGGGGGCCGGGCGCCTGGCCCGCAATGCCCTGCGCCTGCGTGGCACTCCGATCCGGTCGATAATGGTGCCCTGGGAGCAGATCCAGGTGCTGCGCCTGGGGACCGGGGACCTGCTCACGGTCCTGGCCGAGTGCCCCTACAGCCGCATTCCCGTCCTGGACGGGGGGGGGCGAGTCAGCGGCTATGTTCACCAGCTCGAATCCCTGATCGCGGCGCGGGAACAGTCCTCGGGGGTGGCGGGTGATGTTGGGGAGCCCGGAAAAGAGGGGGAGAAACCGGGTGAGGACCTCCCCGGGCGCCTGCGCCCCCTGCTCTTTCTGGATCCGGAACTCGGCGTGGATGCGGCCCTGGCCCGGCTGCGCCTGCGGGGGCAGCGCCTGGCCGGCGTGGGCAGCGCCGAGGAGCCCCTGGGCCTGATTACCCTGAAGGACCTCCTGGAGGAGATTTCCGGCGACCTGGCGGGCATGTGAGGTCCCGGACATCCCGCCCACAAGCCCGGCAAGTTCTGGCGCAACACAAGCCAGGCAGTAGGATATGCAGCCCCTTCCGGGCCGGAGCCGATTCCCGCCGAGCACATAGAGCACAGCAGCATGTCACCCCAAGCACCTACCCGAGACCGCACGCTCCTGATCTCGGTCATCTTGAGCCTCGGTATCCTCGCCCTGGCCTACTTGCCGGCCCAGGCCGGCCAGGACGACGGGGGCGGAACGGGCACGGGCTCAGGGCCCGCTCCCACCATGTCCGGGGCCTTCGCTACTGCGGACTCCAATGACAGCATGATCGCCGTCACGGGCCTCGACGTGACCGGCGCCAGCCTCCTGTACCTGGTGGACACTGAGAACAAGCAGCTGGCTGTCTACCAGGCCACCGGCGGTTCGCGCAGCATGCAGGGCCTCAAGCTCGTCGGTGCCCGCCGCATCGCCCTCGACCTGCAACTCGATGGCTACAACGATCAATCCGAGTACACCTTCAAGGAACTCGAAGAGGAGTTCGCCGATAAAGGCGTCCTCAAACCCCGCTAACCATTCCAGCAACCCCTAGATCCCCAGACGCCCACCCGGCAATACAGGAGACCACCCGTGGCAGAAAACGATTTCTTCAGCTTCGAAGAAGCCCTCGACCAACTGCGCCTCAAGGACGAGGAGCTGAAACGCCTCGTTTCGGAGGGCGAAATTCGCGCCTTCCGCGAAGGCGACACCATGAAACTGCGCCGCAGCGATGTGGACAGCCTGCGCAGCGACCTCTCCGGCGATGTGGTTTCCGTGGATGATTCCGGCGACGAGGTCGTCTTCGAGGAAGCTGTGGACCTGGACGATGAGGCCGGCATGGCCACCCAGGAGATTGCTGATGTGGATACGCTCATCGAAGATGTGGAGGATGTGGGCGAGATCGACCTGGTCGAAGAGGAAGAGGAAGTCGCCGCCGCACCGGTGCGCCGCAGCACGGCCGCCGCGGCCGCTTCCGGTGGAGCCAGCACAGATGAAAGCGAGGGCATGGGCGTGCGCCTGGCGGCCATCGCCACCACCCTGGTCCTGGTCCTCGGCCTGCCGATCGCCCTGGCCCTCTCCCGTGGTCAGCTGAACAGCGTGGCCGAGAGCGTGGCCGGAATCTTCGGCGCCAAGTTCTAGGGAGCATCCGCCATCCAGGCTCCTGATTCGGGCCGTCCAGACCTGGCCCCTCAGCGGCTGTCCATGGGGACCGCCGGTGGGGGGCCAGGTATTTTCGGAATAGGGAGGTTCTCGCGGGGAACGCTTTGGATCCGGCCCTTCCGGAGGGCTAGACTCGGGCCATCGGGGACGCGGATGCTCACCAGGGCGGTGGGACGTGTGCCCGCCACGGCACAACCAACAACAACGCGATGAACACAATCCGACGCCACGGCCAGCTGGCCGTCACCGCCATTTCGTCCGCCAGCGCAACCCCGGCCCTCGTCGGTCTGGCGCTGCTGGCCTCCTGCGTTTCCCAGGGCAAGTACAGCGAGACCCTGGAATCCGCCAAGCGCTACCAGACCCAGGTCCACGACCTGAGCCAGCATGTGGCCCAGCTCGAGGCACGCTCCGAACAACTCAAGGGCGAGCTGGCTCTGAGTCAGGTGGAGGTGCTCGAAGCCGGCTTCGACACTGACATAGAGCACCGCATGGGTGAGCTACAGGAGATGCTGAACACCCTAGGCCGTCCGCCGGGAGATGTGGAGCGCTTCGACGTGGAGGGTGGCTATGTCTACATGGTCCAGGACAAGGTGCTCTTTGCCTCCGGCTCGGCCACCGTGGGCGAGGACGGGCAAAAGGCCCTGGGCCAGGTGGCCGCTGAGATCGCTGCCCTGCCCCATGGACGGGTCTGGGTGCGCGGACACACGGACAACGATCCCATTGTCAGGCCGCAGACCTTGAAGCGCTTTCCCGGTGGCAACCTGGAACTCTCCGCCGCCCGGGCGGTGCAGGTGGCTTCGCTCCTGGTCAGCACCGGCCAGATTCCCGCCGCGGACATGGTGGTGGCGGGCTTTGGCCCCCATGAGCCCATCGTCGCCAACGACAGCGCCGACAACAAGCGCCTGAACCGGCGCGTGGAGATCTTCGTACAGGACGCCGGAGCAGGCGGCGAAGACCGCTGAGGGGTGCCGGTGGACTGCGGGTGACCGCGGTGTCGCTGAGCCGGCGCCAATCCTCCGGGACAAGGTGAGCGTGGTGAACCCCCGTCTGGCGTTTCAAGCCCTCTTGAGCGTCGGGTTGGGATTGTGTGCCTGCGGCGGCCAGGGAACCGTGGGAGGAGTGCAGCCCCGGGGCGCCGGGAAGGCGCTGGCACTGGAACGGTTGGCCTTTGTCCCCGGCTGCACCCTCGAGCTCGGCAGCGCCACCGCCTGCCAGGCTGTGGGGGATCTGCTTGTGGAGCGCTTCGAGGTCTCCCGCGGCCAGTGGCGCGGCTGGCTGGCGACGGCGGAGCAGACGAGCTTCCCGGTCGCCGAACTGGCGTCCTGGGAACCGAGCACGGAGACCTGGCCGGCCACCTGGATGAACCTGAATGAGGCGCAGGCCTATGCCGCGGGGCGGGGCATGCGCCTGCCCACGGCCTGCGAGTGGGTACGCGTCGCCGGAGGGGCGCGGGGACGCCCCTGGCCCTGGGGGGCGGGTGAGGCCCGGGCCGTGGCCAACACCCTCGAACTGGGCCTCGGGCGCCTCTTGGCCAGTGGAACCTTCGAGCGCGGCCGCAGCCCGGAGGGAGTCCACGACCTGCTCGGGAATGCTGCGGAATGGACGCGGGGGCGCATGACCGAGGCCCTGGCGGAGCGTGGCCACCGGGACTGTGCCCTGGGGGGCTCCTACCGCACCCGGGCCCGGCCCCTCTCAGGCCCCGCCCGAGAGGGGGGCCTGGCCTTCAGCGAGCAGGGCTTCGACGGGCGGCACCGGGCCGCGGACCTGGGTTTTCGCTGCGTGGCGGATGCGGAGGAGTTCCTGCGCTCGCGGTCGGGCACCTGGGGACGGGATGCCGCGACCCTGGAGCGTCTGACGGCCCTGGGCCAGGTCTGGGGCGGGGCCGCGGCGCCGCTGCTGGAGCGCCTGGCTGGGGAGCTGGGAGCGGCGCCGGGCCTGGGGGCCCTGCTGACCGGGGCCGGGAGATGAGCCCGGCCGGGCCGGGGCGTGACACCGGTGAACCGGGGCGTGACGCCGGCGAGCCGAAGAGTGGCTGGCGTCGGGTGCGCGAGGAGTTGGCCGCCCTGGATTACCGGCCCTCCCGGCGCCTGGGCCAGAACATGATGGTGGATGCCAACCTGGCCCGGGCCATCGTGCGCGATGCCGGCGTGGGGGCCGGGGATGAGGTACTTGAGATCGGGGCCGGATGTGCCTCATTGACCTTGCCCCTCCTGGCGGCGGGGGCGCGGGTGACGGCGGTGGAGATCGACGGGCGGCTCTTGGAGGTGGCCCGGGAGCGGGTGGCCGCGGCGGCCGGGGCGGGGGAGCTGAGCCCGGAGCCGCATGCGGTGCGCTGGATCCACACTGACGTTCTGGCGGGCAAGCAGCGCCTGGCGGACGAGGTCTGTGAAGCCCTGCCCAAGAGTGGGACCTGGCGCGTGGTCAGCAACCTGCCCTACAGCGTGGGCGGGCCCGTGACGGCGCTGTTGGCGGCCTTGCCGTGGCCGCCCGAGAGCATGACGCTGCTGCTCCAGCGGGAGATGGTGGAGCGCCTGGTGGCCCGTCCCGGCACCCGCGACTGGGGCCCGCTGTCGGTCCAGGTCCAGGCCAGCTACCGGGCCCGTCAGGTGCGCTCCGTGGGGCCGGATCTCTTCTGGCCCAGGCCTCGGGTGGACAGTGCGGTGGTCCAGCTGGATCTGCTGCCGGACCGGCCGCAGGCTCCGGAGTTGGCCTGCCTCGGGGCCTGGACCAGGCTTCTCCTGGGCCAGCGCCGCAAGGCCCTGGGAGGCCTCCTGGGGCGCCAGCTGGGTGACCGGGAGCGGGCCGGGGAGCTGCTGGAGGCCCTGGGCCTGGAAAACGAGGCGCGCCCGGGGGAGCTCTCCGTGGCTGACCTGCTGGCCCTGGCCAGGGAGCTGGGCCCCCCCGGCTAGCCCGCAGGGTGTCGGGAAGTGCCGGTGAGCCCGGTCTCCGGCCAGGTTTATGGCCCAGGGGAGATGCGTTTTGCACCTTCGCCCTCGCCCTTGCGCCCCTTAGATGCTATAATAAGATGGACTTGGGAAGCGGGCCGCTTTCCTCACAGACGGCTGATCACGGACCTAAGGGGGTCCCTGATTGCCTCATCCCACCTTTTCAGGAGCGGCCCAGGCGGAATCCCGGGTGCCATTTTCCTCCGGGGAAGATTTGCGCCCATGTTCTACTTTCTAACATTCCCCAACGGCGTCCATTTCGCGGACTCCCAGCCGCCGGATTGACGCCCCCGAGTCCCCCCCACTTTCCCCTTCCCAACCCCTCCTTTTCCCTCCGAATCCCGTACCTCCGAGCCGGCCCCTTGTCCCGGCTCCCCCCCTTGCCTTCAGACGAACTCCGAGACGCCATCCGGGAGATCAAGCTGCGCGCCCCCATCGAGGAGGTCGTGCGCGAGCGTGTCCCCGGATTGAAACGGGCCGGTGCCCTGTGGGAGGCGGTCTGCCCGTTCCACGAGGAGAAGACGCCCTCCTTCAAGGTGGATCCGCGCAAGGGCACCTGGCACTGCTACGGTTCCTGTAGCAACGGCGGCGACCAGATCGACTTCCTGATGGAGTTCCTGGGCGTCAAATTCATGGAGGCCCTGGAGTTGCTAGCCTCCCAGACCGCCGTGGAGTTGCCCAAGGCCGCCAAGAGCCGTGGTCCCCGGGAACCCCTGGATCCCCTGCTCGATGCCGTGGCGCGTACCGCTGACTGGTATGAGCGCAAACTCCACTCCCCGGTGGGCAGGGCGGGGCTCACCTACCTGCGGGAGCGAGGCCTGGAGGAGGGTACTCTCAAGGCTTTCTCCGTGGGGTTCGCCCCGGCGGATGGCCAGGCGCTGGTGGGCGCCGTGGCCCAGGAGGAGCTCGTCGTGGAGGCCTATCTCAAGGCTGGCCTGGTGCGCCGCAACGACTCCGGGCGCAGCTACGATTTCTTCCGCGGGCGGCTGACTTTCCCCATTCGCGATCTGGCCGGCCGTCCCGTGGGCTTCGGGGCCCGGCGCCTGGCGGACGGTGAGGACAGCGGACCCAAGTATGTGAACACGCCGGAGACCGAGATCTTCCACAAGGGGCGTCTGATCTACGGCTTGGATCGCGCCCGGGAGATGGTGCGCAAGAGCGGGCATCTGGTGCTAGTGGAGGGCTACACGGATGTCATGGCCGCCCATCAGGCCGGGTGCACCAACGTGGCGGCGGTGCTGGGCACTTCGACCACGGCGGACCATGCCGGGCTCATCAGGCGCGTGGGGGCCAAGCGCGTGACCCTGGTGTTTGATGGCGACGCCGCCGGACGCCAGGCGGCGGAACGGGCCCTGAAGGGACTCCTGGCCCTCGATGTGGAGTTGGAAGTGGCCTCCCTGGAACAGGGCACGGACCCCTGTGATCTTCTGATCGGGGGTGGGGCCGAGGCCTTCGCTGAACTTCTGGCCGGAGCCCAGAGTTGGTTCGAGTTCGTCACCGCGGGCATCGAGCGGTTGGGCGGGGGAGAGCTGTCCCGGGCCGTGGACGCCTGCGTCGAGTTCCTGGCTTGCCTGCGGCGCCCGGTGCATCGGGACGCCCTCCTGGCCGAGTTGGCGGAACGCACGGGCCTCAGCCGCGAGGTGCTGCGGGAGCAGTTTGCCAGCCATCCGGCCACCGGGCGCGGGGCCGCCGGCAGGCGCAGGGAGCCCCGGCCGGAGAGGCCCGCCTCACCGGCGCCCACGACGGAGGCCGCCGCAGAAGGTGTCAAGCTCCGGCCGCCCAGCCCCGAGGAGCGCCGCCTGGTGGGGGCCTATGGGCGCCTCTTGGGTGCCATTCTCCTGGACAACAGCCTGGCGGCCCTCGTGCGCCCCTGGTTGGACGGCTGTCCGGATCCGCGGGTCAGCCAGGCCCTTGTCGTCTTCTTCGAGCTCTACGATTCGGAGGACGGCATGATCTCCGAGGGCGTGCTGCTGACTGCCCTGGGGGAACATCCTGCGCGCCCGCTCGTCATGAAGGCCGTGGCACGGGCTACCACCGCCGACACCCTGCGCGAGCTCGTGAGCGGAGAGCTGAGATTTCTAGAAGAGCACCGCATCCTGTTGCGCCGCGCTGCGTTGACGGATGCCCTGGGAGAAACTCAACGCCGCATGGCCGCCGGGGATGAAAGCGCTGAAGAACAATGGCGGGAACAAGCCCGCGAACTCACCTTGCTGGGGAGCCAGCAGTCGGTAACACACCAAGCAACATCAAGCACCAACGCGCTCTAGCGCACACGTACCGAGACATGACGCAAAAACAAGAAGACGCCCTCAAGACACTCCTCGACAACGGACGCACCCGCGGGTTCGTCACCCGTGGCGAACTCGACCGTCTGATGGAAGAGCAGTTCATCCCGCCGGACGAACTCGACCAGCTCTTCGTGGCCATGGACGACCTGGAAATCCAGCTGATCTCCGACGAGGACGCCCAGGGCGAAGGGTTGGCCACGGATGCGGAGATGGCCACCGGCAGCGTTCCCAAGGAAGACGCGGAGCCCGCCAAGGCCAAGGCCAAGGCCACCAAGGCCGCACCGGTCAAGGCCGCCCTGCCTGAGAAGATCGACGATCCCGTGCGCATGTATCTGACCCAGATGGGTGAGATCCCGCTCTTGACGCGGCCGGAGGAGATCTCCCTGGCCAAGACCATCGAGGTAACGCGCAAGCGTTTCCGCAAGAAGTGCATGGGCTCCGGCGTTTGCATGGATGCCTCCCTGGAGACCCTGGAGCTGGTGGCCGCCGGACGCCTGGCCTTCGACCGCACCCTGAAGGTGAATCCCAACCCCAAGCCAGATGACGATCCGTTGATCGTCGAGACCCTCGGCAAGCCCTTCCTGGCCAAGCGCCTGCCCGTCAACCTGAGCACCATCCAGACCCTTGTGCTGCGCCTGCGCGAGGCCTACCCGACCCTCCAGAGCTCGCGCCTGACCAAGGCCGAGCGCGCGGAGACCCTGGTCAGGATCCAGAACCTGCGTCGCAAGCTGGTCATCCTGATCGAGGAGTGCCACCTGCAAATCAAGAAGGTGCGGCCCTACCTGGACATCCTGGAAGATCACTATCGGGAAATGCGCTCCCTCGAGCGCAAGCTGGCCAATCCCAAGAACAGCGCGGCGCAAAAACGCGAACTGAACGAACAACTGCGGGAGCTGGAGTTGGTGGCCCTGGAACCGACTCCGCGCCTCAAACGGCGCATTGATCAGATTCGCCTGCACCACGAAGAGTATGAGGAGGCCAAGCGCCTGCTCTCCAGCGGCAACCTGCGCCTGGTGGTTTCAATCGCCAAGAAGTACCGCAACCGCGGACTTTCGTTCCTGGATCTGATCCAGGAGGGCAACACCGGCCTGATGAAGGCCGTGGAGAAGTACGAGTACCGCCGCGGCTACAAGTTCTCGACCTACGCCACCTGGTGGATTCGCCAGGCGATCACACGCTCGATCGCGGATCAGGCCCGCACCATCCGCATCCCCGTGCACATGATCGAGACCATGAGCAAGCTGCGCAATGTCACCAAGCACCTGGTGCAGCAAAAGGGCCGCGAACCCTCCGTGGAAGAGGTGGCCGAGGCCACCGGCATCACCATGGAGGAGGCCAAGCGCGTGATGAAGATCAGCAAGCACCCGATCAGCCTCGATCGCCCCATCGGCGAGTCGGATGACTCCTACTTCGGCGACTTCATCGAAGACGAGTCCGCCGAGAGCCCCATGCAGGCCGCCGGCCACGAGATGCTCAAGGACCGCATCGACGATGTGCTCTCCTCCCTGACCTTCCGCGAGCGGGAGATCATCAAGCTGCGCTACGGTATCGGTGACGGCTACACCTACACCCTGGAGGAGGTCGGTCGCATCTTCCGCGTGACCCGCGAGCGCGTGCGCCAGATCGAGGCCAAGGCCGTGCGCAAGCTGCGCCACCCGGTGCGGGCGCGCCAACTGGCCAGCTTCCTGGAAGGTGCCCAGGTGAACGAGGAGGAAGCCAGCTCCGCTGGCGGTTGGAACCTGTAGGTGCAGGCCCAGCCCTCGGCCCAACCCAGGGATTGGACCCGGGACCGGCCCCTGCCGGGCGCGAGTCCCGAGTCACTGGATCCTGTGCCCTGGGCCACCAGGCCCCGTGGCCTGGGCCGCTGGAGCCTGTGCCCTGGGGCTGCTCCGAGCCGCCTCTGGGGATGATCTCCCCTTTCCGTGTCGGGGGTATCTACCATGCCCCGCTGGGGATATAGTGTTCGGCCACTTGCCCACAACCACCCCTATGCATGACACGGTCAAAGCCCTCAAGGGGCTCCAGGCGATCGATCGCGATCTCTACGCCGTCCAGCGCGAGCTAAAAAGGCTGCCCGCTGAACTCCAGGCCCGCGAAACCTCCCTGCGGACCCAACAGGCTGAGATCGATTCCAGGCGGGTCGTGCTGCGGGACCTTCAGACGCGCATCAGGGAAATCGAGGACCACACCACGCTCCAGCGCCAGCGGCAGCGCAAGGTCGAAGCCGAGGCCATGAAGTCCCGGGGAGATGTGGCCATGATCGCCGCCTTCCAGCACCAGGCGCGCACCCTGAAACACGAGATTGCCGAGGAGGAGGACGAGGGCCTGATCCTGGTGGGTCAGGCCGAGGAGCAAGAGAGCGCTGTGGTCGAGTTGGAGGCGCGCCTGGCAGCTGAGAGCGCCACCTTCACCGAGCTTCGCAAGAACATCGCCATCGAGCTGGAGGACGCCAAGGTGCGCGAGGCGGCCCTGCTCGAAAGACGCCGGGGCTGCTGCTCCAAAGACGTGGATGCGGTCAGCCTGCGTCTCTACGAGCGTCTGCTTGAGGCGCGCCAGGGTGATGCCCTGGCGGAGCTCGACGGCAAGGTCTGCCAGAGCTGCTTCATGGAGTTGCGTCCCAACCAGCTGGTCCAGCTAGCCCAGGGGCGCACCCTGGTGCAGTGCCCGAACTGCGATCGCATCGTAGTTCCGCGCTAGGTCACGGGAACCTGCGCCTCACAGCCGGGAGCCCTGGTGGCTTCCGCGACCGCGCAGTTCGGCGACCAGGCCTTCCCTGATCGCATTCTTGTGCACCTCCCAATGGGGGGCGAGCAGTTTATCCTGCGGGGAATCGCCGGTTAGCCGGTGCAGGATCTGGCGCGGCCCGAGGCGCTCGACAAAGTCCGCCAGCCAGTCCATGTAGGTCTCCGGGGTCAGCGTGCTCAGCTCTCCGGCTCTCCAATCTCGGGCCATCTGCGTGCGTTCCAGCACCATCAGGTGGTGCACCTTGACACCGCTCACCCCAGCGGCGGCCAGGCAGCGCGCCGTGCGCCGGGCTCCCGCCCGCCCGTCTCCGGGCAGGCCGAGGATGGCGTGGCCCACGGTCACAAGGCCGGCGGCATGGCAACGCTCCACGGCCGAGTGAAACTCCGCCACCGTGTGAAAGCGGCGGATTGTCTCCAGCACACGGTCATCGGCGCTCTCCAGGCCCAGTTCAATCCAGATCGGCAGGCGCCGGTTCCAGCGCGCCAGGAGTTCCAGGGCGGCGTCCGACAGGGTATCCGGGCGCGTGGCGATGCTGATGGCCACCAGGGGCGCGCCGATACGGGGCGCCATCGCCTGCAGCATCTCCTCCAGGCGCTCCAGGCCCACATAGGTGTTGGAGTAGGACTGAAAGTAGGCGATGGCGCCGGTCTCCGTCCCGCTGCGCCGCACGCGCCGGATGCCCGCCTCAAGCTGGGCGCTGAGCTCCTCACCCGTGCGCAGGGCCCCGGTGCCTGAGCCCTCCACATCGCAGTAGGTGCAGCCTCCGTGGGCCCGCCGCCCGTCGCGGTTGGGGCAGGTGGAGCCCGCGTCCAGGGCGATCCGCCGCACCGGACGCCCGAAGGTCTCCCGCAGCCAGGGCGCCAGGGTGCGGAATGGCAGGGAGGAGACGGTCATTGGGGCATTCTACGGTATCCTGTGCGGCGAGGCTCACTTGGACGAGAAGACCAGCACAACACGGGCGGCCCGGGCGCAGCGGGCCGAGCCCGGGGAGATCTTCCCCATCGTGATCGGTACCGCCGGGCACATCGACCACGGCAAGTCGAGCCTGGTCCTGGCGCTGACCGGCACTGACCCGGATCGCTGGCAGGAGGAGAAGGAGCGCGGCGTCACCATTGACCTGGGTTTCGCGCGCTTTGAGCTCGAAGACGGGCGCAGCGTGGGCCTGATAGATGTGCCCGGGCACGAGAAGTTCGTGCGCAACATGGTGGCGGGGGCCTCGGGCATCGACCTGGTTATGTTGGTGGTGGCAGCGGACGACGGGGTCATGCCCCAAACCCGCGAGCACCTGGCCATCATGCAGCTCCTGGGTGTTTCCCGCGGCCTGGTGGCTCTGACCAAGATAGATCTGGTGGACGAGGACATGGTGGAGCTGGCCGAGGAGGACGTGCGCGAAACCGTGGCCGGCACCTTCCTTGAGGGCACGCCCCTGGTGCGCGTCTCCGCGGTCAGCGGCGAAGGCCTTGGGGAACTGCGCCGGACCCTGGCGAACCGAGCCCGGGAAGTGACACCGCGCCCGGCCGCGGGCGTCTTCCGGATGCCGGTTCAGCGCGTCTTCTCCGCCAAGGGCTTCGGCACAATCCTGACCGGGGTACCCACCAGCGGCAGCGTGCGCACCGGCGATGTGCTCGAAGTGCTGCCGTCCGGAGAGCGCGGCAAGGTCCGCGGGTTGCAGGCCTACCACACTCCCACGGATGAGGCGCGCGCCGGGCACTCGACGGCCATCAATCTGACCGATGTGGACTTCCACCGCGTGGAGCGCGGCCATGTGGTGGCCTCGCCGGGCTACTACAAGCCCGTGCGCATGGCCGGGGTGCGCCTCACGGCCCTGGCATCCCGCTCCAAGCCCATTCTCGACCGCACGCCGGTGCGTGTGCACACGGGCACGGCGGAGACCGTGGGCGAGGTGGTCTTGCTCGACGCGGAGGAGCTCGCCCCGGGGCAAACATGTCTGGCCCAACTGCGCCTGGAGCACGACCTGGTCTGCGCCCCGGGAGATCGATTCGTGTTGCGCCTGGCCTCTCCGCTGGCCACCCTTGGCGGCGGAGTCATCCTCGAGGAAAGCCGCCATCGCCTGAAGCGCTTCAAAAAGTTCGTGATCGATGAGCTGGCCCACCAGGCCCAGAGTCTGGACTCACCCCGGGACCTGCTCGAGGCGACCCTGGCCCGCCGCGCTGCCCTGGTCACGGTGGAGGAGCTGACCGTGGCGGTCAAGCGCCCGCGGGACGAGGTGCGTTCCCTGTTGGCGGAGCTGGAGGCGGCCGGGGAAGCGTCTGCGCCCCTGGGGCAGGAGCGTTGGCTGCACCGGCAAGTCCTGTCCGAGGCCCTGGCGGCTGTCATGGGGGAGCTCAGGCGCTGGTTCGCGGAGCATCCCCTGCGCATGGTGATGGATGTGCGCGAGTTGCGCAACGCCGCCGTGGTCGAGCCGGAGCTGCTGGATGCGGTCCTGGCGGTGGCCGCGGGGGAAGGGCAGCTCACGCGCCAGGCCGGAGGGCGCCTCTGCCTGGCCGGGCGAGAGGTGGAACTGGACGACGAGACGGCGGCCCTCTTGGCGAGGACCGCGGCGCGTCTGGAAGCCGGGGGCCTGGGCCCCCCGGCGCCGGCGGAACTGGCGGGGGATCTGGGCTGTTCGCCGGCGGAATTGGACGCCATCGTGCAGTTGCTCGTGGACCGCGGCCAGGCGGCGCGCTTGACGCCGGACCTGGTGCTGGCCGCGGAGCCCCTGGGGCGTGCCCGAGAGGCGGTCGTGGACAACTGCGAGCGCAATGGCCAGCTGGTGATTCCCGAGCTGCGTGATGCGCTGGGAACCACACGCAAGTTTCTGATCCCCATTCTCGAGTACCTGGACACCTGTGGCATCACCATACGCCAGGGGGGACACCGCGTCCTGAAACGCCGGTAGCCACGGACCAGAGGTGGATAGAGCAATCAGCAAGGCACAATGAAGAGCCTCGGCAAGCACCTGATCATGACCGCGTTGCTCCTGGAAACGGTATGTGCCGTGCCGGGACTGGGCGCCAGTTCGCGTCCGCTCGCCGCTCCGGCGCCTGATGCCATGGTGGCCACGGCGGCCACGGCGGGCCCGGGGGCGGAAGATCCGGACAACCTGGTGGGGGAGTTCGCCAAGTACTTCAAGAAGTACGAGGACAGCGCCACGCGGGTGGAGGCCATCCTGGCCCTGGAGGATGTGGAGGACGCGGGCGTCGTCCGGGTCCTGGTGCCGGTCCTGAAACTGGAGGAGGCGGAGGTCGTCGAGGCGGCCATCTTGGTCCTGGCCGGATTCGAGTCTCCCGAGCCAATCCAAGCCTTCCTGGCGGCCTTGGAAGGGGAGAAGAAGGAGCCCACGCGCCTGGGCCTTCTGCGTGCCCTGGCGTCTGGTGGCTACGGCGGTGCACTCAAATCACTGGAGAAGTGTCTCAAGGACCGACGCTCCTGGGCCGTGCGGCGGGCGGCTGTCTTGGCCCTGGCCGCCGGGCCGGAGGAGGGTGCGGCGGAACTCATCGTCGCACTGGCCGCGGACCGCGAGCCCGCGGTGCGCTGTGCTGTGCTGGACGGACTGGCGGCCATGGGGTCGGCCTTGGTGCTGGACCCGGCGGCTGCGGGTCTGGCGGATGAGGTCTGGCAGGTACGCGCCAGCGCCATCGAGGCCCTGGCCCGCGTGCGGCGCACCTCTTCGGTGCCCCTGCTCATCGTTCAGATGGCCCGGGAAGAAGGCCGCCTCCTGGCGGATGCGGCCATGGCCCTGGAGACCCTGACCGGGCGCGGCTTCGGCCAGCGGCGGGAACTCTGGGAGCGCTTCTGGGAGACCTACAAGGAACGCTATGAGATCCCCACGGATGCGGAGCTGGCCGCGCTGCTGGCGGCCAAGAAGGCCAGGGCCGAGGAGTACTCGCCCCCGGGTGCCGTCAGTTACCACGGCATCTCCACGCCCAGTCGTTCGATCCTGTTTGTAATCGATGTCTCCGGCTCCATGGAGAACATGGTTGTCGAGCGGGAGAAGTTCGCCGATGGCGGCTATCCGTCCATGCACCGCATCGACATCGTGAAGACCGAACTGGCGCGTACCATCGAGCGCCTCGAACCCCATGTGAAGTTCAACGTGATCGCCTTCGCCACTGAGATCAAACGCTGGAAGAAGCGCCAGCAGAAGGCCAATGCCCTGGGCCGTTCGAGCGCCGCCGACTGGGTGCGCAATCTCGAAGCCATCGGGGGCAATTCGAAGGAGACCTATTCTTCCGTGGGGTTGGCCGGAGCCGCAAACTTGGAGGGCGGCAAGACAAACACCTATGGAGCCCTGATGGCCGCCCTGGGGTACGACCCCAAGAGCCCGCGCACGGGCGACTACCAGGTGGAGCTTGACACCATCTTCTTCCTCTCCGATGGCCGCCCATCCACCGGCGCGTACATCGATCCGGCGGACATCCTGCGTGAGTTCACAGGGGCCAACGCCACCTGCAAGGTGGTCCTGCACACGATCGCCATCGGCGAGTTTCGCAAGCAGTTCATGAAGGACCTGGCCAAGGCCAATGGGGGCTCCTTCGTGGATCTGGGGCGCTGAATCGGAGCGGTCTTGGATTCGGAGCTCCCCGGGCGGAAGTGGCGCGCTAGCGGGGGATAGGCGGGGGAAAACGGGCCTGGGATAGCGTGAGACGGAGGGAGGGCGCTTGACGGGGGGGCTTTTGGCGACTATCGTCTTCGCCCCTCGTCGGGGTGTGGCTCAGCTTGGTAGAGCGCTGCGTTCGGGACGCAGAGGTCGGAGGTTCAAATCCTCTCACCCCGACCATTTTTCCGCCTGATT
>DASCNH010000078.1:0-3823 GCA_036011365.1 Planctomycetota bacterium | reverse complement strand
GCGGTTGTGGGACATGGCCATCACGGGCTACGGCTCAGCAACGAGAGGTTGGGGGGGTATGAAGGCCCCTTGGGACGCCTGGCCGGTAATAAGGGACGGCGTGATGGCCAGGCATCTGCTTACCTTGTTGATTCTGGGGCTCGGGCCACGGCAGGCATCGGCGCAAAGCGCATGGGTCGCGTCACCTGATGCCTACAACATCGTCTGGCAATCGCCCAGCGAGGATCATTGTGGATCGATGCCGTTGGGCAATGGTGATATCGGCCCCAACGCCTGGATCGAACCGGGCGGCGACCTGGTCCTCTACATCAGCAAGACCGACCCTTGGGATGACAATGGCCGTTTGGTGAAAACCGGCCGAGTGCGCGTCAAGCTAGATCCCGCCCCACCGTCGGCCTCCTTCCGTCAGACGTTGGTGCTGCGCGAAGGAACGATGCAAGCGGTTTACGGTGAGCGTCAAGAGGCGACGATCGTTCGTCTTTGGGTCGATGCGAATCGGCCGGTGATCCAGGCGGCGGTCAGCAGTCCCAAGCCGATCACTGCCACCGCATCTATCGAACTGTGGCGTGCCACGCCATATAAACTCGCTGCACTTCAGTGCAGCGACCTGATGGAGGATCGGTCCAGGCCCGGGCAATTGCACCAGCCGGTGGCGGCGGAGCCGGATACGCTGCTGCACAACCAGGCCAACCGCATCGGCTGGTATCACCACAACGCAAAAAACCATCGGCCCAACGGCGCTCGCCAAGATCCAGAGGCCAGGCAGCTTGAGACAAAACCCTATGAGTTGCGGGGGGTGTTTCGGCGGAACCAGAGGGCGGCGTAGACCAGGTGGATGGTGCTCCAGGACATGGCGAAAGAGAGGCCCCAGGCGACGCCGGTGGTGGGGTTCAGCCAGGCGCACACGCCTATCATGGCGGAGCCCACCAGGGTGCTGATGATGCAGATCACGATGGCGACCTTGAGCGTGTTGGTCACCAGGTAGAAGGTGTCGTTGGCCACGGAGAAGGACATGGCGACGAAGCCCGGGATGAGGATCAGGCAGATGCTCCAGATCGGGGCGTGGTAGTCGCGGGGGAAGAAGGAATCGAGTATCCAAGGAACCAGGGGCAGGATCAGGGCCAGGGCCGCGGAGATGATAATGCCGCTGAAGAGGCTGGCCCGGAAGTAGGCCCGGCGCATGCGGCGCAGGTCCTTCTGGCCGGCGATCTCGCTGAACATGGGCAATACCGTACGGCTGATACCCTGGCCGAGCATGAGTGGGATGTTGATGATGCGTTGGGCGATGCGCAGGTAGGCTACCCACTCGGTGGTTCCGAAGCGCTCGAGGAAGAGTGTGGGCAGGACCTCGCGGCCGTAGACATTCAGCACGCGCACCAGGCCGAGCTTGAAGCCCAGCTGCATGCCAGAGCGCAGGGGCACGCCTGGTACTTCGCGCAGGATGGGGCCGAGGCCCGGCAGGGGGAGGTCAGTGCGGCGGCGTTCGCGGCGGTAGAGGTCGAGGGCAATCAGGGAGCCGGCGGCGGAGGCGGCCAGGCTGCCGGCCACGGCTCCACCGGCGTCGCCGGTCACCAGGGCACCGAGGATCACCAGGAAGACGCGGATGGCCTCCTGGCCGTTCTCGATGCGCGCGATGGGCAGCATGCGGCGCAGGCCCTGGAGGCCGGCCACGGCCACCACCTTGGGGAGTTCCAGGATGGGCGTCAGGCACAGGAGGGCGGCCCAGATGCCGATGTGTGGATTGCTGGCGAGGACCTTCTCGGCGATCAGTGGCAGGGTCAGGTAACCCAGGCCGGCAATGGCCAGGCCCAAGAGGCAGTAGGCCTTGACCAGATAGGCCAGCCAGGAGGTGACCTTGGGCCAACGCTCGCGGGAGGCGGCGGCGGCCACCTGGCTGACGGTTGCTGCCACCACGCCCTGGTTGAGGATCAGGGCCAGGGCCGTGTAGAGGGCCATGGCCACGTAGAACTCGCCCTGGCCGCGGGCTCCGAGCAGGTGCGGCAGGATGACCGCGGTGGACAGATGCCCCAGGGCGTTGAAGAGCGAGCCCGCCTGGAGGGCCGCCGTGTCCCTCAGGAACTTGTGCTTGAGTAGCTCTGCGAGGCGGCGCATGGCTTGCTAGCTGGTGGGCGCGCCAGACTTGGGGACGAAGAGGATGTCGTCGATGCGCGCCATGGCCAGCAGGTCTACTTCCTCATAGCCCAGATCGAAGAGTGCGCGGCAGGCGCCTTCCTGGCGCTCCCAGTCGTGGTGCAGGCCCTTCTCCAGGAGCTCGGCCAAGACACCCGGGAGTGGATCACAGGAGGCGAGGAAAGGCAGCATCCCCCAGAGCACCTTGTAGTCGTAGCCCTCAGCGTCGATCTTGACGAAGTGCACCTGCTCGAGGCCCACCTCGCTGGCGTAGTTGGAGAACACACGCACATCGACCTCCTCTGTTTCGAAGTCTGTGTAGGCGTCAACCACATCAACGAGCTTGCGCACCATGGAGTTGCCTCCGGGGTTCTGCTGGGATTTCCAGATTGTCACGCGCTCTTCCACATCGCCCAGGCCGAAGTTTTCCACGGTCACATTCGGGTTGTCCTTGAAGCGCTCACGGCATCTCTCAAAGACCTCTGGCACAGGCTCAAACAGGAAGGCCCGGGCATTGGGACGCGAGCGCAGGACGGCCGACGTAAAGAGCCCGTAGTTCGCGCCCACATCGATCAGCACCGCATCATCTTCTGGCATGAAGGGCAGGGCCTGGGCCGCATCCTCAGCCACCTTCTGCTCGTGCTTGCGTTCCCATTCCTCATGGGAGGGCGCCTCATGTATGGGCCGCCCCCTTAGCTTCTGGAGGAGTGTCTTGACCTGGCGCAGCATGGTCTTGGGGGGGGGTGGTCTCAGCGGTCCAGGATGGCGGCCACAAAGGCCTCGGGGTCGAAGGCCTCCAGGAGTTCCAGGGACTCGCCCGTGCCGATGTAGCGCACGGGCAGGTTCAGGGCCTCACGGATGGTGAAGAGGGCTCCACCCCGGGCTGTACCGTCCATCTTGGCGATAATAAGACCAGTTACATCCACTGTATCGGTGAACAGGCGCGCCTGCTGGATGGCGTTTTGGCCGTTCGTGCCGTCCAGCACCAGCCAGGTCTCGTGGGGAGCCCCCGGCAGGGCCTTGCCGAGTACCCGCCGGATCTTGTCCAGCTCCTCCATCAGGTTTTTTTGCGTGTGCAGGCGGCCGGCGGTGTCGATCAGGATCACATCCGAACCCCGGGCCCGGCCGGCCTTAACCGCGTCGAAGGCCACCGCCGCCGGATCCGCCCCATCCTGCCGGGAGCGCACGATCTCCGCCCCGTTGCGCTCGGCCCAGATTTCCAGTTGATCCGCCGCCGCCGCCCGGAACGTATCCGCGGCCCCGAGCAAGACGCGCTTGCCGCTCTCCTGGAAGCGATGGGCCAGCTTCGCCACGGTGGTTGTCTTGCCCGAGCCATTCACGCCCACCACCAGGATCACGCTGGGGCTGTCGGGCAGCGTGAGCTCCCCCGGGGGTTGTTGGAGCTTGCCCAGCAGCATGCCGTGCAAGGCGGTCCGCACGGCCTCGTCCCCCTTCAGCTCGCCGCGCCCGTGGAGCCGGGCGAGCTCCGCCGTGACCTCAGCGGCCACCGGTCCGAGATCAGCCCCGTAGAGCATGGCCTCGAGCTCCGTCAGGGCTTCCGCGTCCATGGCACGCCCCCCGCGCAGGAGGGCCGAGAGGCCGTCCGAGAGCGAGCTGCGCGTGCGACCCAGGCGGGCCTTGAGACGATCTAGCAGGCCGGGCATCACTCCTCCGTATCGGTCACCGCTTCGCC
>DASCNH010000077.1:0-3417 GCA_036011365.1 Planctomycetota bacterium | reverse complement strand
CATGAAATCGCTGAACTTCAACTCAGGGGTGTCCTTCATGCCCGGGCGCGCCGGCAGGCGCTCACGGAGCATTGGGAGAACGACTGATTCATACCTTGCTTGAGAGCTGAAGACGCAGTCGACGAGCCCGTAGACGCCGCTCTCCCAGGTCCAGAAGTCATCGTCTATCGAGATCTTCCCTTCGGACAGGAGCCGGCTCAGTTCAGTGCACAGCCCGTCTTCGTTAGGGGAATAAACGTCTGTCATCAGGTTCTCCAGGTTCTCATTGTGCCGTTTGCCATCCCAACGACATTAATGGAGCGGCTGATGGGACTCGAACCCACGACATTCAGCTTGGGAAGCTGACGCTCTACCAACTGAGCTACAGCCGCTTTGGCCCTCGCTCTGGCTTGAGCTTGGGGGCGGGGATTCTAGCGGGAGTCGGTGGCGAAGGGGATTGTGGGCTGGGGAAAGTGGGCTGGGGGGGGCTGGGGCCATGCGCCTGCGGGCGAGGATGGCTCTGGGGGCTGCCACGGGTAGGGGGGCCAACCATCCACAGCCCCCACCACCACCCCCCAGACCGGCGGAGAGGATGCGCGGTCGCCCTCGGTCTGGGAAAAACCTGGGGAAACCTGGGGCGCAGGGGGTCTTGGGGAAGGCCCTTGGGGGTGGGGCAGAAGGTCCTCACCGCCGGGACCGGTCCCGGCTATCCTCGGCGGTCCCATGAGTGACGATGACAAGCAGCCGGGAGGTTCTCCCGGGCCTGATGAGCGCGGGGCAGAGGGCGCGGGGCCGGTGGCTTCGGGCTTTGCCAAGCGCCTGGCGCGTCTCTTGGGGCGGGAGCCGGAATCTGTCCTGGGCCTCGGTGGAGGTGAGGGGGATGGCGGGCCGGGGGTGGGGCCCGGGGATGCGGAGCTAGGGGATGTCGTGCCGCGCGGGACGCGCTATCGAGTGCGGCGGGAGGTGGGGCGCGGGGGCATGGGGTCGGTGCTGGAGGTCTGGGATGGGGATCTCAGGCGGCGGCTGGCCATGAAGGTGTTGCTGCGCCATGGCGGAGCGGGTGGGGGGCAGGTGGACGAGCGCACGCTGTCGCGCTTTTTGGAGGAGGCGCAGGTCACGGGGCAACTCGATCATCCGGGCGTCATGCCGGTACACGAGTTGGGGATCGATGATGAGGGGCGTGTGTTCTTCACCATGCGTCTGGTGCGTGGGCGGGAGCTGAAGGAGATCTTTGGGTTGCTGTTGGAGGGGCGGGGGAAGCAAGAGGGTTGGACCCGGGAGCGCGCGTTGGGTTCCTTGCTGCGTGTGTGCGAGGCCATGGCCTATGCCCACAGCAAGGGTGTCATTCATCGGGACTTGAAGCCGGCCAACATCATGGTTGGGCGTTTTGGCGAGACCTATGTGATGGACTGGGGCCTGGCGCGCGTGCTGGGGCGCGAAGATACGCGTGATGTGCGCCCGCGCGTCGCCAAGGACACGAGTCTCTCCATTGTGCACACGGATCGGCGGGAGGAGGCTGATTCAGACGGAAGCTCGCGGCTGCTGACGATGGATGGTGATGTGGTGGGCACTCCGTCCTACATGGCGCCGGAGCAGGCCAAGGGGCAGTTGGAGAAGATGGGGCCGCACTCGGATGTGTATGCGGTGGGCGCCATGCTCTATCAGCTCCTGACCGGCTCGGTGCCCTATGTGCCGGTGGGCGCCAGCGTCTCGGCCCATCGTATTTTGATGTGTGTCATGGAGGGGCCGCCGAAGCCCGTGGGTGAGTTGGCGCCGGATGCGCCGCCGGAGCTGCTGGCCATTTGCGAACGGGCCATGGAGCGCGAGGCGGAGCGGCGCTATGCGAACATGGGCGAGGTGGCCGAGGATTTGCGCGCCTTTTTGGAGGGGCGCGTGGTCAGCGCTTATGAGACCGGCGCCCTGGCGGAGTTCAAGAAGTGGATTGAGCGCAATCGCTTGACTGCTGCTGCGGCCGCGGTGGCGGTGGTGGCGGTGATCGGGGGCCTGGCCTGGGGCTGGAGTGCCCAGAAAGACAGGAATGCGACGCTGCTGTCGGCTCGCCTGGCGGCGGAGGAAGCGGCGCAGAGCGCCCTGCGCCAGAGTTACTCCGCCAACCTGGCGGCGGCCCAGGCGGCCTTGGCCCGGAACGATACGATCTCGGCCCGCCGTCACCTGGGGGATTGTCCCGGGGAGCTGCGCGGCTGGGAGTGGCATCACCTTCGAGGGCAGACAGACGAGTCCTTGGGCTCCATTGAGCTGGGGAAGGGGTTGCGCGCCCTGGCTGCCGGCGGGCGCTTTGCGGTGACCTGGGAGGAGGAAGAGGGCCTTGGGCTTTTTGACACGCTGGTGGAGGACGGGGCAGGGGAGGCCCTGCACGGCTGGACCTGGCCGGGCCACAAGCCGAGCCTGCTCGCCATCTCGCCGGGTGGGCAGCTGGTGGCGACGGCCGCCGGGCTCGGCCAGCTGGCGGTCTGGGATTCCACGGGACGGCAACTCTGGGCCCACGAGTCCGGCAGCGGCATCTACCGCCGCCTGCTCTTCAGCGGCGATGGTTCCCGGCTGCTCGTTCATGGTGCGGCCCGTGCCGTGTCATTCGATGCTCGCAGCGGCAAGCTGCTGGGCGATTTCAGCGTCCTGGGCAGCCAACGCCTGGCCATTAGCGCCGATGGCCGGTACGTGGTCAGCGGTCAGAATGGCCTGGCCCTGGTCAGGGACCTGGAGAGCATGGAGGTTGTCCACCAGCTCGGTTCATCCGGCAAGGCACTGCTGCCCGGCGCGGCCACTAGTACCGCCACCCTTGGCATTCGCACACCCATGGCCCTTTCGCCGGACGGTACGCGCCTGGCAACGGCCTATGGAATCGGGGGCCTCTGGGTCTGGGCGTTGGAGAGCAAGACACCGGAGATGACCTTCCACGGCCACGAGGGCGCCATCGAGTGCCTGGCCTTTTCGCCCGACGGCCAAACCCTGGCCAGCGGCTCAGCTGACCAGACCTTGCGCCTTTGGGATCTGGCATCACGGGCTACTGGGCAGGTGCAGCGAGGCCACTACGCACCGGTCGAGAGCGTCGCCTTCCGGTCCGGGGGCCAGGGATTGGCCTCGGTAGACACCGAGGGCCGCCTCTTGCTCTGGCACCGTGATGTGGAGGGCGAGCGCCGGGACATTCCCCTGGAGGGCATGCGAGCCGCGCGCATCGCCATACACCCGGACAGCCGTCGGTTGGCCATGATTGACAAGAACCTGGCCGTGGCCCACGGCTTCGACCTGCTCCTGGAGGAGGGAACGCACAGGTATCTGTCGCGGGCTGGAGCCTTCACAAACCTGGCCTTCAACCCCGAGGGCAGGCGTCTGGCCACCGCCACCTACGGCTCCTCGCGCGCGGGCCGGGCTCTGGTGGGGCAGGATTCCCTGATCTGGAACACGGACACCTGCATCTTG
>DASCNH010000076.1:0-10598 GCA_036011365.1 Planctomycetota bacterium | reverse complement strand
CGAACGGGCCTTGCGCACCAAGCACGGGAGCAGCTTCTCAGCATCAGTGAAGAACAAGATGCCCCTGGAGATAAGCGTGGCTGATAGCCGCCTCACCTGGCACTCGGTGGATGTGGCAGGCGGTTCGGATGCTGGGGCTGCCGGGTGGCAGGCGCCGACGCCCGTGGACACCGTCGTCTTCGACCGAGTCGATGGACAGGTGCTCATCAATGCGGCGGGCCTCTCAAGGAAGCTGCTCTGGGCGCCGGATGTGTATCGCTGCCGCCTCAAGTGGGCCGGTGGAGAACTGAACTGCCAGGGGACGATCGAAACGGATCCCAGCGGGGAAGGGGGACTTGGCTTCTTCTTCCGGGAGAGCGGGGGCCAGGCCGGGCTGGAGTTGGAAGTAGATGCCAATTCGGACCTCGGGCGAGTGTTGGAGGATTCCTGGGCGGGTTCCCTGGGGGCGGCCAGTGTGGGCGGGGCGCGCATCTCAGTGGAGGCGGCTACCATGCGCCTGCCGCTGGATGGATGGCCGGGTGGTATTCACGCGGAGTTGACCAGGCCGCGTGCCAAGCTGGTAAACGGACACTTGAGCCAATCCCGGGAGGATGGCGCCGAGCTCACCCCGGGTGCAGACTCGCCCGAGAGCAACCGCTGAACCCGTGCTGCAGGCTGTTAGGTGACCGCGGTCAGAGCTGCGTCCAGATCGCCGATGATGTCGGTGGGGCTCTCAAGGCCGATGGAGAGGCGCACGGCCGAAGCCGCCTGGGCCTCCGCGCCGTAGGACGAATGGGTCATGGGGCCGGGCAGTTCGATCAACGTCTTGGTATGCCCCAGGCTGACAGCCAAGGTAATCGAGTAGGCGCTGCTGGAGAGCTCGTCAATGAAACGCATGCCGTCCACCTGGGTGCTGTCCAGGTCGAAGTAGATCATGTTGCCCGGGGCGAAGTCGCCGTCGAAGTCACGCATCTGGCGGCGGGCCAGGTGCGCCTGGGGGAAGCTCTCGAGGCCCGGGTAGGTGACCTCTTTCACCAGGTTGTTTTCCTCCAGCCAGTGGGCGACCTTCATGGCCGTGTACTGCTGGCGCTTGAGGCGCAGGGGGAGCGCTCCCCCCCCGCAGGAGGAGCAGGCTGGCAATGAGAAGTGTGTAGGTCTGTTTCTCCATGGTTTGCGGGGAGGGACTCCGCAGACCAGACCGGTCTGGTGTTCCCGCGGTCGCTGGCCTTTCTAGAAAAACAGGTGTGGAGCGCTGCGCCGGTCAGGCCTCGCGGGACCTGCGCGCCTTCGTCGCCGCCCAGGAACAAACTGGGCAGGCTTCCAGGTCGTGGCCCCGAGCCGGGCAGTGTTCGCGCCCGAACATGATGATCTGCAGGTGCAGGCGCCCCCAGTCCGCCTGGGCAAAGATGCGCTTGAGGTCGCGTTCAGTGCGTTCCACGGTGGATCCGTTCGAAAGGCCCCAGCGCGCGGCCAGGCGGTGGATGTGCGTGTCCACGGGGAACGCCGGCTGACCGAAGGCCTGGGTCATGACCACACTGGCCGTCTTATGGCCGACGCCGGGCAGGGCCTCAAGCTCCGGGAAGGTGCGGGGCACCTGGCCGCCGTGGCGCTCACAGAGCAGTATTCCCAGGCGCGCCAGGGCGCGTGCCTTCTGGGGCGCCAGGCCGAGGGAACGGATGATCTCCAGGATCTCGCCCTCGTCCAGTTCAGCCAGGGAGGCCGCATCCGGTGCCCGCCGAAAGAGCTCCGGCGTGACCATGTTTACACGCACATCGGTCGTCTGGGCCGAGAGCAGAACGGCGACAAGTAGCGTATAAGGATCCCGGTGGTCTAGGGGAATCTCAGGCAAGCCCAGGATGTCATCGAGGATGGCCTGGATACGGACGGCTTTTTCGACGCGCTTCATGGACACACGATAACGCGAAATAAACCAGATGAAGGCTGCGACCTTTGGCGGGTTTGTAGCATCAGAGGGAGGAAGGGTGGGGGCTCGGTGGGCCCACTTGGCCCCGGTGGCCGGGGGGCCGGGGGGCCCGCGTGGCCGGGGGGCTCGCGTGGCCGGGGGCGTCGGGGCGTTCGGAAGGCTTTGGCTGGGATCACTTGCGCTGGGGCTCGATTGTCGCAGACTACGCCCATGGTCAACACACAGGCGGTTTGCGGCGTGGATCAGGTCGTGGAGGATGTGCGGCGTGGGGCCGCTTCTCTCCGGGTCTTTGGGATCCCCCAGCGCGTGGCGCTCATCGACCGCCTGCGCCGGGACACTCTGGCGGTGGCGGATGAGTGGGTGCGGGCGGGTTGCGAGGCGAAGGGGATTGACCTGGCTTCGGGCACGGCGGCGGAAGAGTGGCTCGGCGGCCCGACGACGGTCCTGCGCAACCTGCGCCTGCTGCGCGAGACGCTGACGGGGCTGGCGCGCACGGGGCGGCCGGCTCTGCGGCGGGGGGAGGTCGTGACCCGGGGAGGGCGAGCTGCGGTGCGTGTCTTCCCCGGCGGCCTGGATGATCGCCTGGTGCTCGGCGGCTACCGGGCGGAGATTCGCATGGAGGAAGGCCTGGCGCCGGAGGATGTGGCGGGGACCATGGCCCGGGCCTATCTGGGCGCGCCGGATGAAACGCGGCCCGCCGTATGTGCCCTGCTTGGTGCGGGGAATGTATCCGGCATCGCCCTCCAGGACTTCCTGCACAAGCTGATTGGCGAGAACCACGCTTGTGTGCTCAAGACGAATCCCGTCAACGAATACCTGGCGCCGTTCTACGAGCGGGCCTTTGCGGGGGCCATCGAAGCGGACCTGCTACGCGTGCTCCCGGGGGACGCGGCCGTCGGCGCTCAGCTCGTCCACCATGAGGGTGTAGACGAGGTGCACATCACGGGCTCGTCGGCGGTGCACGACGCCATCGTGTGGGGCGGGCCGGAGGTGCGCGAGGAAAACCGGCGCAAGGGCAAGCGGGTCATGGAGAAGCCCATCACCAGCGAACTCGGCTGTGTGACTCCGGTGGTTCTGACTCCGGGCAAGTGGAGTGCGAAGGAGCTCGAGCACCACGCTTGGAATGTGGCAAGCATGGTGGCCAACAACGCTTCCTTCAACTGCAACTCGGCCAAGGTCCTGGTCACGGCGCGGGACTGGCCCCAGCGTGAGGCCTTCCTGGAGACCCTGGCCGGGGTCATGGGCGCGATTCCGCCGCGCCTGGCCTATTACCCGGGGGCGCAGGAACGCCACGGGGCCTTCTGCGACTCCCACGGGGAAGTGCGTCTGTGCGGCGAAGCCCGGGAGGGACACCTGCCTTGGGCCCTGGCCACGGGGCTTGCGCCGGGTGAGAGCCACCCGACGGCCTTCGAAAACGAACCCTGGTGCGGGGTTCTGGCGGAGACCGCCCTGGATGTCACGGACCCGGATGAGTTTCTGGGTGCGGCGACGCGCTTCTGCAACGAGCGGCTCTTCGGCACCCTCTCCTGCTCCCTGGTGATTGATCCGCGCACGGCCAAGAGGCATGCACAGGCCTACGAGGACGCCCTCACGGGCCTGCGCTATGGCAGCGTCGTCGTGAACCACTGGCCGGCCCTCTCCTATGGCTTGGGCGTCACGCCCTGGGGGGCCCACCCGGGCCATACCATGGAGGATATCCAGAGCGGCATCGGCTTCGTCCACAACACGCGCCTGTTCTCGCGCATGGAGAAGTGCGTGGTCGAGGGAGCCTTCGTGCCCGGCGTGAAGCCCCTGTGGTTCGCCAACCATCGCCGCGCCCGGGAGGCGGCCGCCGCCCTGGCGCGCTTTGAGGCTCAGCCAGGTCCCGGAGCCCTCTTCGCCGTGGCCCGGAACGGTCTGGCTGGGTAGCCCGCACCCGTAACAGGGCGCGGGGACCGCTGAAAAGTGCCCTTGACGGCCTCTTGCGGGCTATCTATATTGGTAGTACCAATCTTCTGGGCCATGTCGCACTCCAATCCAGAACACACACCCGGTTCGATCAACCGCGCCGACCGGACCCGCCGATCCTCCCTGGCCACGCCGCCGGGAGCCCCTGCCTTGGAGACCGTCCAGGACCGTACCCGTACGATCCTGCGCGGCTTCCTGCTCCGGGGACGTTGGTCGCCGGGGGAACACCTGCCCCCGGAGAGGGCTCTGGCGGAGGAGCTGGGCGTCAGCCGGGTTACCCTGCGCGGGGCCCTGGCTGGACTGGCCCGCGAGGGACTGGTGCGCCCTCGACAGGGCTCCGGCATCGAAGTCCTGGATCCCCGCCGCCACGGTGGCCCGGACATGTTCGCCTGGTTGATAGATCAAGAGGGGGCTGATCCCGAGCGATCCCTGGTCCTCTTCCGCGAGATCCTGCACCTGCGCCGCGTGCTGGCCCTGGATGTCATGGTGCGTGCGGCGGAGCGTTCCCACGGAGAAGACGTCGCTCGCCTGGAGACATTGGCGGCGCTCCAGGCCGAACGCCTGGATGATCCGGATGCCTACCTGGCCGGGGACGAGGAGTACCAGCGACTCCTGATCCACCTGGCCGGAGGCGAGGCCATGGAGCTCCTCTTCAACAGCCTGCAGCATGTGCTGCTGCACCATCGCGAGCTGACCCTGGCCTTCATGGGGCCGCTGCGCGCCCATCACCGCACCTATGCCATGGTCCACCGCCTCCTGCGCGGCGCTCATCCGCGCAGGCGCCTGGCTCTGGCGGAGCTGGCCCTGGACCGGGTAGAGGCGCGCGGCTTGTTGCGAGTGAAGAGGCTGCTGAACAAACGCGGGCAGCACACGTGATTACCCCCGGGCGCTACTTGCTGGAGCTCGAGGTCCGCGTGCTGGAGGCCGTCTTCCCTGGCACCGACCAGGTCCCAGGCCTCTCCCGCGAGGGCGTTCTGCCATTCCTGACCATGTTCCAAGCTCAGAGCCCCTGGGCCATGCGCCTGGCCCTCGGGGCCAGCACCCTGGCTTTTGTTCTGGCTACCCCGCTGACAGTGGGCAGCCTGCGTCCGGCCCTCCTCCTACGGCCGGAGGCCCTGGCCCGACACACGGCGGCCTGCGCCAGCCACCGCGTCTACTACCTGCGCCAGGCGCTGCTCATGTTGAAGACCACCGGCGGATTCTGTTGGGGGGCTGACCTCGCCGTGCGCAGCAGCCTGTCTGTCGAGGGCTACGAACGCGACCCCCTGGGGTCCTTCCCGGTGGAGCGGGGCCGGGCGGGGTCCGCCGCATGATCCGCGACCGGGACTTGGGGCAGCACCTGCCCTTTCAGGCCGTCACGTCAGCTGGGACCGAGGCACTTGAGGCGGACTTCGTGGTGGTCGGCAGCGGCGCCGGCGGAGCTTCGGCGGCCTTGATCCTGGCCCGGGCCGGCTTCAGCGTCGCCATCTGCGAGTCGGGGGCCTGGCGCGAGCCCGCCGACTACCCGTCCTCTTTCTATGGGGCCCTGCGCGATTTGTGCGCCGACTGGGGCACGCTCTTCAGCCGCGGCCGCTCCCTGATACCGGTGGTGCAGGGCAACTGTGTGGGGGGCACGACGGTCATCAACAGCGCGATCATGGCGCGCCTGCCCGGGGATGTGCTCGCCGAGTGGCAGGCCCTGGGGCTGGGGGAGACATTCACCGAAAGCGCCCTCGACCGCGTCCAGGATGAGATCGAAGAGGAGCTCGGCGTCGAGCGCATGGTCGGCCCGCAAATCGGCAACTCGGGCAGCCTGATGCTCGGCGCCCTGGGCAAGCTGAACATGGAAGGCCACGCCATGCGGCGCGCTGCGCCCGGTTGTGAAGGCTGCGGGCAGTGTCTGCAGGGCTGCCGCGCCGGGCGCAAGAGCTCGCTCAACCTGCAGTGGGTGCCGGAGGTGCTCTCCCGGGGTGGGCTGTTGCTTTCGGAGGCGCGCGTGGAGCGCGTGCACATGGATGGTGGTCGGGCCCGGGGAGTCAGCGGTCACTTCCACCGCGTGGGCTCGCGCCAGGAACATCCCCGCAAGGGGGCTGGCTTCTCCATCAGCGCCCGGCGCGGCGTTCTCCTGGCAGCTTCGTCCACGGGCAGCGCGCCCCTATTGCAACGCAGCGGATACAAGCACCGGGCCCTGGGGCAGAACTTCATGGCCCAACCCGGAGCTGGCATACTCGGCGTTTACCCGGACGCGGTACACATGGAGCGCGGCACGACCCAGGCAGTGGCTTCCATGCACCTGCGTGAAAGCGTGGGCGTGAAACTGGAGTCTCTCTCCATTCCCCTGGAGGTCCTGGCGGCGCGCGTGGCCGGCGCGGGAGAGAGCCATGCTGCGCTCCTGGAGGATTACCCGCGCATGGCCATGTGGGCCGCCGCCGTGCGCGCCGAGGCACGTGGCAGCGTGCGCGCTAGTCCCCTGGGGTCTGCCGCTCCGCCGACCCTGCGCTATGAGCCGACCCGCAGCGACACGGAACGCCTGCGCCGGGGCATCCTGGAACTGGCGCGGCTGCACTTCGCCGCCGGTGCCGAGGCCGTTATGCCCGGCGTGCACGGCTTGCCCACGCGCCTGGGCCCGGACCAACTAGCGCTGATCGCTGAAGCACCCCTGGACAATCGCTGCTGGACCTGGGTCTTGACGCATCTCTTTGGCGGCTGCGTCATGGGCGCTGATGAGCGTCGGTCCGTTGTCGGCCCCGACCTCAGCGTACGCGGCGTGGACGGCCTGCATGTGGTTGACGCTTCTTGCCTGCCCACAACCCTGGGTGTGAACCCCCAACTGACCATCATGTCCGTTGCCCGGTTAGTGGCCGAGCGCCTGGCAGATGAAGCCCCGAAAAGGAGTGCTGGATGAACATGTTCGTCGATTCCCTGAAGAGAGGTGCCCCGTCGGCTGAGTTGGCGGGGCACCTCAATTCCCTGGATGCGGAAGGTCGTCGGGCGGAGGTGCTGGGCCTGTCCAAGCGCCTGCTAAGGGTGCTCTATGACGCCAGTGCCGGGCAGCCGGTGAGCCTCGCCGACCTCGTTCCAGAGGAATGTGCTCCGGGGAAGACAGTCGTACACCTGGGCCTCAACTCCCTGCCCCTGTTTCCCCCCTTCGAAAAGATCCTGACCCGCGCTGGATCGGGGAGCTGGCCTGCGGGGCGCCTGTGGGGTCGCAACCAGCAACCGTTCACATTCCTGACGGGGCCCGGGTACTTCGCGGTGGATCCCCCCGGCGGAGGGCCTCGGCCGGGGTTCGGTGACGGTAGTGAGGCGGTCTTCGACTACGACATCACACCGCCAGAGGCACCGGCCGCTGGTTGGCCCACGGCCCGTCCCAACAGCGGCCTGCCACGGGGCCTGGCCTTCGGTGGCTTGACCGATGTGATGCGCAAGGTCAGCGATCACCTGTGCGTCGGGGCAGCGTTCAAGCGCGGCAAGCCCCTCGGAGCGTACTTTATAATCCTGCGCGGAGACTGACAAACGGGCGGAGGTACTCTTCAGGCTTCGCCCACGGCCGTGGCCGCCGCCAGGTCTCCATCGTGGCTGATGGACAACCACAGGTTGACGATGCCCAGTTGTTCGGCATAGCGCGCAGCTTCCCCGTGCAGTTCGACCCGCGGCGGGCCGTCGGGCGTGGCGTGGATTTCAATGTCCTTCCAGCCGACGCCCTTGCCCCAACCCGTGCCGAGGACTTTCATGACCGCCTCCTTTGCAGCCAGGCGCCCGGCCAGGTGGCGCGTGCGGTCAGCGCGCCCCCGTGCCAGCGTTTGTTCAGCGGCGGTGAAGAGGCGTTCGAGCGTGCGGTTTCCATGACGCTCCAGCAGCTGCTCCAGCCGCTCGACACGCGTCACATCCAGACCTATTCCGACGATTGCCATGGGGCCATCATCCCCAGACGGTGCGTGTGGGGCAACAGTGTTTGCGTCGCGCCTTCCGTGGCGGCAGCGGGTCAGGAACCGTTGCCGCCACGGAAGGCGCGGCGCAGGACGGCGTACACATCCTGACGCCGGAGCATGCCGTAGAGGCGCTCGTCCTCGATTACCGGCCAGGATTGGGCGTGCTGCTCGTCCAGGAGTTCCAGGGCCTCCTGCAGGGAAGTCTCCGGGCCGAGCGGCCGCGCCACGGGATTCATCAGATCTGCGGCGATCACGAGATCCCGCAGGTGCGGGTCGTAGATGATGTCCTTCAATTCCTGGAAGGAGATCAGACCCAGGAGCTCGCCTGCTTCGTTGACCACGGGTAGTTGGTCCAGGTGAGCCTCGCCCATGGTCTTGAGCACGCTCTCGAAGGGCAGGTTTTCGCGCACGCTTTCCGGCGCGCGGCGTGTCAGGTGACGCACGGTCAACTCGCCACCTTCACGCCGCCTGCCGAAGTGTGGCGTGCCGAGGCTGCGCGAGAGCTCGCGTGTGACCTCCGAGAGGGCGCGCAGGCCGGACTCCTGTTGGGCGCTTGGCATCAGGTTGGCGAGCTTGACTTCCCCGGCGCCGACGGCCGTGCGGCGTGTCATGTAGGGGCCGAGCAGCTCGAAGAAGACCACCGAAGCCAAGACCACGTCGCGCAGGTCAGCGCTGGCCTCGGGGACCACGTCCGCCAGGGCGGCCACCAGGCCGAGGGCGACGCCGGCCTGGCACAACAGGCCTGCGCCGAGTTGGGGGCTGAGTTCATCGGAGAGACGCGCCAGGCGCAGGCCGATGCGGGTGCCGTAGACCTTGCCCACGGTACGCGCGGCGATGAAGAGGGCGCCCAGCAGGCCGAGATGGGCGAGCTGTTCCAGGTGCAGCTCGGCGCCTGAGCCGATGAAGAAGAGAACGTAGAGCGGATAGACAATGCCGTCCAGGGTCTCAAACAGGGTCGTGCCCCGGGGAGAGCCGTTTGTCACCACGAAGCCGGCGCCGAAACAGGCCAGCATGGCCGTGCCTGTGGCCGGACCGCCGGCCAGGTGGGCGATGCCGATGGAACCGAGTACGACCAGGGTGCCCAGGACCGCGTACTCCTTAATGCCATTGAACGTCTCGAGGCAAACTGCTGCCAGGAAGCCGAGCAGTAGCCCTCCACCCAGGGAGAGCAGAGAGGCCTCCATGGCGGCGCCGGGGTCTCCAGCGGCAAACGCCCACGAGAGGATGACCGGGAAGGCCAGCAGCGTGATCAGGTTGTTCAGGCCCACGAGCAGGATCAGGGCCCGGGAGGTGGGACCTTCCGCCTCCACCTCGCGCAGGGTCAGGAGGGTGGCGCTGGGTGCGCTGGAGGTGGCCAGCATGGGGCCGATGAGGGCCAGGGCAGCCTCCCCGGTGGCCAGGTAAATGGCGCCGGCCACCAGGGCCCCGGTGAAGATTACTTCAGAGGCCGAGAGCAGGCCGATGCGCGGGCCCATGCGGCGCAGGGATGGCAAGGTGAATTCACCGCCCACCCGGAAGAGGATGAAGCCGATGGCCAGCAGCTTGACCTGGGCCAGGACCTCGTGGGCATCGGCGCCCAACAGGAAATTGGCTGAGGGGTCACCGCTGTCCAGGAAGCCGGCCAGGCCCTGGGGGCCAACGATGACACCTACCAACAGGTAGACGGTGACGCGCGGGATGCCGAAGCGCAGCAGCAGGCGTCCGAGGACCAGGCACAGGAAGAGGGCCAGGGCCAGGGGGGGCAGGGAGCTGAAGAGGGCATCCATCTGCGGAAGGCGTTAGCTGGGCTCCAAGCGGATCAGGGCGTCTCCCCTTTCCATGTCCGCGCCATCCGGCACGAGCACCTCCAGTACGCGGGCCTTGTGGGGGAGGCCGTCGCTTGCCATGTAGACAACCTGGGCGAAGGTCTTCATGACTTCAATCAGGCCGACCACTGTACCCGCTGTGATGATCTGCCCCGGGCTGATCAGGGTCGGGGCATCAGGCGCACTGCGTTGGTAGAAGCGCCCGCTCTGGGGCGCACGGAACACCAGGCCAGTAGCCCCGTCGCTGGCGGTCTCAGTGGAAGAGGCATGCTGTTCGGTGGCGCCTTCCACTGGAGCTATCTCGTAGAGCAACTCGCCGCGTTCGACCGGCGCGTGAAGGAGCTCAGGGCGCTGGGAGCGCACTGCACCGCAAACTCCTGGCGGCACTACCAAGGTGCGGGCTTGGCCGAGGGATAGCAGCGTGCCCACACTCTCGCCGGAGGTGAGCACGCGTCCGGAATCCGCGGCATGGGTGAAGTGCCCCACATCCGGTGAGAGCAACTGCGCGCATTCGCCATCGGCGGAGCGCTCGAACAGGAGCTCGATGGACGATTGGAGCGCGGATCGGGACATGGGGTCAGCCGCGGTGTTCAGCCAGAGCCTGGATATCGTGCAGGGACCAAATGCGCGGGTTCTTGACGCGTCGCTGGCCGGTGCCCTGGTAGGCCATTTCCGCCAGGGCTTCCAGCCAGGGGCGCAGCTCGCCGATGGAGATGATCTCATCGGTGTCCATCTGGGAAGCGGCCTTGTAGGGATCCATATCCGCCTCGATTCTCTGTTCGGTGGCGCGCATGCCCTGTTCGATGCGCTTCCGTTCTTCAGGATCGTCAGTGGCGATCTCAAAATCGTCGTCGAGTTTGGTGTTGTAGGCCGCGATGGCCAGGGTACGCCCTTCCATCACCGACTGGCGCGTGAGCGGTGTCGAAAGCTGCACCACTGGTTCATAGGGCAGGCCAGCCATGGCGTAGTAGCCGGCGCCGGAGGCTTTGCGCAACAGCACCGTGAACATCGGCACGCTGTTGGTGCTGTTGG
>DASCNH010000075.1:0-2010 GCA_036011365.1 Planctomycetota bacterium | reverse complement strand
TCCCCCAATCCCATCGCCCCTGAGAGGTCGCCAGGGGCCTTTTTTGCCGTTGGCACACCATGCAGCCTTCTGTTTCCCGTCCCGAGCTGCCCGCTCCCGGAGCCAGGTCCGCCCGCCCCGAGGCCCCTGATCGACGCAGTATCCGTGGCCAGTCGCCGGCCCGTTCGCTGTAATGGGGCCATGCAGCCCACCGCCCTCAGCATCCTCCTGACAATCCTCTGTGCCCTTCAACCCGCCCCCGGAGAGAGCGCGCGGTGCCCTTCCCGGGCGCCTGCCTCGGAGCCCGCAGCCGCTTCCTTTAATAAGGTCCGAGAGAACATCCGACCGCGCCAGGAGAGCACTCCCCTGGAACGGGCCCTGGCCACCACTGCTCCCCGCCTCGTTTCCTGGCGCCGGGACATCCACGCGCACCCCGAGTTGGGCGAGCGCGAGGGGCGCACCGCCGCCCTGGTGGCGACGCAGCTGCGCGCCCTTGGCCTGGAGGTGCAGGTGGGCATCGGGGCCACCGGTGTCACAGGTCTCCTGCGCGGCGCAGCGCTCAAGTCCCCGGATGCCTCTACCCGCCGCCCCCTGGTGGCCTGGCGCGCGGACATGGACGCCCTGCCGATCACCGAGCAGACAGGCCTGCCCTTCGCCAGCACCGCCCGCGACACCTGGGACGGCACCGAGGTCGGCGTCATGCACGCCTGCGGTCACGACATGCACACGGCTATCGGCCTGGGCGTGGCCACCGCCCTGGCCCAGCCGGCAGTGCGCCAGCAGCTAGCCAACGACATCCTCTTCATCTTCCAGCCGGCGGAGGAGGGCGTCAAGGGAAGCGGAGTGCACGGGGCCGAGCGCATGCTCGCCGAGGGTATCTTCGAAACGCGCAAGCCCGACTCCGTCTTCGGCCTGCATGTGAACCCCAAGATTCCCCTGGGCCATGTCAGCCTGCACGACGGTGGTGCCATGGCCGCCGTGGATCGCTTCACCATAGAGATCACCGGCAAGCAGGTCCACGGCGCCTACCCGGAGAGTGGCGTGGATCCCATCGTAGTGGCCAGCCAGCTAGTCCTCGCCCTGCAGACCATCCCCTCGCGCAGCATCAGCACCCACGACCAGGTAGTGCTGACCGTCGGCAAATTCGCCGCCGGCAACCGCTTCAACATCATCCCCAATAGCGCCGAGCTCGTGGGCACCATCCGCACGCACAGCCGCGCTGTCCAGCTCGAAGTCCACCGGCGCCTGCGCGAGCTGGTGGCGACCCTGCCAGCAGGCTTCGGTGCCAGCGGAACAGTCACAATCGAAGAACTGACGCCGGTCACCGTCAACGACGCCGCCCTCGTCGCCAGCGCCCGCCCCCTCTTCACGCGCCTTCTGGGCCCGGACGGCATGACCCCCGAGCCCCCCCACATGGGCGGCGAGGACTTCGCTTTTTTTGCCCAACAAACCCCCGGCCTCTACTTCTTCCTAGGCGTCAGCGACTTCACCGCCCTTGAGCCTGGGACAGAGCCCGCCATGGTCCACACGCCCGACTTCAACCCCGACGAACGCGCCCTGGAACTAGGCCTGCGCCTGGCCTGCGAGCTGTTGCTCCAGCCCCGGGAAGGCAACTAGACAGGCAGGGCGACGGGCGGGTGAGCCTGAAGCGGCAACGCACCCACCAGGGGATCTGCCCCGACCGCGCGCCGACCTAGCCTTGGGCCAGGGCCTTGACCACCGCGAACTCCTCGGCTGTCACCGGCTGCACGGACAGGCGCTGCCCCTTGCGCAGCAGCGCCATGCCGGCCAGCTCTGGCACCTCCCGAAGTTCCGCCAGGGACACAAACCGCGGCAGTTCCTCTGAGCCACGGACATCCACCAGCATCCAGCGTGGATCATCCGCATCGCTCTTTCCGTCAAAATACTTGGACTGTGGATCAAACTGTGTCGGATCCGCATAGGCCTCGCTCGCCACCTCACAGATTCCCGCTACCCCCGGCGGCTTGGCATTTGAGTGATAGAAGAGCATCAGATCTCCGACGCGCATTT
>DASCNH010000074.1:0-31984 GCA_036011365.1 Planctomycetota bacterium | reverse complement strand
CATCCGAGGTGTCCAGGGCCTCCATGCCGCGTCCGCGGAGTTCACCTAGGCGTTCTCGCAGCAGCGGATAGCCCAGCACAACTTCCTGATTCATGCCTTTTTCCCCGATGCCGTTGACTTGTTCCGCCGGGTGGATGGGCTTGGAGCCGGCATCGTGGAGCGTGGGCTGGAGCCAGTGCAGGTAGCGAATGCCCTTGGGGGAACACAGGTCGTGCATGCCGAGGGATGACTCGTACCAGGTCCGGATACCGTGATCGAGTGCCAGTTTGCGAGATGCCACGCCCCCGAAGCCGGCACTTGCTCCCGTCTGATTCCGTTCGGCGCGCGCCTCAACTACCAGCTCCTGGCCTGCGGCCCATTCGGCGCGCAGGTGTCTCAGGCGTGAGAGTGTCTGTCGCGTGAGCAGGGCGCTGCGAACGTGGCCCTGGCGCAGGGCGGCCAGGGCCAGATCAGTCGCCTCCTGCTGGGGGCGGAGCATTCCGTATAGCAGTCCGGGGTCGTCCGTAATTCCGCCGTGGGTACTGCCGAGGAGTGAGGCCCAGTGTCCTACGGACGGGAAGATCGGGTCGAGCCCCTTTCGCGTGTTACTCAATGTCACGCGCAGTTCGTTCAGACCATCGAGGTTGATGACAAGATCCGGGCTACATCCCTGGGCCAGGAGGAATGTGAGTAGGAGCAGTTGTTGCGGTTGCTTGTACCCGGGTACTGCGAAGCCGAACAGGCGCATGCTTCTTCCATCCAGACCCAGGTCGTTACCGAGTATATCTTCCAGGGCCTGTGCACCAGAAGACTGGAGTCCCGCAGCCACGGAGCCCCCCATGATGAACACGCTGTACTCATCTCGGGGCTGCCCAGCGGAGAAGTACTGGATCGCTTCCTCGGTTGTCGCAAGTCCCTGGCGATGACTGTAGCCCGTGTACGGATGGAGTATGTAGTTGGATCTGGGCCGCAGGCGATCCTTGGAAGTGGCCCCCCCTTCTGCCCCGGGTGCCTGCGCGACCCCCTCGGCCAGGCCCGCCACTCCCTGGAGAATCGAACTGATCTCAGCTTCTGCCTGAGCCGAATCAAAAGGCTCTCCCCGGACCCGGAGCCAGCATCGCAAGCCACCTTCCGCCAGGAGCAGTGTGGTTGCCATGGCCAGGAGCACGAGGCCGGAGCGTCGGATTATGTGACGCGTCTTGGAGGTTGGAGTGTCGGGTGACATGGGGCGGGTGGGCTGGGCCGGGGCCAGGGACTCTATCGTGTAGTTACCATGTTTCGGTGTAGCCCGCCCCGGCGCGGCCATCCGGGCGTGCCCGGTTGGCCGCCAGGGCACCCTGGAGGCCATCCAATCCGCCACCAAGGGGACAAAATGACCAGGTTCCTAGCTCCCGCGCCCCAGCTTGCCTTCCTGGATGGCGCAGTAGAGGACAGGCACGACATACATGGACAGCACCACCACCGCCATGCCGCCGAAGGTGGGGATGGCCATGGGGACCATCACATCCGCGCCGCGGCCGGTGGAGCTCAGGACCGGCAGGAGGGCCAGGAGCGTTGTGGCGCTGGTCATCAGGCAGGGGCGCACGCGGCGCAGGCCGGCGGCCAGGGTGGCCGCGCGCACGGCGGCGACGGTGGTGGGTCTGCGCTCCGCAAAGGTCTGATCGAGGTAGGTGGCGATCAGCACACCGTCGTCGGAGGCGATGCCGAAGAGCGCCAGGAAGCCGACCCAGACGGCCACGGAGAGGTGGATCGTATGAATCGAGAAGACCTCGCGCAGGTTGGTGCCGCCGACCTCGAAGTCGAGGAAACCCGGCAGGCCGTAGAGCCACAGGGCCAGGAAACCGCCGGCCCAGGCCACGGCGATGCCGCTGAAGACCAGGCTGGCCGTGCCCAGGGAGCGGAACTGCAGGTAGAGCACCAGCAGGATCGCCAAGAGGGCCACGGGGATGACGACCAGCAGCGTGCGCTGGGAGCGTTGCTGGTGCTCGAAGGTGCCGGTGAACGAATATGAGACACCGGTCGGAATGACCAAGGCGCCGCTCTCCACAGCTGCGTCCAGGTGCGCCTGGGCCGCGTGTACCACCTCGACCTCGGCCCTGTCTGGCAGGCGGTCGAAGAGCACATAGCCGAGCAGGAAGGTGTCCTCGCTCTTGATCACCATGGGTCCGCGCTCGTAGCGCATGTGCGCCAGGCTGGAGAGGGGGATGTGGGCCCCGCCGGGTGTGGTCACCAGGATGCGCCCGAGTTGGTCGAGGTCGTCGCGCAGCTCGCGCTGGTAGCGCACACGCACGGCATAGCGTTCGCGGCCCTCCACCGTGTGCGTCACGGCGCGCCCACCGATGGCCACCTCGATCACGTTTTGCACGGCCTGCACGGTCAGGCCGTGGCGGGCGATGGCGGCGCGCTCGATGTCGATCTCGATATAGGGCTTGCCGACGATACGGTCGGCGAAGACGGCCGAGGTCTTGATGCTGGGTACCTCCTTGAGCAGACCCTCGATGGCCAGGCCCACTTGTTCGATGGCCGCCAGGCTGGGGCCGCTGACCTTGACACCCATGGGCGCCCGCATGCCGGTCTGCAGCATCACCAGCCGTGTCTCAATCGGCTGCAGCTTGGGCGCGGAAGTCGTGCCGGGAATCTCCGCCGCGACCAGGATTTCGGCCCAGATGTCGTCGGGCGTTTTTATGTGCTCGCGCCACTGACGGAAGGGGCGCCCCTGGCTGTCGGGGATCAACTCGCCGTCGTCATCGCGGAAGAACTTGAGCAGCTTGCTGTCGTAGGCGAAGAGCGCCACGGCTCCGGCTGCGTCCAGGCGATATTCGCTCTTGTAGCCGATGACCGTTTCGATCATGGAAACCGGAGCCGGGTCCAGGGGCGTGTCCGCACGGCCGAGCTTGCCAACGACCGTGTCCACCTCCGGGATCGAAGCGATGGAACGGTCCTGCCAGGCGAGCACCTCCTGGGTCTCGCCCAGGGAAGCGTGGGGCATGGTGCTCGGCATGTAGAGAAAGGCGCCCTCGTCGAGGGCCGGCATGAACTCCTGGCCGAGGCCCGGCAGGGCCTCGTCCAGGCTTGTCCAGAGGGCGCTGGCACGTAACCCGTCGGCGTCTTGAGCGGCTCCGGGCAGGAAGGCAAAGGTGCGCGCGAAGCCGAGCCAGATGCAGAGGGCGAAGACGATCAGCAGGCTCGGCAGGCTGAGGAAAAGCAGCTTGTGGGCCAGGCACCAGTTGAGGACCTGCGCGTAGGAGCGCTGGACCAGGGCGAAGAAGCCCAACAGGGCGCCGACCAGGCCGGCGACGAACAGCAGGTTCACGAGTGTTCCGGCCTCAATCCCGAGGGGGGCCCAATGGCGCGCCAAGAGGACCGTCACGGCGCCGGCCACCAGACCGTTGACCAGCTTGGTGAGCGGGCCCGGGTGCAGGTTGCCGAAGAAGGTGCGCAGGGGCAGATAGAGACCCAGGGCCAGGAGTGCGATTCCCGGCAGGCGGTGGCCGAGAACGAGAAGCAGGGCTGCGGCGAGTAGCAGGAACGCGGAGAGCGCTTGCCGGCGGCGCGTGCGCCTATCGTTCCTGTGAGCGCCCGGGGCCCGGTGGGAGAAGAGCATGGCCATGGCGGGGGGCAGGATCGTCAGCGCCACGACCAGGGCCGACAGCAGGGCGAAGGTCTTGGTCCAGGCCAGGGGGCCGAAGAGGCGGCCCTCTGTCCCGGTCATCGTGAAGACCGGCAGGAAGCCGAGCACGGTGGTGGCCACGGCGGTCAACACGGCGCTGCCGACCTCGATGGTGGCCTCCAGGATCACGGGACCCCGCGCAGCCTCGGGGTCAGCCTCGCGCAGGCTGCGCAGGATGTTCTCGGAGAGCACCACACCCATGTCAACCATGGTGCCGATGGCGATGGCGATGCCCGAGAGGGCCACAATATTTGCGTCGACGCCGAAGACCTTCATGGCGATGAAGCAGAAGAGCACGGCCAGGGGCAGGAGTGCGCCGACGAGCAGGGAACTGCCCAGGTGCGCGGCCATCAGGATCACGACCAGGACGGTGACCAGGACCTCCTCGGTCAGGGCGGTTTCCAGGGTCTGCAGGGTCTCGCCGATCAGCTCGGAACGGTCGTAGAAAGGCACGATTGTGAGTTGGCTGAGGTTCGCCCAGGCGGGCCAGCGCTCGCGCGGATGGGCGCGCAGGTGGGCCACCCAATCAGCGTGCTTCAAGCGGGCCGAGGGCGTGCCGCTGGCATCGGTGTGGAAGGCCTCGAAGCCGTTGTCCCGGGCGAAAGCGAGGGCCTCAGCGCGCGTGACCCGGTCCCAGTCGAGGACCACATGGGTCGGCAGGCCCGGGCTGATCTCGGCGATGACGCCCTTGACCCGCTGAATGGTCTCCAGGGGATTGGCTCCAAAGCGCGAAACGACCACACCGCCCACGGCCTCGGCGCCGCCCTTGTCCAGGGCTCCGCGGCGCGCGGCCGGGCCCGTTGAGACGCTGGCCACATCGCGCACGCGGATCGGCACACCGTCGGCCACGCGCACGACCGTGTCCTCCAGGTCGGCCAGCTCCTCGATGAAGCCCAGGCCGCGGATGACATACTCGACGCGGTTGATCTCCATCGTGCGTGCGCCCACATCCACGTTGCTCGCGCTCACGGCGCGCAGGATGGCTTCCAGGGATACGCCCTGGGCGCGCATGGCGTCCGGGTCCACATCGACCTGGTACTCCCGCGTGAAACCGCCGATGGAGGCCACTTCACTCACATCTCCGGCGCCCAGCAGGGCGTAGCGCACCTGCCAATCCTGGACGCTGCGCAACTCCGCCAGATCCCAGCCACCGCTGGGCTCGCCATCGGGGGTGCGTCCCTCCAGCGTGTACCAATAGACCTGGCCCAGGGCCGTGGCGTCGGGGCCGAGCACGGGCCGCGCGTTGGCGGGTAGCAGGCGCGCGTCGAGGCTGGCGAGCTTCTCAGTCAGGCGGCTGCGCGACTCGTAGAACTCCATTTCCTCTTCGAAGATCACATAGATGGTCGAGAACCCGAAGAAGGAGAAGCTGCGCACCGTGCGCACGCCCGGCGTGCCGAGCAGGCTGACGGTCAGTGGATAGGTGATCTGGTCCTCCACATCCTCCGGCGAGCGCCCCATCCACTTTGTGAAGACGATCTGCTGGTTCTCGCCCAGGTCCGGGATGGCGTCGACGGCCACCGGGTCCCGCGGCAGGCTGCCGAGGTTCCAGTCGAAGGGCGCCACGCCCAGTCCCCAGCCGACGGCCAGGATTGTCAGCAGGAAGACGACCGGGCGGTTCTCCAGACAGAAGCGCAGGATGGCGGCGATGGGCCCGCGCTGGCTGGTGGGGGAGGGCGTCATTTAGTGGTCCTCTCCGTGCGCCTCTGAAGCGCCGTGCTCGGCGTGTTCCTGTGTGCCGTCCTTGGGTGTGGCCGCGCCGTCAGCGCCGTCAGCGCCATCAACGCCTTCAACATCGGAGGCGGAGGCCTCGCTGTAGAACTCCACCACGCTGCCGCAGGTCAGCATCTCGTCACCGAAGTAGGGGTTCAGGATGCCCTTGCCGCGCTGGATCCAGTCGGCGCCGGCGAAGTCGAAGGCCATGGGGCAGTGGGCGCGCACCAGGGCTTCTGATCCGGCCAGGGCCGAACTGGGCAGCTCCGCCAAAAGGGGCGCGAGCCCGTTGGATACGGGCTGGAATGCGACGCGCAGGGCGTCCATGTCCGTGGCCGCGGCCAGGGTGGCGGCTCGGTCGGCCAGGTCGCGCAGCACCTCGGGTAGCGAGTCACCGAAAGCTGTGACCAGATGCGCGGTGCTCGTGCGCGCAGCGGTCAGGTCGTCCCCGGCCAGGTGCTCCTGGAGCGCGAGGTAGGCCGCGAGCACGCGCTCCAGCACTTCCAACGCTTCGCTTGAGAGGCGCGCGGGCGCCGTGGCCTGTGACGGATCATCGCCGGCCATGGACATCATGCTCGGGCGGGCCTGGATCTGCAGGGCGCTGTCTATTTTGAAGTTGCCGTTGACGACCACGCGCTCGCCTTCGAGCAGGCCGCGCTTGACCACCAACCAGGCGCCGGCCCGCGGACCGAGGACGATCTCACGGCCCTCGAAGATGCCGCTGGGCCCGGAGCTGGAGAGTGATCCGGAGCCGGAGGGTGAATCTGCGTCGGCCTCAGGCGGCAGCTCCACGTAGACCACCGCGCGCCGGCCCGTGATGAGCGCCGCGCTGCGCGGGATGACCAGCGGCGCGCGGGGGGCAGCGCCGCCCGCGTCGGCGTCAAGTGTGGCGAAGCCGAGCTCCTCCGCCGACACCAGGTCCATGCCGCATTCGGTGCAGGCGCCGGGATCGGCGGACATCACCTCCGGGTGCATGGGGCAGATGAAGGAGCCGGCCAGCTGGGGGTCGAGCACGCGCCCTTTACCGGCGACGGTGGCCGAGACCTCGGCGCGCACGAACATCTCAGGTTTCAAGAGACCCACGCTGTTGTCCACGTGTACGCGCACCTTGACCGTGCGTGTCTTCGGATCTAGCAGCGGATCGATCAGGCCGATGCGGCCAGTGAACAGCTCGCCGGGAACAGAGTCCGTGCGAAAGCTGACCTCTTGGCCGTAGCGCAGCCAGGGCAGGTCCGCCTCGTAGGCGTCGAGCAGAACCCAGACCCGAGAGAGGTCGGCGATGGTGAAGAGGCGTGTGCCGGTCTTCACATACATGCCCTCGAAGACATGCTGCTCGATGACCGTACCGCTGCGCGGGGCGAGGATCGTGATGTGCTCGGAGGCCTGACCGGAGGCTTCGATGTCCGCCAGCTGCTGGTCCGCGAGGCCCAGCAGGCGCAGCTTCTCGCGGGCCGCAGCGGCATAGCTCGTGCTCAGGGTGGCCGGAAGGCCCGGGGTGCCCGAGGCGGAGGTGGCCAGGGCCGCCAGGAGCTCCTCCTGGGCGGCCACCAGCTCCGGGCTGTAGATGGACACCATGTGGTCGTTCTCGATAACTGGCACGCCGGTGGAATCCACGAAGAGGCGGTCCAGGCGGCCGCCGACCCAGGCCGTCAGGTGTACCAGGCGCGTGTCGTCCACCGCCACGCGGCCCACCAGGGGCAGCTGGCGATCCACGAAGCGTCGCTCCACGGGGAAGGTCTGCACCTGCATCAGGGCCCGGCTCTCGGGGCTGGTGCGCAGCAGGGCCCGGTCCGGGCTGCCGGCGCCGCCGCCACCCACGTTCACGGGCGTCAGGTCCATGCCGCAGATGGGGCAGTCGCCGGGCTCCGGCAGGATGATCTGCGGATGCATGGAACAGGACCACTGGACCGGGGCCGCATCTCTTGGTTCCCCGTGTTGGGTGTGCTCTCCGGGGCTCGGGGCCGTGAGCGCGTGCAGGGCGTAGCCCAGGAGTGCGGCGCTGAGTAGCGCGAGGAGACGGCCGAAGCCGCGGGATGTACCTGTGTTGTGGGCGCCGGTGTTGTTGTCTGTGGTGTTCATGTGTCTAGCGGGCCTGCTGCGCGGGGGCTGATTTGTCGGAGGAGTGTTGTGAGATGGAGTCGGATTGGGGCAGCGGTCTGGCGAGCAGGGCCTCGAGATCGGCCCGGGCCAGGGCCCGGTCGCGGCGCGCGCCCTCCAGGGAGAGTGCCAGGTCGAGCAGCACGCGGTTGGCGTCGAGCAGGTCGTTGAAGGTGGCCTGGCCCGTGCGGAAGGCGCTCTCGGTGGTGTGCAGGACGGTGCTGGCCCGGGGCAGCAGGGCCTCCTCGTGGAGCACCATGCGGCGTCCGGCGTCCTCGAAATCGAAGCGTGCGCTGGCCAGACGCGCCTCCAGGCTTTGACGCGTGCGATCCAGGGCCAGGGCGGCTGAGCGCTGGCGAGCCCGGGCCGCGCGCTCGCCGGCGGCGATACGCCCGCGGTCCAAGGGCAGGTCGAGCACGACCGTCGCCAGCCAGGGATCCGCGCCCGCATCACTGCCTCCCATGCCGGCCGCATCTCCGGTCTCGATCCAACGCAGGCCGAAGGCCAGGTCCGGGTAGCGCTGCTTCTCCGCCAGGGAGAGCCTCGCCCGGGCGCCTGCGATGCTCGCGCGCGCCGCGCGCAGCTCCGGGTGGTGGGCGGGGAAGGCGGTCGCAGGGAGTGCCCCGTCCGCATCGAGCTCCTCCAAGAGGCCCCCGTAGTCCCGGGGCTCGTCGTCGGGTCGCGGCAGGGGCGTGCCCAGGGCCCGGGCCAGGCGCGCCCGGGCCGGGGCGCGGCGCCCGCGCGCGGCGCGCAGGCGGTCACCCAGGCGGGCCCGTTCCAGGTCCACGCGGATCAGCTGGCCGTGGGATGCGCCGCCGGTGGTGAAGCGCGCCCGCACGGCCTGGGCGCTCTGCTGCAGGAGCGCCATGTTCTCCTCAAGCACCGCGGCCACGCGCCCGAGGTAGGTGAGCTCGCACCAGGCCCGGCGCACGGCGCGCGCCGTTTCGAGTCGGGCCCCGTGGAGGCCCTCGGCGGCGGCGGCGGTCTGCTGTTCCGCGGCGGCGGCGCGCAGGCCGAGGGTGCCGAACCAGGGCAGGGCCTGGGTCAGGCCGACGGCGGAACGCTGGGGGCCCACGCGGGTCTGGACTGGCTCCAGGTAGTGGGTCACGGACAACTTGGGATCCGGCAGGACGCCGACCTGGCGGGGCGCTTCGGCCAGGGCGGAGAGGTTGGCGGACAGGCCGCCGAGGGTCGGGTTGTGGGCCAGGGCCCAGCGCACATGGTCGCCGAGCGTGCGCGGGAGGGCCGGGGTCGGCGTCTCCTCGGCCAGGGGAGTAGCGGGAGCCGCGGAGCCCACGGGGATTGGCACATGGGGGAAAGGCGCGGGGGAAGCGTAGCCGGTGGCGCCGCTGGCCGGGGAGTCGGCGGAGCGCGTCCCGCTGGCGGCACAGGCGCACAGGGCCAGGAGGAAGGCCGAGGCGAGCGGGGAGTGATTTCGGTTCGTGTGCTTCATCTGGGAGGCTGGCCCCTATGGCGGGAGGCGTGGGAGTAGAGGTCCGGCGAAGAGGCGGGAGCTCGGGACGGAAAGGGGAAGTCCCTCGCCGTCGTTGGCAAAGGGCTCGGCGCGTGCCTGCTGCGTTCACGGCCGGGCGGGGCGCGGAAGCGGGGACACGGCGGGAGCCTGGGAGCACGCCGCAGTGGGGCGTGGGCTCCGGAGGAACCCTAGAGCAGAGCTTTGCAGAGGACCCGCTGGGTCCAGGGGCCGCCGGCCGCGAGGGCCCGGGCGGCCAGGGGGCGCGCCGTGAGCGCGGAGCCGCGGGCGGACCACGGGGAAGTCCCTGAACCGGGCGGCGGGTTTGCCCAGGCGAGGGGAGCGTCGTCGCCTTGGAGGTGGGGTGCGGCGATGGTGCGGGAGCTCACCAGGGTCCGGGCATCGATGTGCCGCAGGATGTCCAGAGCTCCGCCGCCGAACACGATGGGAAGGGCCGGTTCGGGATTCGGGAGGGGGGCGATGCGGCAGCCGCAGCCGCCGCGCTTGATGTCCGGGCCGTCCGAGTCGGTCGGCGTGGGCGCTTGACCGACGTCCGCGCCTTCTGCCATGGGGCAACAGGAGGCCCGCGCCGCTGGCACTCTCCGTTCGGCGCAGCAGCAGCCTTCCCGGGCTGCGGCGGCGGGGGCCAGTCCGGCGGCCTTGAGCAGACCGCAGGGCGCCGGCAGGGCGACGGCGCTCTGCAGGAAGAGCAGCAGGCCGAGCAGGCCGCCGAGAGCTCTCTGGGCTGTGGTCTGGGAGGTGGACATGGTCGCTGTGTCGGGCCTACGGGGCCTTCCCCGGGGAGTTGGTCTCCCGCGGGCGCCTGGCCCCGGCGTCCCTTCAATTACTATCGCCGACGTTCTTTCGTTAACTATCGAAGAATCATCCGACATTCTGCACAGGCGCGGGCGGGGGCAGGCGCTTTTTCTGGCAAACCGGCTCTCCCCGTGCCTGGGCGGGGTCGAGTGGGGTGTCTTGTCAGCGTTTGAAACGCAAGAGACGCAGCTCCAGGCCCTCTTCGAAGCCGTCCTCCGGGTAGAGGGGATAGCGTTCGATGTCCACGCGGTGGCCCCAGGGGTGCTCGTGCCAGCTCTGGCCCGGGGCCGTGGGCAGGCCGTCCGTCTCCGGCAGCCAGGGATGGGAGAGCAGGGAGCCGAGGTAGTCCGGCTTGCGGTCAAAGAAGAAGTCCGAGGGCACGCGCTTGTCGTGGCCGGGGGATGAGCGCTTGAGGGGCGCGTCGCGCAGGGCGACCGCGCGCGTCACCAGGCCGTAGTTGTCGTAGAGAAAGAGGTTCGAGTGGTAGCCCTGGGCGCCGACGGCGGAGAGGATCATGGTCTCGTCCGGGCGCGTGTAGAGGGCCAGGGCCTTGCCCTGCACGACCCAGTCGCGCGCGCGCTCGTCCATGCCGGCGTGCATCTCGAGTTCGGTTTGATAGTGGGGCTCGTTCCAACGGAAGTCGACGGCTGTGCGCAGGGCGTGGGGCAGCACATGGATATCGGCAAAGGCCAGGCCCGAGAGGAGGATCGCCAAGCCGGCGCCGAGCGCTGCGCCCCGGCGACCCCAGGCGCCGGGACTGGCTTGCGCCCGCGCCAGGCCGGCGGCCAAGGCCAGGGCCAGGAAGGGCACGGCGGGGAAGAGGAAACGGCCGAGGGGCATGAAGTCGCCGCCGACCCACAGGGCGTAGGCCGCGGTGCCGGAGAAGCAGAGCAGGGCCTGGGCCGCGAGGGGGCGTTGGCTTCTTGCGGCGGCGGAAGGCAGCGCCGCGCCCTGGTCCGGAGCCTTGGCCTGGCGGCCCTGGCGCAGGGCATAGAGGCCGAAGCCAAGGGCCAGGCCGGCGGAGGGCACGGCGCAGAGATAGGCCAGTACGTACTTCGCTCCCCGTTCGAGGCGCAGGGCGGAGAGGCCGGTCTTGACCCGCGCCGTGTTCGGCAGCCAGTCGCCGTAGAAGCCGTGCCGCCAGATGAAGTGCGCGGCCAGCGTGCCGCCGGTCAGGAGGGCGCAGACGAGCAGCTTGCGCCGGAAGGCGCTCCGCCTGCGCTGCGGGGAGAGGAGGGCCAGGAGGATCAGGCCCAGGATCCAGAGGAAGCCATCGGCGCGCGTCAGGACGGCCAGGGTGCCCCAGAGACCGGCGGCCAGGCCGGGCAGCCAGCGGGCGGCTGAGGCCGTGGGGTTCGCCTCCGGCGCCGTGGAGCGGGCGCCGAACAGGGCGCGGTAGGTGAGGAAGATGAACAGGGCCGCGGGCATCGTGGCCAGACCACCGGTGGACCACAGGGCCATGGGGGGGAAGCTGGCCAGGAAGAGCAGGCCGGCGACCCGGGCCCCGTCGGTCAGCTCCTCCCGGCGGCGCAGGTGGCCGGCCACGGACAGGAGCAGCAGCAGGCCGCAGAGGGCCGAGGTCAGCCGGGCGATGGTGGGCGTGTCCAGGATGCGCGTGTGCAGCCAGCCGCCGGGCTCGAAGAGCGAGAGGTACACGACCCACAGGAAGTTGGTGTAGCCCTCCACGGGGGGCTGCGCCCCGAGGTTGAAGACCAGTCCTTCGCCGGCCGCCAGGTGCTTCGCATAGCGGTAGGAGATGAAGGCGTCGTCGCAGATGAAATTCAGGTGCCAGGCGCCCAGGGCCCAGATGCCGAGGGCCAGGGGCAGGGCCCGGTGCAGGGCTCGTGTGGGTGCTGATACCGCCATGGCGACAGCCTAACTGGACGGTTCCCGGGGAGCCACAGGCCGCCGGTTACGCCGAACTCGGGCGCCGGAGCCCGGCAGGGAGTCAGGCGTTGGGTGCCCCGGTGCCCGCGCCCGGTGTCTGGGCTGTTCCGTATCCATCCCAGCAGCACTCCAGAATCCGTCACCGGAAGGCTGCGTCGGCGCCGACCCCGAGGGGCTGCCAGCCCGTGTCCACTGGCAGACCTGACCCCAGTCGAGAGAGGGCGGGCCGGTGCCCGGCGGCGCCGGGGAGGAGGAAGCCGGCGAGGGGCAGGCGGCGGGCTGGCTGTGGGCGCGGGGGCGTGACCTCGGCCCGCACGCCCGGACTGCTGTGTGTCATCCGGGCTGGTTGTGGACGCGGGGGCGTGACTCTAAGACAATCCGCACCATGTCTTCCGGTTTGCGAAAAGCCCTCGGGGCCACACTGCTGATGCTGCTCTTGGGGTTTGCCGGCGCTCCGCGCATGTCCGTGGGGCCGGTGGGGACTGATGCGCGTGTGTTGGCGGAGGCGGTGCAGGTCTCCTGGCCGGTGGATTCAGCCTGGGGCAGCAATCCCTGGAGTGCGCCTGCCCTCTATGGTCAGTGGGCGGCGGCCGGGCGGCCCCTGGCGGGAGGCAGCCTGGCGCTCTCGGCCTGGTGGCATACGGAGGGGGGGCGCTGGCTGCCGGGGACGGCGGCGCGTCTGCGCGTGGAGAACCTCGTCCTGCTTCTGGTGGCGGCCTGGGCTGCCGGGCGCCTGGCGCGGCGCATGTTGATTCCCTGGTGCGGGCGGGAACAGGCCCGGGCGGCGGGCCTGGCGGTGACCTTTCTCGGGGGGTTGCATCCGATGCTCTTGGAGGCGGCCACGCCCCTGGCCGCCCGGGGTGATCTGCTGGGGCTGGCCCTGGGAGGTCTGGCGGCGGTTCTGTTCCTGCGCGGTCGCCAGGAGCATCGCCACCGGGAGGTGCTGGCGGCGGGGGCGCTGGCCATCGCCGCCTCCCTGGCCAGTGCGTTGGCGCTCTTTCTGCCGCTCTTTTTGGCCGTGGCCGAGGGCACTTCGGCCCGCCGCCATCGGCCACTGCCCCTGCGCGTGCGAACCACGCTGACCACCCTGGCGCTCTTCGCACTTGGCGTCTCCCTCGAAGCCATCCCGCGCGCGTCGTTCATGTCGCAGTCGTTGGTCGAGGCCGGGGCTGGCGTGCTGGGAGGGTTATGTTCTCCCGCAGGCGCTGGGCCCTTTGCCGGAACGGTTGCGCTGGGGGGAGCCGGCCTCGGGCAGCTCGGTTTCCTCGGGTCCCTCGGGCTGGTAGTGGAGAAGCTGGGCCTGCTGCTCTTTCCGGTCAATCTCCAGTCGGTGGGAGCGGGTGGCTACGGGCTCGCTGGCATCCTGCTGCTCCTCGCCCTGCAGCCGGCGCTGGTGGCGGCGCGCTCGGCCCCGCGCCTGTGGGGCTGGCTGATCGCCGGGTGGGTCGCCTCCCTGCTCGTGACCGAGGCGGCGCGTCTGGCGGTGCGCGTGGAGCCCGGCGACCTGAGCGCCGCGAGCGTACTGCTCCTGCCGGCGCTGGTGATTGCCACGGGCCTCGGCCTGTGTGCCACGGCCCTCTCCGGTGCGCGGCGCAGCGTCTTGCCGGCTCTTATCGTGCTGGGTTACGCGGCCATCTCACACGCCAATGCGAACGGCTGGCGGGGAACCGCGGAACGCGTCGATGGCCTGGCGGAGGAGCTCTCGGACGCGGCGCGCCTGCACGGTTGGGAGAGCACCTATCTGGTGGTGGATCCCCTGGAGTTGCGCAATGGACACGACCTGCTGCGGCCCGCCCTGCCCTATCTGTTGGCGGGCACGGAAGCGGGTGCGGGTACGGTGGTGGGCGGCGCGGAGAGGGCGGCGCTCTTCGCCTGTCTGGGCACGGAGGAGTTTCTGCGGGCCAGGGAGCGGGGCCTGGTGCTGCTGCTGCCGCCCGGGGCGGGAGAGCGGGCCCGGCGTGTGCTCAAGGTCGCCGCCGTGGAGGCTCCGGGGTCTGCGGTCTGGCGTGAAGAGGGGCGCTCGCCCCAGGGCGTGCGTCCGGATCCATTCGAGACGCGCGCCCTGCGGGTTGTGGCCCGGGCCGAGGCCGCCGATCAGGTGCTGGGCACGGCCGCCGGCGCGGCGCCGGTCATGCACTGGCGAGGACAGGCGGCCCAGGCCGTTGAAGGCACAGTGCAGGGCGCCTGGCTGGCGGGCGAGCACGGCCCCGTGGCCCTCTTCGACCTCACCGGACAGCTCGGTTGGCTGGCCGGCGGACGCCTGCGGCGCATTTGGTTCGAGGGCCCCCTGGTCAAAATCGCCTCGGCGGCGCTGCTGCCGGAGCCGCCGCCGCCGGCGTCTTCTCCCGCCGCGCCGAGCGGGGCCTTTGAGCCGCTGGTCACGGAGGCCTACTGGGAGTTTCCCCTGGCCGCGCAGGACTGGCCGCGAGGGCTCCTGGGCGGCGAACGATCCTGGGTGCTGGGCTTGTGCGTGCCAGCTCTTCTGAAGGATGGTGCGGTTGGCGGAGCGGACCCTGTGAACGTGCGCGGCGCGCCTGGCAGCGTGTGGTATCTCGAGTGCACCGTGACGCCCACGGCGGACGGCCGCGCCCTGCGTTGCCCGCAGGCCGCTGCTGCGGTGGCGTCCTTTTCCCCGGGGGATGCCGGGCCGGGGGAGGCCGCGACGCCCCTATACTGGTCCCTCGATTGCCGCCTGGGGGGCGTGACCGTGGCGCGCCGCCGCGGCCAGCTGCGCTGATCCTCCCGGAGCCATTCCCACCACCCCATGAGCACTGCCCCCACCCGCGACCTGGAGTCCTTTCCGAACCCGAGCCCGGAGCGCGCCTACGAGGTTCGCTTCGAGTGTCCCGAGTTCACCTGCCTGTGCCCCAAGACCGGGCAGCCGGACTTTGCCACCGTGCGCATTCGCTATGCGCCGGACGAGCTCTGCGTCGAGCTGAAGAGCCTCAAGCTCTACCTGTGGTCCTTCCGCCAAGAGGGACACTTCCACGAGGCCGTGACCAACCGCATCCTCGACGACCTGGTGGCCTTGCTCGCGCCGCGCAGCATGAGTGTCGAGGGCGACTTCATGGTGCGCGGCGGCATCCACACGGTAGTGGAGGCCTCGCACCCCTAGGTCGATGGCGGGTGCCAACCGCGGGCCCGACCGCGGGCCCGACCGCGGGCCCGGCCACGAGCCCGGCCGCGAGCCCGGCTGCCGTGCCGGCGGCGGTGCCGAAATCGGTACGGAGATTGACACCGACCCCAGCCCCAGCGCGGGCATCGCGGGGCCCCGGGCGGCGCGCCTCAGGACCGCTTTGCTGCTGCTCCTGGCGGTGATCCTGTTCTGCTGGAGCCGCGGCACCTGGCCCGATCCCCTGGTGGACTTCGGGCGTGAGCTGTATGTGCCCTGGCGGCTCTCCCTGGGCGAGGCGCTCTACCGGGACATCGCCTGGCAGGATGGAGCCCTGCCGCCCCTTTGGAATGGGCTGTTGTTTCGCGTCTTCGGCGCCGGTCTGAGTGTGCTGGTGGCGGGGAATGTACTCGTGGCCGCCGCCGTTGCCGGCCTTCTGCGGCGCCTCTTCGCGCGGGCGGGCAGCCGCGCCGGGGCTGATCTGGCGCTGCTCTTTTTTCTGCTGCTGTTCGCCTTCCCGCGCTACCTGAACACGGGCAACTACAACTTCATGTCCCCCTACAGCCACGGGCTCACCCACGGCCTGCTGCTGGCCCTCCTGTCCCTGGAGGGACTGGAGCGCTGGTGCGCGGGGCGGCGGGGGAGCCAGGCCTGCTGGAGCGGCCTGGCCCTGGGCCTGGTCTTCCTGACCAAGCCCGAGGTCTTCCTGGCGGCCGCCCTGGCTTGGTTGGTGCGTCTGGCCTGTGCCCTGGGGGCGGGGTCCCAGGCGCACGCGTCAAGGGCGCGCGCGTCGAGGGCGAATGCCGGTTCCGCGGCCGGCGCACTCTTGGGGCTGCTGATCGGCCCGGCCGTCACCTTTGCCTACCTCCGCTGGGACCTGGATGCCGCCGGGGCCTGGCATGGGGTGCTGGGTGGGTGGCTCCACCTGGTCCGGGGCGGGGCGGCCGGTTCAACCTTCTATCTGCGTGGCATGGGGTTGGAGAATGTGGTCAGCAACCTGCTGCACCTCGGCTCCTGGGCACTGGTGCTCGGCGGCGCCTGGTGGTGCGCGCTCAAGTTGCCACAACTGCCTCTCTTCCGAGCGTCCGCAGTCCGGCACCGGCGCCCGGCGGGCGCGCTCCTTTTCGTGCTGTGCGCCCTGCCCGCAACCCTCTCGGGCGACGCCCTACCCGGTCCGGGCCTGGCCCGGGCCTGGCCCCTGTTCATGGTCTTGCTCGGCAGTTGGTGTCTGCGGCGCTGGTGGCTCGCGACCAATAACCCGGGCCCCGGGCGGGGATCCCGGGAGGCCGCGCGCCTGGCCCTGGTGGTGTTCGCCGCTGTCCTGCTGGGCAAGATGCTGCTGAACGCGCGCATTCACCACTATGGGTTTGTGCTGGCCTTGCCGGCCACCCTGGTACTTGTCGTGGCGGCCTGGGATTGGTTGCCCGCGGCCCTCTCCCGGGGGGCGGGAGCGCCAGGCGTCGCCCTGCTGTCCATGCGTCGGGCGGCGGTCCTGGGGTTGGTGCTCTCCGTGCTGCCCTGGCATCTGGGCCGCTCCGGGGAATTGTACAAACGCCAGACGGCGCGCCTGGGAGAGGGGGCTGACAGCTTCCTGGCGGATGGCCGCGGGCGCCTGGTGCGCAGCGCCCTGGGGGAAATCGAGGCGCGCACGGAGTCCGCAGAGACGCTGCTCGTCCTGCCCGAGGGGGTCATGCTCAACTACCTGGCCAGGCGCGCCACACCGACGCCCTTCATCAACTTCATGCCGCCGGAGTTCGCCTTCTTTGGCGGGCAGACGATGCTGGCAGCTCTGCGGGCTTCGCCGCCGGATCTCGTCGTGCTGGTGCACAAGGACACCAGCGAGTACGGCCTGCCGCTCTTCGGCCGGGACTTCGGCGTCGAACTCATGGACTGGGTGCGCAGCAACTACGTGGAGAGTTGGCGCGTGGGCGCCAAGCCCTTGGAGCGGGCCCACTCGCGATTCGGTTTGGCCATCCTCGAGCCACGCCCGGCGGACCTGGCTGACTAGTCAGCATCCATCACCCGGAGCGCTTCCAGAGCGGGCGGCAAGCCGCCGCAGTCGGCCGTTTTGGGGTGCGGGGTGGAATCAGGGGCGGGCTGCTAGTCCAGTCGGTAGTGGGAGGCACCGGCCAAGCTGGTGGGACGCGTGGTGGTGTCCCAATCGAGCCACAGATCCTCGCCGTTGATGTCAACCAGGCCGAGGCGTGTGGGACCGGCGGGGGTGCTGGGCACGAAGTCGATGGTGGATGCCGTCGGGGCGGCGTTGAAGGTGACCGTGCCCGTTTCGAAGGCCACGCCCGCGGCGTCCAGCAGCGTGTAGGTCATGTCGTAGGTCGTGGCGTCCGAGCGCGTGATCTCCAGGCCCGCCGGGAGCGTCCCGCTGATCAGGGAGCGCACCGCCGTCAGGGGGAAGCTCACATCGACCGTGTTGCAGGCGAGTGGTTCCACCAGTTCCTCCATGTAGTGGGCTGTGTCCCAGAGCGCATCGAAGGTGCTTTGGCCGGCCGCGTTGAAATACGGTACCGGGCAGGTTGTCTCCACCCCGAGGCGCAGGGCGAGGTGTACGGCGCTATGGGCTCCGGACGGGGCATCGCCGAGCACCTGGCCTTCGAGCACCGTGCTGCCCACGGTGATGGACGGATCCACCGGGCCCATGTGGTCGTACTGGACGGCGACCCCGGTGCGCGCCTCGAGCATGAGGTCCATCATGGTCGGGAAGTGGGAGTTGGGCCCGATGGAACTGATCGTCCCGGCGGTTGTCGCCAGCACGGAGGTGCCGGCGGCGTATTCGATGTCGATGCCCGGGTGGCCTTCCGGGTGGCCGCCGCCGTGAACGCCGTAGGGCCACAGCCCGTAGTTGCTGATGGCGCCGTCGCCGAAGGCGATGGGCATGTTCATGGAGAAGGGCGCGGCTTCACCGTTGCCGACGAAAACGCGTTGTCCGCCCTCGACGCCGAGGTAGTGGAGGCTATCCAGGAATAGTTCCGGCTCGTAGTCGAGGAGCGTTTCGGGCGCACCGCCCCCCGCGGGTACTCCCGTGACCAAAAGGTGCCAGCCCAACCGTGGAGGGCCCGCCAGGTAGGGATGCACCTCGCCGTCGTCGATCGTGATAATGCTGGTCGGTGTGGCGTTAGCCTCAATTGAGTTGTAGTTCAGAAACCAGGTGGCGAACTGGGTCTCCCAGTCGGCCCGCGTCAGGCCGTCGTGCAGGTAGGCGGAATGGAGCGCGTCGATGGCCGTCGCCGATTCGGTTTCGAGGGCGTCGCAGAAGTCAGCCAGCAGTTCCAGCACGGCCCGCATATGGCGCGTGTCGGTCAGCCCTTCCTTGCCAGCCATGAAGTTGCCGGCGCTTGATCCCCAGCAATCGGACGTCGAGTAGGTGCCCGTCAGGAAAGCGCTACTGGGATCGAAGGTGCCCAACAGGGTGGACAAGGAATCGCAGGAGCCGCCGGAGGAGGTCTGAATCGTGTGTCCCGTGCCGCTGATGTTCCAGTCGGTTATCCCTCCGCCACAGGCCAGGAAGTCACACTGGCCAAGGCCCGTGAAACTGCCGCCGAAGAATGCGCCGGCATCAGTCAGGCGCGCCGCCTGGACAGCCTCGCCACTGTCCTCCTCGACGAGCAGCCAATCCTCTTCCAACAAGAGCGCCGTGGAGCGCACCAGGGTCAAGGGCATCGAACTGGAACTGCTCACAAGGCTGCCCTCGATACGGTGGCCGATGAAGGTGCCGGTGAAGGTGCCTGCATCAAATGGTCCGCCTCCGTCCTCGCCCTCGAAGGCCAGGGTCACGGTGCTCCCCACCAGGGAACCCGATGGCGTGGAGAGACCCGGGGCTCCGGCCACATAGGCGAGCAGGCTGTCATCCAGGCGCAGGCGCAGGATGATCTGCTCGGCGGGTGAGGTCTCGTTTTCCCAGGCCCCGTCGATGGTGATGGTTGTGGGTGAGACCGGTGTGCCCGGTGTGACCGGCGGTGGGGCGGTCCGGCCCTGGGGCAGGCAGAGGGGCAGCAGGCTGAGAAGGAGGGCTATCTGCATGGATATGGGGGGCTCGGGGAGCGGAAGTGGCAAGATGCCCGCAGGGCACCGCATTGCATTCTAGCCCACGGATTGAATCCGTGTGGCCGCCCCGCCGCCGCCGCCTGCTAGGCCGTCAGGGCGTGTACCAGGCGCGGCAGGAGCAGTCCGTAGCGGTGGTTGATGTCGAAGTGGCCAGCGGGGAACTCCTCCTTGCTAAAGGAAATGCCGAGTTCCGTTAGGCGCGTGGCCAGGCGCCGCAGGCCGTATTGCAGGTGGAACTCGTCCCGGTCGCCGCACTCGATGTGCAGGAGATCGAGGCCGGCCAGGGCCTCGGCATGGGCTGCACAGGCGCGCAGGGGATCGAAGGCCAGCCAGCGCTGCCAGACCTCGTCGATCAACTCGCAGGTGTCGAGGGTCACGGGCAGGTCGAAGCCCAGGGGCGCGTCGGCGTTGGGGGAGTAGCAGGCGGACATGGCCAGGAGGTCGATCAGCGCATGGCCGTCTCCGGAGAGGGACGGATCGCTTTCGAAGGCGGCCAGAAAGCGGGCCGGGTCGCCGTCGTGTTCGATGAGGCCGCGCAGGGCAGCCGGGAAGCTGTTCACATGACCCAGGTCGAAGGCGCAGTCGCCGCTGATGGAGGCGGCCACGGGGAAGATGTCCGGGTGGTGCATGGCGAGGTGCAGGGCACCGAAGCCGCCGGAGGACTTGCCGCACACGGCGCGGCGGCCGGGGAGCGTGTCGTAGTTCTCATCGATGAGATCCACCAGCTCCCCGGCCACATGATCCCGATAGGGGCCGGTGGCGCTGGAGTTCACGTACTGGCTGCCGCCGAGGCGCGTGAAGCAATCCGGGGCCACCAGGATGGCCGGCGGGACCTCTTCCGCTGCCACGGCCCGATCGAAGTCGGCCAGGACCCCGCGCTTCCACGGGTGTGTCTCTGTCATGGCCTGGCCGCGACCGCTGAAGCCGGAGAGCAGGAAGATGACCGGCAGGGGAGCTCTGGTGTCGGGCGGGATGTAGATCGGCACTTCGCGCAGGTGGGGATCGCCGAGGGGGTTGCCCTTGAGTAGTTCGCTCTCGAAAAGACGCATCTCCATGCGACCGGCGAAGGCCGCCACATCGCGCAGCTGGACGGGGCCTTCCATCGTTTCAGCGGGGGCGCATATAGGAGCCGCCGTCCGCCTCCAGGCCCAGCTCCTCGCGCAGGGCGGCGAAGCCGGGCTTGATGCGGTTGTAGATGAAGCGGCAGCGCTCACCGTAGGAGGCGAAGGCCGACTTCATGGCGTTCAGGGAGAGCAGCTCGAGCTTGTTCAGGCAGCAGCCGAACTGGGCGTTGGCGATGGCGTACTCGGCGCTCATGGTGGTGCGGCTCATCAGGCGGTTGTCCGTGTTGAGCGTCACGCGGTAGCCGGAGGAGAGGAAGTAGGGGAAGGGGTGCTCTTCCAGGGAAGGCGTGGCGCCGGTGTGCACATTGGAGGAGAGGCACAGCTCCAGGGGGATGCGGTGATCGAGGATGTACTGGGCCAGGGCGCCGACCTGGATGACCTTGTTGTCATAGATGACGATGTCCTCGATCAGGCGCGTGCCGTGGCCGATGCGGTGGGCGCCGCAGAACTGCAGGGCCTGCCAGATGCTCTCGGGGCCGAAGCTCTCACCGGCGTGGATGGTGATCGAGAAGTTGGCGCGCTGGGCGTACTGGAAGGCGCGCACATGGTCCTTGGCCGGGTGGCCGGCCTCTTCGCCGGCCAGGTCGAAGCCGACGCAGCCGCGGTTCCGGAAGGACACCGCCAGCTCGACGAGCTTCTCGCTGAGTTCATGAGATTCGTTGCGCATGGCGCAGACCAGCAGGCCGAAGCCCACGCCGAACTCCTCGGCGCCCCGGCGCAGGCCGCGCAGGACGGCGGTCATGACACCTTCGAGACCCAGCTCCGCGTGGGTGTGGAAGTGGGGGGCGAAGCGCACCTCGGCGTAGACCACGCCGTCCGCGGCCATGTCCTCCATGAACTCGAAGGCGATGCGGTCGAGGGCCGTGGCGCTCTGCATCAAGGCGATGGTGTGGCGAAAACCCTCAAGGTACTGGGGCAGGCTGCCACGGCTGGCGCCCCGGAAGAACCAATCGGAGAGGGCTTCGGCGTCCGTGTCGCAGCCCTCGGGCAGCTCGCCGTAGCCAGTTTCCCGGGCCAGTTCCTGGACCGTCTCCGGGCGCAGACCCCCGTCGAGGTGCTCGTGGAGCAGGACCTTGGGAACACGGCGGATCACATCGGCGTCGAGGGCATTGGCTTTCATCAGGTATGGAATCTAGCTATCCGATGGGCCGAACCCAACACGGGAGGCCGTACACTTGCCGCCATGAGCATTCGCGTCCGCATAGCGCCGAGCCCCACGGGCAGCGTTCACCTGGGCCTGGCCCGCACCGCCCTCTTCAATTGGGCCTTTGCCCGCGGCCAGGGAGGCGGCTTCATCCTGCGCGTGGAGGACACCGACAAGAGCCGCAACAGCGCTGAATCCCAGGCGGCGATTCTGGATGGCCTGGCCTGGCTGGGCCTCGACTGGGACGAGGGGCCGGATGTGGGGGGCCCCCACGGGCCCTACCTGCAGAGCGAGCGTCTGGCGGGGCATTTGGAGATGGTCGATCGCCTCCTTTCATCCGGAGATGCCTACCGGGACTTCTCCACGGCCGAGGAGCTGGACGCCTGGCGGGCCGAGCAGCAGGCGGCCAAGCAGCGTCGGGCCTACCGGGGCCGTGACCGTGACCTGACCGCCGACGAATCCGCCGCCCGGGCCGCCGCCGGGGAGCAATACGCCGTGCGTTTTCGCATTGAGGAGGGGGAGAGCTCCTTCACGGACTTGGTGCGCGGCAGCGTGACTATCCCCCATGGGGAAATCGATGACTGGGTCATCCTGCGCCGGGGCGGCGGCCCGACCTACAACTTTGTGGTGGTGTGTGATGACGCGGCCATGGAAATCAGCCATGTCTTGCGCGGCGAGGAGCACCTGGTGAACACGCCCAAGCAGCTCCTGCTCTACCAGGCCCTGGAACTCCCGGCGCCGACCTTCGGCCACCTGCCCCTGATGCTCGGCAGCGGCGGCAGGAAGCTCAGCAAGCGCGACGGGCACACTTCCTTGGGCGACTACCGCGAGCTCGGCTACCCGCCGGAGGCCATCGTCAATTATCTGGCGCTCCAGGGTTGGGCCCTCGACGGCGAGCGCGAGGTCTTCTCGGTGGAGGAACTCACCGCCGCCTTCGATCCCAGCAAGGTGTCCAAGGCCGGCGCGGTTTTTGACCAGGACAAATTCCTGTGGCTGGCGGGTGAGTACATCCGCGCGGACTCCGTCACGCGCCTGGCGGAGCGCTGCGCTCCCTTCATCGCAGCCGCTGGCCTGGCGACGGAAGAGGAGCTGGCCGAACGGACCGATTGGTGGCATTCGGTGGTAGCCCAGGAGCAGGAGCGCATTCGCCTGTACTCTGAGCTGCCCGGGCGCGTGGCCTATCTCTTCGCCGCTGACGCGGCGCTGGAATACAGCCCGAAGGCCGAGAAAAACGCCCGCCGCCACGAGAGCTGTACCGCCACCCTGGCGGCCTTCGCGGAGTTCATCGCCTCCTTCGGCGCCCAGCTGCCCGCAGCGGACGCCCTGGCGGAAGCCACCAAGGCCTGGATGGCCGAGCGCGAGCTCCCCTTCCCGGCCTTCGGCCAGCCGGTGCGCTGCGCCCTGACGGGCATGCCCGGCGGGCCGGATCTCTTCGAGACAGTGGCCCTGCTGGGCAGCGAACGCACCCTGGCCCGCCTGGCGGCCGCCCAGGAGCGCCTGGCCGGGTCCTGACCCCCCTTGCGCCCCGCTGGGGCGTTTCAGTCAGCTGGGAAATATGCCGATCAGGGAGGATCCATGTCTCCCGCCTATCTCGACTGTGAAGAGGCCCTGCGCCTGGTACATCGTTTCCTCGGTGAGGAGGGGGAGAGCGTGGAGCATCTGGCCCTGCGCGAGCACCTGGAGAGTTGTCGGCCTTGCCACAGCGTGTACCTGGACTCGGTGGGGGCCGCCGCCGCCCTGGGGCGTGCCCGGCGCCGCCTGCGCGAGGAGGGCGAGAAGAACGCCCGGCGCGCCACCCAACGCCGCCTGGCCCTGGGGGGGGCGTCGCCGCCCAACCAACGCCGCCGCCGCAACCTGCGCATCCTGTTCCTGCCGGCCCTGGCGATCTTCGCCATCGTCCAGTTTCAGAACGCCTTCGGAGCCGCGCCCCGCGCTGACCTGGCGGTTATCAGCGGGCCGGTGGCCATGCCGGAAATGCTCATCGAGCAGCCCGGTACCGTGCTGCCCATGGAGCGCGGCGACTGGTGTGCCACGGCACCCGGAGCCAGCGCGCGCCTGGTGGTGGGCAGGAGCGAAGTGCACCTGGGCTCCCTGACCCGTGTCATGCTTGAGGATACTCGCCCCCTGCGCCTGCGCTTTGGCCAGGGCACGCTGGTGCTGAACGGTCCGGCCACGGTGACCTCGTCGGTGGGCGTCATCGAGGTGGCGGAAGGGCGGGCGCGCCTGACCTTTGAAAACGCCATTCTGAACGCAGAATGCCTCAGCGGTCGCCTGGCCGGCTGGAACACGGAGGGGGGCAGGGAATTCGTCGCCGGAGAAGAGGCCGTCTTCTACTACTGAGCGCACCGCGGGCTGGCGCACCGCCGGCTAGCGCACCGCGGGGCTGGCGCACCGCGGAGCCCGGCGAGGAGAACGCACACAACCGGGCGGGCCATCTGCGCACAGCGGAAGTGGCCCGCCCGGTTGTATAAATACAGGGAGCCGGCGCTGCCCCCGGCCTCAGCCTCCCATGAGCACTCCCGACCAGAGAGAATCCGCACCCGCCGCCCCCACGCCGGATGTGAGCGTGCCCCAGCGGCGCTTCAGCGAGCGGCGCCTGGCCTTCTTCCGCGCCGTGGAGGGCTGCGCGGCCGCCCTGGGGGGTCGGCGCGCCTATCGCCGCCGGCACCTGGCCCCCGGACGCTTTCGCCTGCGCGAGGAACGCATCGAGTGGCCCGGCCTGCCCCCGGGGCTGGACGGCCTGACCATCGCCCAGCTCTCTGACTTCCACGGCGGCCGTTTTCTGGGCGCTGGCGATTTGACTGCTGTCGTCGACGCCGTGAACGAGTTGTCGGTGGATCTCATCGCTCTGACCGGCGACTACATGACCCACGCGGTGGAGGAGGCTCTGCCGCTGCTCGATGAGCTGGCGTGCCTCACCAGCCGCCTGGGCACCTTTGCCGTCTTCGGCAACCACGACTACAAGGAGCGCCGGGAGGGCGAGATGGTCGAGCGAGCCGCCGCCGGTGGCATTCGTTTTCTGCGCAACGCCTGCCAGCGTTTCGAGGTGGACGGCGGGGCCTTGGCCCTCACGGGCCTGGAGGATCTCGAGGAGGCGCGCGTGGTGGATGTGGCGGCGGCGCGCGCGGTCCTGCGCCCGGGTGATGTGGAGATCATGCTCTGCCACAACCCGGCGGGAGCCCGTGACCTGGCCCACGCCGGCTGCGCGGCCATCCTCTCCGGCCACACCCACGGCACCCAGGTGGATCTGCCGCTATTGCGCACCCTGGGGCCCAAGCACCCGGGCCTGCGCGTCTGCTTCGGTGCGACCACCTTGCTCGTCAATCGCGGCCTGGGCATCGTCGGCCTGCCCTGGCGCCACCGCGCCCCGGCGGAGGTTGTCATCGTCAAACTCCTGGCGGCGCCGGTCGCCGCGCAAACCCCCGAGACGAGATGCACGGCGGCCTCGCCCTGAAGGCTGGCGTGTTGTTCGTCGGGCGCTGCTCGGAGAGCGCCCGCGTGGCGCCCTTTGATCTCGACGGACGTCGCCTGGGTCCGGGCTTCACGATTGACGGACGCGGCACGCGCGCGGGCATCAGTGGCCTGGCCGTTGATGATGACCGGCGCCTGTGGATCGCGGACTCCGCCAGCGCGTGCCTGCGCGTCTTCACGGCCTTTGGGCGCGAGCTGGGAGTGGTGGGGTCCGGGGACGCGCTCGACGTCGGCGGCATCGAAGTCACCGCGCAGCTGGGGCGCCCGGTGGATGTGGTCGTGCGCGGGACTGATGTGGACCAGGAGCTGATCGTGGTCAGCGGCGGCAGTCAGCGCCATGCCCTGCGCGTGCTGCCCCTGGACAAGCACGCCGGCAGAGCGCGGCCAGCGGCTTCCCTGCGGCCCCTCGGTGATCCACGCGGGAGCTTCCTGGAGCTGACCGCCGTGGACTGGCGCGCTGACGAAGTCTGGATTCTGGAGGCCGGTGCCGTGGGCGGCTCCGGCCGGGAAGGTGCCGCCGGAGGGGGCTCGGCGGGCCGCATACAGGTTTTCAGGCACGGGGACTACCACTACTCCCTGGCTCTGGGCGGCCCGCAGGAATGCGGGCGGGCGGCGGCGGAGGGGCCGGGCGCGGGCCGCCCGGAGGGGCTGGCCCTTCTGGCAGACGGCCGCGCCCTGGTTGCCTTTGGCGGTGAGGACCGCAGCGGTCTGGTGCTGCTGGATGCTGGCGGACGCCGCCTGTCGGTCGTCGCCCGGGCGGGGAAGGAAGATGGCTGTGTCTGGGAGCCAACGCGCCTGGCGGTGGAAGAGGGTGTGCCCCGGGGCTCCACTCGAGTGGCCGTGATGGACTGCGACGGAGATCGCGTACAGGTCTTCAGCCTGGCCGGACGCTGCTACGGTGCGTTCCAAGAGCTTCCCTGAGACCCACCGGGAACTCCAGATCGGCGCCCATGCCGGGGGCGCCGGTTGGGCGTACAATCTCGCCCACATGAGTTGTTGCGGAGAGAGCCTGTGAAGCGCAGCCCGGCCGGCGGCCCGGGCGCGCGGTCCGCCAGGACCTCGAAGGGCTTGCGTGTCCCCGTGCTCGGGACGCTGCTCGCGGTGCTGGCCCTGGCGTTGACGGCGCTGGCGCTGCTAACGGGGCAGCTGGGGGACACGGGCGACGGTGCGGCGCAGGCCGAGAGGGGGCTCATGGCAGGGACTGCTGCGCCCGGGGGGACCGGGGCTGATCGCAAGCGCAGCGGCGACAGCGTTTCCGCTGGGGAGCCGCCGCAGGGCGTCGCGCAACAGGCGGGGGGAGCTGACTCGTCGCCGACGAACAGGAGCAGCGCCGCTGGCGAGCACCCGTGGCGCGGCCTGGTCACGGAGGAAAGCTCCGGGCGGGGCGTGGCCGGGGCGCTGATCTCCCTCGCGTTCGGAGATCTTTCCCACGAGACGCGCACGGACGAAACGGGACACTTCGTGCTCGGCTGGTATCCGCCTGCTGGGATGGCCGCGCAGGGCGCGGATACAGGGGCGGCCGCAGGGGTTGAGGGGGGGGCCGAGGTGGGGGCCGAGGTGGGCCTGGACAGCGGGCCAACCGGTCGGCTCGAGATCCTGGCGGATGGTTTCCTGCCCCTGCGGCGTTATCAGTTCCAACCGCAACCGAGCCCGGTCCCGGGCGGCGCCGGTGACGAGCGGGAAGTGGCGGCGCTCTTCGCCTTGCGTCCGGCTGGCAGCATGCGCGGCCAACTAACGCGCTGGGGAGCGGTTGAAACGGCTGGTGTCGAAGTGCTGCTGCGCCGCTGGCACAAGCAGCTGGCCGCAGGCGAGGAGCTGGGTGTGGTGGACAGTTACACCCTGGCGCACGACGGTCTCTTTCACTTCACGGATCTCCAGCCCGGGCAGTACTCCCTGGCGGCGGCCGTGCCGGGGGCCGGTCTGCTCTACTACCCGGGGATAGCGGTGCACGGGGGCGCCGAGAGTTGGGTGGAGTTGGAGGCGCACGCCGGGGGCAATCTGGCCGGGCGCGTTGTGCTGCGCGGGCCGGGGCAGAGCCCCGTGGCCGGAGCGTGTGTTGAACTGCGTCCGCAGCTCTCCGGTGCCGGCCGGGACCTGGAGCAAGCGGGCCAGCGCGAGCTGACCACGGACGAGCTCGGGCGCTTTCAGTTTGAAGGTGTCCAGGAAGGTCCCCACGAGCTCCTGGCCCGGTCCCCCTGGGGTGTGATTGAGCAGCTGAGCGTGACGCGGGAGAGCGGCGTGGGGGAAGAGGTTGTTCTGCGCCTGGCGCCCCCGGCGGCCCTGTCCGGAAGCGTGCTGGATGGGACCGGGCAGCCGCTCTCCGGCGCGTGGCTGCGGCTGATTGCGGAAGATGCGGAGGAGTACGGAAAGCACGGCAGGTGGGGATGGCCGGAGACCCCGCTGGCCGAGACGGACGGGGACGGTCGCTTTGTCTTCGAGGAGCTGCGCTCCGGTGCGATGTACACGCCGATCATGGATGGGAGCTCCGGCGCAGGCGCAGGATCGGAGGTGATGATCTGGCCCCCCTTCAAGCTGCGGGCCGGGGAGCGTCGGGATGATCTGGTCCTGGTCTTGGAAGCCGGTGTGAACATCGTGGGGAGTGTTGTCGGCGCGCACGCGGGTGGGATACGGGACCTGGCGGGCGCGCGCGTAATGCTGCGCCATGGCGGAGTGCCGTTGGATGAAGAGTTGACCGAAGAGCTCTGCGATGGGGAGGGCCGCTTTGTGTTTGAAGGTTTGCCCCGGGGGAGTGTCACCCTGCGCGTGGAGGCCGGGGGATTCGCGCCCCGCGAGTTCAGCTACACGCTTCCGGATGATGGGGACGTGCTCGAGGTCACCCTGAGCCTGGAGTCCGCCTGGGAGCTGGCCGGTGTGGTTGTCGACGGGGATGGCAACGCCATCAGCGGAGGACGGGTGGTGTTGACCTCCGCAGCAGGTGAGCTCGAACAGGGACTCCTGGACCTGGGGTACGTGGTCGAGCCGGAGAGGAAACGGAGCGTGGTCCTCGACGCCTGGGGGCGCTTTGAGTTCGATGCTCTGACCGCGGCTTCCGTCAGCCTGCGCGCCCTGGTGCCGCAGTGGCGCCAGCCCCAGGAACTCGCGGTTCAGCGCACCCCGCTCGTCCCGGGCGTCGCGGGCGCGCCCCTTGTTTCGCTGGTCATGGAACCAGAGCCCATGGAGGAACGGGCCAGCCTGCGCGGGCGTGTTGTGATGGCCAATGGCGATGCGGTGCTGGGTCTAGTAGTGCGCGGCAAGCGCGGCGGGAGCCTGACCAACAACGGCGGCGACTTTACCGTGAGCGGCATGCAGCCGGGGCAGGCGGTGCTGCAGTTCAAGGGCCAGGCCGCCGTGCCCCGGAAGACGGGGGAGCTACGCCTGGCTCCGGGCTCGGAGACGGATCTGGGACTGATCGAACTCCTACCCGGCACGGATCTCACCGTGCGGGTGCTGGACTCCGACAGACGGCGTCTCAAGCGCGCCGCCTGCACCCTGCGCCCCCTGGGTGCCAAGGCCCGGGAGCTACCCGGGCGCGGGGATCATCGTCAGGTGCTGAAGCGGGATGTCAGCGGGGGCGAGGTGCAGCTGAAGGGGCTGCCGCGCGGGCGCTGGCTGCTGGAGGTCAGGGCTCCGGGCTGGGCGAAGCAGGAGCTTGCCCTGCGCCTGAAAAAGGGACAGCAGACGCGCGTTGTGACCTTGGAGCAGGGAGACTAACCTCCTCCGCCAGGGGCCTGCCGCGGGCTGCGCGGCGCGCGCGTGGGGCAGCCGGTACAGCACATGACAGACAAGCACACAGCTGACGCGCCCGAGCTGCGGGCGGCGGTGGACCTGGGCACTAACAGCGCCCTCTTGCTCGTGGGCCGCGTACATGGGGACGGCACTATTGGGGTGGTGGAAGATCACTGCATGACGCCGCGCCTGGGGGCCGGCCTGTGGCGCAGCGGCGTGCTGGCGGCGGATGCCCGGGAGCGCACGCTGGAGGTGCTCGGGCTCTTCGCCGGGCGTCTCAAGCGCCTCGGCATCCCGGCGGAGCGGCAGCGCGCGGTGGCCACGGCGGTCCTGCGCAAGGCCGGGGATGCGGCTGAGTTTATGGCCCAGGTACGCGCTGAATGCGGCCTCGAACTCGTGGTGCTCAGCGAACAGGAGGAGGCGCGTCTGGGTTTCTCCGCCGTGGCCCAGGGCGGCGGGCCCGTGCCCGGTTGCGTGGTGGATGTCGGGGGTGGCAGCACGGAGCTGGTGGACCGTGCCGGCGAACGGCGCTGGTCCGGGCCCGTGGGAGCGGTGGCGCTCACGGAACGCTACCTGGGCCTCGGCGGGCACCCGCCCCTGGAAGCGGGTGGCTGGGCGGCGCTGCTGGGGGAGGTTCGCGGCGTGTTTGATAGCTGCCCGGTGACCGGTGAAGCCGGTGTGGGAACCCCACCCGGAGGTGTGGTGGCCCTGGGCGGCACGCCGGGGAATCTGGCCTGTCTGATGGCGGAGATGGAGGTCTTCGACCACCGCCTGGCCGAGGGGCGCGAGATCAGCGCGGCCGCCGCCCTGGCCTGGGCCGAGCGCCTGGGCGCCCTGGGTGTGGAGGAGCGCATGGACTACGCCATCGAGCCGGGACGGGCGGAGATCCTGCCGGCGGGGCTGGCCTGCCTGGGGTTGGCCCTCGGCCACCTGGGCGTCGAAACGGCCCGGGCCAGCGGTCGCGGGTTGCGCTACGGCCTGCTGCGGACGGACTGAGGGAACTGGCGCTCTTGATGAGCCGCGGGCGGGCCGCGGGAGCCCAGGGGCCTGCTTGTCCTGGGCTGGCGGGTTCTCCGCCCCGGAGGCGTTTTGCGTGGTAGGCTTGAGCGTAAGGGGTAAAGGACTCGGCGGCGGCCCCTGGGTGCGCGTCGAGGCCCCCGCTGCCATGAGTCGGCCCCGCAGGCCACTCCGACCACCATGTTTCGACAACTGCTTCTGATCACCGCCGGCCTGATCGTCCTGACCACTCCGCCTGCCCTGGCCCAGGGCCGGTGGGTGGGAGGCCCCGGCGGCTCGCCCACTGCCGCTGCTGAGCGCATGCTCGGGGCCCGGGCTTCGCGCGGGGGTGCTGCCGTGCGTGTCAGTCGCCTGGGGAGTTCCGGGACAGGCGCCTGCAATGGTGCCGTCGGTGGAACCATCTACGAGATCACCATTACGAACACACCGACCGGTTGGGAGGAGGACTTTCTGCTCGGGGTACCGCATTACCCGGAGAGCGGTGCCGCACCGTTGCTGGTCGGCTTTCACAAGTTCGAGGTCAGTCACTGGGATCTGTGCGAACACACTGACTTCTTCAACGAGGCCTTCAGCCGTGGCTGGTTCATCGTCACGCCGCTCGGTGCCGCCCAGCAGGCTTTCGGCGGACTTGAGGCCCAGGCAAACACTCAGTTGGTGCTCGACTTCTGCTCCATACTGCCCGTAGATCCCGCGCGCATCTACGGCGTGGGTTTCTCCACCGGTGGTGGCTGGATGACGAGCTATGCCGCGCGCCACCAGGACCCCACACGGTCCCGTTTCGCCGGCCTCGTCAACCACACGGGCGGCGTGTCCCTGACGCACACCTACGCCAACGAAGAACAGTTTGACAACGGTTGCGATCCGCCCTTCCCCGCCTGCCCCGGTGCCTGCCCTTGCGCGAATAATCCCTGCGATTGGGAGGCCGCGGACATGCTCGAGTACTTCTACGCTGGTCCGCCGGGGCCCGATCCCTTCGCCTACCTGCGTTGTTCGCTCTTCGACCTCCAGGACGGCCCGCCCGCCACCATTGATGCACACACGGACATGGCCGGCAACTTGCTGTACACGCCCCTGCGCACCAGCTATGCCACCAACGACACTTCGCCCGTGGGGCTCTATCTGGCGGCCCAATGCGAGGCCCTGGATCTGCACCTGACGGGGACCCTGGGCGGAAGCGAGCACACGCTTGTGCCCTTGGCGGCGACGGTCCACAGTTGGGAAACGCTCGCTGAAACGCAGGCCTGTGACTTCCTCGATTCCCAAGCGCCGGCCGCCCCCGCGGGCTTCCGCATTGTCACCGCCGATCGTGACGGACGCTGGAACGACATGACCGTAATCCAGGACCCGCCGCCGCTGGCCCCGGGCCCGGATATGGACTGGCGCTGCGGCAGCCTTGACAACGAGCCGGGGCACTTCGCGCGCTTTGATTGGGGAGTGGACGTGGTCAGCAACATCTTCAGCCTGCGCTCAACCCGGCAGCTCGCCAGCCTCCGTGTGCACTCGCGGGACATGGGCCTCGAGCCGACCCAGCCCCTACAGTTCTATCTCTTGCGTGGCCCTGACACGGACGGCGGGCCCCTTCAGGACGAAGTTGTCATTACAGATTTCAGCAGCGCGCCCACGAGCGTCACGGTGGGTAACACCGTGCAGGTGCCGGGCGTGGACTACACCTGGGAGGCCGACACGGGCCTGCTGACCCTGGCGCCGCGATCTTGGCCGACCAACGGCTTCCTGCACTGGATCATCACGCCCTAGGGGGCGGCAGGGGGCGACTGGGGCCCTGAAGCAAGAAAACACAGGAAGTAGCGGCGCAGCACCATCCGTTATGCTCTTCTGAATGTGTTCCGATGCCATGGCTTGCTCCAAGAGCGGCCTGGCGCTTCACGCTTGTCCCATTCCTGGACTTCCAGTCCAGCACAGTTCAGATGCCTTACATCTCCGCGGCCCTCCTGGGCCTCAGCCTGATTCTCGCCAGTCCCGCGCCAGCCAGCGCGACCCAGTCCGCCAGCCTTGCTCCCGGCGGTTCGCCCACTGCGGCGGCGGAGCGCATGCTCGGTGGCACGGTGCGTCGGGGGAACACGGGCTTTCGAGTCGTGCGGCTTTCCAATGGGAGCAGCCTGGGGCGTGGCACTGATGGGTGTACCTCATCGTCCTCTGGGAACCTCTACGAGGTGACGCTCTACGACACGCCCAATGAGTGGGAGGAGGTTTTCATCCTGGGTGTGCCGCTCAACCCGGAGAGTAGCCTGTCGCCATTGCTCATGGGCTTCCACCAGTTCGAGGCCAGCGAGCGGGACTTCTGCGAGCGCACGGACTTCTTCGACGAGGCCCTGGGCCGCGGCTGGTATGTGGTCGCTCCGCGCGGTGCCGTGCAGTTCAACTTTGGCTATCCGAAAGCACAGGACAACACCGAACTGGTGTTGGATTTCTGTCTGGCCTATCTCGGGCATGCCATCGATGACGAACGCATCTACGGCGTGGGGTTCTCCATGGGCGGTACCTGGATGTCATCCCAGGCCGCACGCCACCTGGATGGCAGCCGGGCGCGCTTCGCGGCGCTGATAAACCACACTGGGGCCGTGGATGTGGCTCAAGTCTATGACCAATCGTGTGATGATGACTGTGATCCGCCCAACTGCGGGGGCTGTAAGGTGACCTGTGGAGCCAGCTGCCAATATGACATTCCCGATTACCTGAATGC
>DASCNH010000073.1:0-20794 GCA_036011365.1 Planctomycetota bacterium | reverse complement strand
GGCGGCGGCGGCCTCTTGGTCATCGCCGGGGAGTACGACATGCCGCGGGCGATTTCCGGCAGTGGCTTTGCCGGTCTGCTGCCGGTGGACCTCGACAGCACCGGCGCCCTGTCATTCGAGGGCGACACGCGGGTCGAGTTTCGGCCCCTGCTCGAGAATCCCGCCGCGCCCCATTCCATCGTGCGCCTGCACCAGGATGCGGCCACCAACCAGCGCCTGTGGGAGAGCGCCGGCGGCCTGCGCGGCTTCTACTGGTACGCGCCGGTCGTGCGGGCCCGGCCCGGCGCCGAGGTGCTCCTGCGCCACCCGACGCATGCCGGCAGCTACGGCCGCCGCCCGCTCTTGGTGGCCGGCTACCACCCGGCCGGGCGCACGCTGTTCCTGGCCGTGGACTCCACCTGGCGCTGGCGCTACCGCTTCGTCGACCGCTACCACGATCGCTTCTGGCGCAATGCCATTCGCTGGCTGGCCCTGGGCCGCTTGCGCGGTGGCGACCGTCGCTATCAGCTGGAGTCCCTGCGCAGCACCTGGGAGCTGGGTGGACGCATGACCCTCGAAGCCCGCGTGCTCGACGAGGACTACCGTCCCTCCACACGCCAGGCCGTGGCCGCGCGTGTCAGCGCGCCGGATGGGAAAACGCGCCAGGAGAGCCTGGAGCTCCAGGCCGGCCGGCCGGGCCTCTACCGCCTGGGCCTGGCCGCGGACATCCCCGGCACCTGGTCCGCCACCATCGAGGATGGTGGCCAGAGCCGCTCACGCACGGAGTTCACCGTGGAGCTGCCCTCCCGCGAAACCGCCGACCCCACGCCTGATCCTGAACTCCTGGCCGCCGCCGCCGCCCTGGCCGGTGGACGCTCGGTCCCGCTGGCCGAACTGCACGAGCTCCTGGAGGATTTCCCCGGCGGTGAGGAGCTCCGCCAGCCAATCTCCGCTCGCATCCATGACGCCTGGGACCGCTGGGCCACGCTGCTCGCCTGTATCGCGCTGTTGGCCGCAGAATGGATCCTGCGCAAACGCCTGGAGTTGGTCTAGGTATACCCATGCCCAGCTCCCACGCATGCCGGAAACACGCTGAGCTACGCCTCGGTAGCCGCGCAACTCTGCTGCGCTGCGGCCTCCTCTCCGCACTCCTCGCATCGACCGCGACGCGTCCCGCCGCCGGACAAGATGAGGTGCGCAGCTACTCCATCCACGACACGCGCTCCGCCGCCGCCATCTGGAACGCCGCCGAGGACCACATTGCCGCCGCCCGTTGGGGCGAGGCCATCGACGGCTTGCAGACCTTGATCGAAGAGCACCAGAGCGCCGTGCTGGCGGACAGCGCTGACGGGACCTCCAAGTCCGGGGCGGCGACCCACTTCCGTGGGGCAACGCGCCGCGCAGCCGCCCGGCTCTCCTCCCTGCCGGGCCTCGCCCGAACCCTCTACGAGGATCGCTACGGGCCCCGCGCCCGGCGCACCCTCGACGCCGCCCGGGAGAGCGGCGCCCGCGGAGCCCTGGCCGAGGTGGCCCGCCGCTGGCCGATCAGCAGCGCGGCGGAGGACGCCCTGTGGTCCCTGGGTGACCTGGAGTGGGAGCAGGGCAATCTCACCGCAGCCCGCCTGGCCTGGGGCCGGGCCCTGGTGCGCGCCACCGGTGGCACGCCGGGGGCGGTTCCCGGCTCCGCCCCCGACCGGGCCACGGGCAGTTCGAGCGATCCCTGGCAGGTGGCACTCAGCATCTACGAAGCCCGCTCGCCGGAACGCGCCGCCGGAGCCCGCCGCCGCCTGGAGCTGACCCGGGCGGCCGCGGCCTCCTCCGACGAATCCGGTGGCGGCGACCCCCAAACCGACGGCAGCTCCCGCTCCGATGGCAGCTTCCGCTCCGGGGGCAGCTTCCGCCTGGCCGGCTCCTCCGCCGGCGTTGCCGAGGGCGCCGACCCGGCCCCGGGCCGGGATTCAGGCGGCTGGAGCGAGCCCTTTGTCCTGCCCGCCCACCCCTTCAAAAACACCGGCGGCGGACAGCTCTACCCGGTACTCGCGGGGGATACGCTGCTGGTCTCCACTTCCCTTCAACTGATTGCCATCGACGCTCTCACCGGACGCCGGCGCTGGGACAGCGGGCTGGCGCCAGGCTGGGATGCCCTCTCCGGCGACCGCCTCAAGGAGTTCTTCGATGGCATCGACCAGGGGTCCGCCCTGATCGCCCCGGCCACCGGCTCCGGCGTGGCCGTCGCCGCCCTGCAGATTCCCGTCTCCGCCGTACGCAAGAGCACCTACGGGGACTCCGACATCGTGCGCGTCCTCCCGGACCGGCGCCTGTTCGCCTATGACCTGGAGAGCGGGCGGGCGCTCTGGAACCACCGCCCGCCACCCCTCTGGGACGGCGAAGGCGGCAGCTTCACCGAGCGCATGCGTGCCTGCGGTTCGCCGGTCATCGCCGCCGACCGCGTGCTGGTGCCCATGTGCCGCTACCAGGGCCGCATCGACTTCCACCTGGCCTGCTTCGATCTCAGGAGCGGCGCGCGCCTGTGGTCCGTGCCCCTGATCACCGGTCAGCGGGAACTGAATATGTTTGGCCGCCCGACCCAGGAGTTCTCCGCGCCACCCGTGCGCGTGGACGGGGACCTGGTTTGCGTGGCGACCCAACTGGGTTCCCTGGCCGCCGTCGACCTGTTCAGCGGCGAGCTCCTGTGGGAGTTCCTCTACGACCAGATCCCCCTGCCCCAGACCCACGGCTGGACTCCCGTCTGGCGCCGGGAAGTCTGGCTGAACGCGCCCCCGGTGAGCTCCGCGGGCGTCCTCCTGGCCACGCCTGCGGATAGCCGGAAGCTGGTGGCCGTGGAACTGCTGAGTGGCCGCCATCTGTGGTCGTTGGATCACAAGAATCTGGAGTCCATGTTGGTGGCCGGGAGCAACTCCCGCAGCCGCTTGCAGGCCCTGGATGTGCTCCTGGGCGCGGACCGGGACACGGTCTACCTCGGCGGCCGCATGGTGGCTGCCCTGGCGACATCCCCACAGGGCGAGCCCGGTGGCCTGGCGGACGGACCGCCCACGGAGGCGCGCTGGGTAATTGAGGAGAACGACGACAACCACAAGCGCCCGCGGGCTCTCCTGGCCCGGGAGACAGTCCTGATCCCCTCCTACGACCGGCGCCTGGAGGTGGACCGCCAGACCGGCCTGCGCCGGGACCACCCCATCACCTGGGGGACTGCCCCCGGCGGCAACGTGCTGCTCTCCGGCGGGGCCCTCTATCACCTGACCCCCAAGCAGCTCTCGGCCAGCTTCGAGTGGCGCACTCTCCTGACCCGGGCCGAGGCCGCCACCCACGCCGCCCCGGAGTCCCAGGACGCCGCCCGGGACCTGGCCACCCTGCAACTGGAGCGGGGCCGGACCCTGTGGCGCGCCGACAAGCCCCAGGCGGCCGAACCATGGTTGGAGCGCGCCAGGAACACACTGTCGCCCCTGGCCAGGGGCGAGGATCACGTGGCTGATGTGGCCCTGCTGGCCGACCTCCAGCGCATCCTGCGCGTCTCCGCCCGCCTGCGTTCGGAGCTCGGCGACGGCGGCGCGGCCCAGGCCCTGCTCACCCAGGCCCGGGCGCTGGCCGCCGAACCGCGCCTGTTCGCCGAACAACCTGAGCTCTTGCGGGACACTCTGGTGGAGCTCCTATTCACTGGAAGCGGGGCCCCCGTCATCGGCCTCGGCACAGACCACGCCCCGCGCCTGGCCCTGCTCGATGAGTTGGAGCGCGCCACGCCACACCTGCCCCTGCCCTGCCGGTTCCCTTCCGTCGCCGTGGACCTCGGCGGCACAGGCGCTCCGGCGGCCCCGTCCGGGGCGCCGGCAGCACCCTGGGATCTGCGCCCCCGCCTGGCGGACCTGGAGGGAGCCTCCGCGACCGCTGACGGCAGGAACCCGCTGGCTGCCCCACCGGTCGAGTTGGAGACCGCCGCCTGGGTGCGCCTGGCCCGCGCCCGCCTGGCGGCCCAGGCCGCGGATTGGGATCAGCTGCTGGCGGATCTCCACGGCCTGCTGCGGGACTACTCCGACGCCATCCCCGGCCCCCGGGGCACAGCTCCCCTCGGCGATTGGGCCGGCGCCCGTATCGGCCAGGCGATCTCCTCCGGGGCCCCGGGTGCCGAGGCCGCCCACGCCCCCTACCAGCAGCAAGCCGCCGCGGCCCTGGAAGCGGCCCGCACCAGCCGCCGGCGCAGCGCCCTCAGCGACCTGCGGCGCTTCTACCCACACACGATGGCGGCCGAGGAAGCCCAGCGTGAACTCCTGAACTGGGCCTTGGAGTCCGGTGATCTGCAGCAAGCCGTCGCTGTGATTCTGGGCGCTCTGCCGCCGGACTACTCCCCGGCCACCCCCAGCCCCCTCCAACGCGAACAGTTCCAGGCCCTGGCCGAGTTGCTCGGCGACACCGGCAACGGCCCCCTGAGGTCTGCCTGGCTGGCTTCCCTGGACGGGGAGAAGCTCAGCGCCGCTGAGCCTTCACCCCCATCGCACGCCGGAGTCCTCGACCAGCAACCCGCTGTTCAGGAGAGCCAGCGGGGGTCCTGGGAGGACCTCGGACACCTGCCCGGCTCGGCGCAGAGCGGCGCACGCCTCCTGGCCAGTAACCAGGAGCTGGTCCTTTGGGACAGCTCCGGCCAGCGGGCCTGGTCTCTGGATTTCGGCATCAGCGAGCGACCCCCGAGCTGGCGTGGCCGCCTGTCATTCGGTGCGGGCCGCTTGCACCTGGCCACCACCAAGCGCCTGCTGACGATCACCGCAGCCACCGGCGAGCTGCTGTGGTCCGAACAGTTCGAGAGCTACATCACGGGCCTCTCCCTGGCCTCCGGTGTCCTGGTCTGCGGCCTGCGCGGGGGTGACCGCGCCACGCGCTTCGCCGCCTTCGACGCCCACGGCGGCCTGCCCCTCTGGGAACGCACGCTACCCGCCAGCGGGTTTGCCAACGAGCCCCTCAGCGGTCCGCGCCAGGTTCTGATTCTGCCGCGCAACCCGGGCCAGTTGGCCCTGAGTCTGGACCTGTTCACCGGTGGAACCTCGGCGGAAATCCACACAGGCCCGGTACTCGGCTCCTCCCGGGCCGCCGCCTGGATCGAAGGGCAACGCCTGTTCCTGCCGAACTTCCTGGAGGGCAATCGCCCGGAGCGTAACAACATCCGGGCCTTCGACCTGAAGACGGGAGAGCAGGCCTGGGAAAAGCGCTTCGGCGATGACGGCGACGGCCGCGAGTTGCACGCCATCCTCAGCCAGGGGAGCGCGCACTTCCTCCTGCTGCGCAGCCGCGGCCAGCGGCCGGCCCAAACCAGCAGCAGACGCCCGACTTCCGGCGACGCCGACGCCGGGCAACAGACCGCCCCGGGCATCCTGCTCCAACTGGACACGGGAATCGGCGCCACGGCCCGTGTGGGTCGCCTGGAGATCCAAGACGACGAGCAACCCGTCGGCGTGGGCAAGGGCCGACACATCCAACTGGAGGCTCCCTATCTGTTCCTGCGCAGCTCGCCCCCCGGCCGCGCGGAGCTCAGCCTGCGCGCCGTGCACCTGCCCTATGGCGTGCGCTGGACGGCCCGCGTGCCACTACGCCTGGGTGAGCTGTACACTCGTTCCATGCCCGAACCTGTCATCTTCGACAACGCCGTGGCCCTGTGCTGGACCGAGTGGCCGCGCCAGACCCTGCGGCCCCGGGCACATACTTTCCTGGCCGTGCTGGAGCGCTCCACCGGCCGCGGCCTGTGGCAACTGGAGCTGGACTCGGACCTGGGTACGTCAGAGTACCTGGACCTGATCGGCAACAACGGAACCCTGCTGCTGAGCGGCCGCGACTCCCTGGAGGTCATGCGCTAGTGCTGCCCCTCGGCCTGATCTTCTGCGGGCTTTCCGCCCTGCCCGCTCACTCCGTTCCTGGCGCGGCCTCGCAGGCCGCGACGAACCAGTCCAAGAGCGGCGTCCAGGTCACAGCTGCCCAGGCCGAGGCCGTGGAGCGCGGCCTGGAGTGGCTCGCCAACCACCAGAGCCCGAATGGTGGCTGGGCCTCGAAAATCGGTTTCAAACTGAACAACGATTATCGCTACACGGTGGCCAACCGGGACCATGTGGGCGTGACCGCCCTGGCGGGCATGGCCTTCCTGGCCGGCGGCCACCTGCCCGGACGGGGCGAGTACGGCGAGGCCGTGGAAAGCTGCCTCGACTTCGTTTTGACCTGCGTGCAAGACGACGGCTACATCACGAGCTCGGGCACGCGCATGTACAGCCACGCCTTTGCCACGCTCTTCCTGGCGGAGATCTACGGCATGACACATCGGGAGGATGTGCGCCTGAAGCTGCAAAGCGCCGTGGACTTCATCGTGAAGTCTCAGAACGCAGAAGGCGGCTGGCGCTACGCTCCCTTGGCGGCGGAGTCGGACATGTCCATCGTCGTCTGCCAGGTGCTGGCCCTGCGCGCCGCCCGCAACATCGGCATCCGCGTGCCGCGCTCCTGCGTCGACCGTGCGGCGCGCTATGTGGTCGACTCGGCGGTAATGGGAACCCCGGGCGCGGGACTGCGCCGCTCGCATCAGAGCGAAGTGGGCACCTTCCACTACCAGAAGGACTCACACTCGCGCACGTCTTTCGCCCTGACCTCCGCCGGCGTCACGGCCCTGCACGGCCTGGGCATCTACTCCGATGAACTGATCCGCCTGGGCGTGGACTATCTGACGCGCAACCTGGACAGCTTCATCGCCAGCCACAAGCGCTCCGGCCACTACTTCTTCTGGTACGGCCATTACTACGGTGTCCAGGCCATGTACACCCAGGGCGGTAGCGCCTGGCGGCACTACTTCACGCGCCTGCGGGAAACCCTGCTCGAAATGCAGGAGGCCTCCGGGAGTTGGCCAAACCAGGTGGGCCCGGGCACGGCCTACGGCACGGCCACGGCCGTCCTGATCCTCGAAATACCCTACGGCTTCCTACCCATCTTCCAGCGCTGAGATGGCCTCTCCGACTCCGCAACTCGACCACCTCTTGGTGCGCCTGTCCCGGCGTCTGACCGGCCTGATCTGGTTGCACGGTCTGGCCACAGCGCTCTGCGCCCTGGCCCTCTGGACGCTCTTCTGCTTCTGTGCCGACTGGTTCCTGCATGTGCCCGCCCCCGTGCGTTGGCTGCACCTTCTGGTCTGGCTCGGAGCGCCGCTCTGGCTGTTCTACCGCGAACTCCTGCGTCCCCTGCGGCGGCGGCCGGACCCCGCCGGCCTGGCAGTCCTGGTCGAACGCGCCCATGGCGAGCTGGACCAGCTGCTGGTCAGCGCCGTCGAACTCGACTGCGGGGGAAGGGAGGCCCGCGGCCGCGAACTCGTCTACCGCGTACGCGCAAAGGCGGAGGCGCGCGTGGCCGAGCTGAACCTGACCGGCGTACTGGACACCCGGGGACCGTGCCGACGCCTGGGCGCCGCGGCCCTCGCGCTCATGGCCGTGGGCGCCCTCTTCTCCAGCTATCCAAACCTGGCCGCCATCTTCGCCAGCCGCCTCTTCGGCGCCGCCACCCCCTGGCCCCAACGCACGCACCTGACGGTGGAAGTGCCCCTGATGTACAGCGACGAGCTCCCGCCCATGGCTACGTCCGGGGCTTCCGCTGAAGACGGACGGGAGCGCCTGGAACTGCGTGTCAGCCGCGGCACCGATGTCCCCGTGCACATCAGCGCTCGGGGACAGGTCCCCGCAGAGGTGCTGCTGGTATTTGGCAGCGGCGAGCACCTGACCCTGGGTTCCGGTGGAGCCGAGCGCTTCTCCACGGTGCTGCGTTCGGTCCAGCAGGACATCAGCTTCCGCGCCTACGGCGGTGACGATCAGGACGGCGAGCCCCTGGTCTCGATCACCGTGCTCAGCCCGCCGGATGTCTCGGATCTGGCCCTTGTGGTCGAGCCGCCGGCCTACAGCGGACTACCGACGGAGTTGCTCTTCCGGGGCGACGCGGAGGTCCTGGCCGGCTCGCGCCTCACCGTGCACGCCCGGCTCACGCCCCCGGGCAGCAGCGGTCACCTGCGCCTCCTGCCAGCCGACAGCCGCTCGGAGCTCGTGCCCGCCGCCTTCCCCCCCCGGCCGGAGGCGGCGAAGCCGGCCAACGCACCTGCCGCGGCGGTGGAGCACACCTCGTCCGCTGGCCAGCCCAGACCGGGGGAGACTGCTGTGTCCGCCGAGTTCCTGGCACTCTCCGCCCTGCGCTACCGCTTTGAGCTCAGCGCCCCGGACGGCATGCGCGACCCGGATCCGGGTCTCTTCGCCGTGGAGGTGATTGAAGATCGCGCCCCGGAGCTCGCTCTCCTGCTCCCGGGCCGCGCCGAAGTGGATCTGGTTCCCGGAGGCCGCCTGCCGCTCTTCGTGCGCGCCACGGACGACTTCGGCCTGGCGCGGATGAGCTGGACGGCAAGCGTTGGCAATGCCGTGGACGGGGAACGGGGCGGACTGGAACTGGTCGCCACCCCTCTCGCCGGCGAGACCCGCGCCTGGGGCGGCGGAGCCTTGCTCAGCGCCGTTGATCTGGCCGCTGCTGCCGGGGGCGAGGGTGAGGGCCACGACGATGCCACTCCCCAGGAAGGCCAGATCTTCCTGCTGACGGCGCGGGCCACGGATAACCGTGAGCCCGAGCCCGGGATCGGGACAAGTGCGCACCTGCGGGTGCGCATCACCGGCCCGGACGAGTTCCTGCGCCGCGTCCAGGATCGCCTGGCCCGGGCACGCCTGACGACCACGGGTCTGGTGCGCCTTTGGAGTGAGAAGCTGACCCAGTTGCGCGCCCTGGAGAGTGTCCTGGACGCGGGCTCGGACGTTGCGGACGGGGATGCCGCTCAGGCCGCCGACTGGGCCGAGCCCTTGGCCGGGGCCCTGACCGGCGGCCGGCGCCTGGCCACCGACGCCCGCTCCTTGACGAGGGACCTGGCGGCCATCGCCCAGGATGTGCTCTACGCGGGCATCGACGAGCGAGCCGCGCCCCTGATGGAAGCCTGGCATCGGGCCGGCGGAAGACCCGCCGACCGGGCCTTCCACGCCCAGCCCTGGCGAGAGTTGGCGCGGGGCCTGGCGGCCGGGAGATTCGGCGCCCCGGAGTTCGCCGGTCAGCTCGTCGAGTTGACCGAGCTGGCCCTCTTGGTCAGCGAAGAGGCCGCACCGGCCGGCCTGGCGGCCCTGGAGGATGCCGCGGCCCATGCCGGGGCCGACCGACGCAGGCGCGCCACCACCCTGGCGGCGGCAGTTGAAGCCCAGGAAGAGGGCTTGGTCGCCCTGGAGCGCCTGGGCGCCCGTCTGGCCGAATGGGACAACTTCCAATCAGTCCTTTCCCTGACGCGCGACATACTGAACCGCCAGCGCAACCTGATCGAACACACGCGGGTCTTCGCCCGCGATCGCTGACATGCAAGGCACCTCCATGGAACGCGAACGCGGTCTCCGGGCCATCCCCATGCTCCTTTTCTGCTGCGCGCTGACGGGCTCGGCACCGGCCGCGGCCCAGGACACCGGCCTGACCCGCGAGCAGGCTGCCCTGGCCGAGGAGCAGGAGCTCCTGCGCCGCCAGCTGCGCCAACTCACCCAAACCATGGAGGCCCTGGCCAGCCGCTTTCAGGCCGAAGGACGCAGCCACGCGGCCCAACTCCTGCGCGGGGCTCTGGAGCACCTCACCGCCCGCAGCAATGCGGGGGGCTCCCTGACCCTCGACGAACTCATGGGAGCCTCTGGCTCGGACCTCACCGGCGGCCGGGCCGGCCGGGCCTTGGAAGAACAGGAGCTCATCCTGGCTTCCCTCGATCGCCTGCTGGCGATCCTGCTCGACCGCCAGGACCTTGACTCCCTGGAGGAATCCCTGGAGGAGCTCCAGGACATCAAGCGACGCCTGGGGGAGCTGGCTGCGGATGAGGCGCGCCTGGAAGACCAGACCGCGGCCCTGGAACAGGATGCACGCAATAGGGAGCTGGCTGATCTCACGGCTGGCATCAACCGCGCGGCGGCGCAGCAGCGCGAGTTGCTGGCCAGGAATGAAACACGCGGGCGCGCGGATGGCACGCTTGGTCTCGACCGGGCCCGGGAGGAGCTGGCGGCGCTCCTGGCCCGCCAGGAACAGCATGCGGAGCTCTTCGAGGCCTGGGATCCAGCGGCCGCCGCCGGCCTGGCTGAGCTGGAAGAGGGCCTCTCCCATGCGCGGCGGGAGACCAGCCGGGCGGCGCGCCTCGCCCGGGCCGCAGAGGATCTCGAACAGGCCGCCCGCGGGGCCCGCGAGGCCGATGGCGATGAAACAAGCGGCCGTGCCGCCTCCGATGACCTGGCCTCCGCAGCCCAGCGGGCGGCCCGCGAAGCGCGCGTTTCCGAGGATCCGGCAGCCCGCCTGGCCGCCCGGGAGCTGGAGGCCGGGGCGGCCGAGCTGGCGGCGGCCACGGACGGTCCAACCCGCCGCGCAGCCGCCGAGGCCCTGGAGGAGCGGGCCCGCGACTTGAGGGCAGCGGTCGGGCAGGCCGCCCAGCGCGCGGGGCAGGCCACCGCTGCCGTGCGCGCCGCCGCCGAGGCCGGCGCCGAACAGCAGAACTCAGCGGGCCTGACGGCGGCCGAGGTGGCCGAGGCTCTCGCCGGAGCCGGGGCCACGAGTGACCCCAATGCCCGGGCCGAGGCCCGGGCCTCGGCCTCGGAAATGGCGGCCCGGGCTGAGGCGGCCCAGCGGGCCCTGGAGCGCGGCCTGCGGGAGAACGAGCTGCTCGGACCGGCCCTGGCGGCCGCCGAGCGGGAAGCCGCGGGACGCGCCCGGGAGCTGGCCCGGGAGCTGGCCGGCCTCGACGCCCTGCCGGCACTCCTGCGTTCCGGCGCCCGGGACGCTGCCGAGGAGCTGGAGCGTGCTGCTGAAACCCTGGGCGAAGCCTCCGAACAGGCCGCCGCCGGCCAGGCATCCGAGGGACGGGCCAGCGCCCGGAAAGCCGCCCGTTCATTGGCGGCAGCCCTGGCCGCCCTGGGCCAGGGGCAGACTGGAGCTTCGCGGGACGGGCAGGGTCAAGCCGGGAAAGCACAGTCCGGAAAGCCGCAGTCCGGCCAGGGGCAATCAGGTGAGTCACAATCCGGCGAGTCGCAGTCCGGCCAGGGGCAATCAGGGGAATCGCAGTCCGGCGAGTCGCAGTCCGGCCAGGGGCAATCAGGGGAATCGCAGTCCGGCGAGTCGCCCGGCGAGCAGGATTCCGGCGCAGGCCTCGCCCGGGAGCAGGAACAGCTGGCAGGCGAAGTGGCAGCTCTTTCGGAGGAGACGTCGGGGGCCAACCTGAACGACACCTCCAGGGACACCGTGGAAGAGGCCCTGGAGGAGGCGAGCCAGGCCATGGAACGGGCCGCCCGGGCCCTCGCGGAGCAGCGCTCCGCCGCGGCCGCAGCCGCCCAGCGGGAAGCCCTGGAAGCCCTGGCCGAGGCCGGAGAGGCCGCTGCGGAGGGTGTCCAGGCATCCGGCGCCGCAGCTGCCCGGGCCCAGGAACTGCGCGCCGAGCAGGAGCGCATCCGGGAGGAGATCATGCGCCTGGCTGAACGCAACCAGGAGCGGGCCTCCGCCTCGCCCCAACCGAGCATGGAGGGCGCCGCCGCCAGCGCCGGGCAGGCCTCCGAGTCCCTGAACTCCGGCAACCTGGGCAGCGCCAGGGAAGAGGAACAGGAGACGGAGAGGCAGCTGCGCCAGGCCATGGAGCAGCTGGAAGAAGAGGAAGAGCAGTACGAACGTCTGCGCCAGGAGGAGCTCCTCTTCCGCATTGCCGAGGAAGCCCAGGCCCTGCTTGAGGAGCACCAGGAACAGATCGTGCGCACACGTGAGCTCCACGGCCAACGCCAGGGCGACGGTCGGCCGGGGCGTGCCCTGCGCCTGCGACTGCGCGATGTGTCCCGCCTGGAGGCGGCCCTCGCCCAGCGGTCCCGGGAGGCGGCCGAGGCGATTCGGGCCGAGGAGAGCCTGGTCTTCGCCGAGATCTTGACCGAGGTGGCCGACGACCTGGAGCGGGTGGCGCGCGAGTTGGGCGACGGCGGCGGATACCAGAGCGGCGAGCGTGTGCAGGCCCTGCAACGGGATGTGGAGCGTTCCCTGGGTTGGCTGCTGGAGGCCCTGCGTCAGGAACAACAGCGGCGCTCCGAGTCCCCGCCACAACCCGGCAGCGACGGCGGCGAGAACAGGTTGGTACCGGATTCCGCGGAGCTGAAGTTGCTGCGCCGCATGGAGGTGGAGATCCTGGCCGGCATCGAGGAGCTCCAGGTGCTGCACCCGGAGCTGTCCGCCCAGGGCGGTGTCGAATCCTCCGGGGAACGGCTCGACCCCCTGGTGCTGGAGGATGTGGCCCGGCTGGCCTTCAGACACCAGCGCATCAGCGACCTTTTTGAACAATTCCGTAGCCGTCTGGGCATTCCGGCCCCTTCCGACGATACTGAATAGAGCGAATCCGGACCCGATTCCGGGGGTACGGGGGTATGCGTCCCCGCATCATCCCCCCGGGCGAAGACGCCCCCGTCCAAGGCGGCTGACCAGACCCACAAGCGACCATGAGCAATCCCCGCACCGACAAGCGCCTGTTTTCCATTGCCGCCGCAGGCCTGGTGGCCTGCGGGCTGGCCTTCGCGGACGACCCCAACAAGCCGCGCCTGGGCGAGGGCCCGGGCTTCGGGGACATGGATCCGGCCCAGGAAATGACCCTGCTCTTCGGCCGCGTGGAGCGGCGCCTGCGGCGCATTGACGAGCTGTTGATGGAGGCGGGACAGGGATCTGCGGCGGCCCTGGAGGCGGTCGGCCCCAGCGGGTTGGATGAGCTGCTGCCGGAGGGAGAGCCGGCCGCTGCCCAATCCGCCGGCGGTGCCCAACTCTCCCCCGTGGCGCGTCTGCTGGCCGTCTCCCGGGATGGCGGGCGAGAGGTGTTGAACGACATCGATCGCATCCTCGAGATCGCCCAGCAATCCGGCAACGGAACATGAAGCGGCGCCCTGCAGTCCGGCGGTCAGCCGGATGCCAGTAAGCCCGGTGAGGACAGTCCCCTGAATCAGGACGGGCAGCAGCCCGTGGAGCGCGCTGACTCGCCGGAGGATCCGGCCGCCGGTGGAGATCAACCGCAGCAGGGACAGGCGGAACCGGAAGCCCCGCCACAGCCCGACGGCGACATGGCCGGATCGAACCGCGCGCCGGAGAACGCAGATCCTGAGAACCGCCAGGACGGACGCGCCGCGCCGGACCCCCTGGGCTCGGCCCGCACGGCCGCCGATGCCCGTGAAGACTGGGGCGAGCTGCCACCCCAGGTGCGAGACATCTTCCGCACCGGCGGCGGCGGTCGCATGCCGCCGGAGTATCGGGACTGGATTGATTCCTACTACCGGCGCCTCAATGCCCGCTGAGGGCCGGGCGCCACGGCGAGTGATGACCGGCCGGTGAAGAGCAACCTCGCGGCCCAGGGCCGGACAAGCCTGATACGCATGGCCAGGGGAGGACTCCTGGCGCTCCTTCCCCTGGGGCTCTGCGCCCTGGCCTGCGGCGAGCCGTTGGCCACCTTCGCCGATGCCCCCCGCCTGCGGGCTGATCGCCCGGCGGCGGAACGCGGACAGGGCGGCGAGGCCGGCCGCTCCCAGGCCGGAGAACAGGCCAGCGGAACGGGGACCGCCGACGGCTTTCCCCGTGCCGCCGCGGATGCGGCCCTCGCCCGTGGGCTGGTCTTCCTGGCCCGCCAGCAGGAACTGGAGCAGGACGGCTCATTCCCCGCCGGCCGCGGGGAAAAGGCCGCCCCCGTGGGTATCACGGCCCTCGGCGCCCTGGCCTACATGGCCGCCGGCTCCGCCCCGGAGCGCGGCCCCCACGGCCAGGAGCTGGCCCGGGCCATCGACTACATCTTGAGCCGCACGGCCCCCCCGGACCACCCGGTCCATCCCGGCTATATCGCCGACGAGGGCGACCCGGCCTCGCGCACCCACGGACACGGCCTGGCCACCCTGGCCCTGGCCCAGGCCTGGAGCATGTCACCGCGCTCGGCCCGCGGACGGCGCATCGACGCTGCCCTGGCCCTCGCAACGCAACGCATCGAAGTCAGCCAGGGCCTGGAGGGCGGCTGGGCCTACTCGCCCGTGCGCGGCCTGGAACACGAGGGTTCCGTGACCATCTGCCTGGTCCAGGCCCTGCGTGCGGCCCGCAATGTGGGCCTGCGCGTGGACCCCGAGGTCATCGTCCGGGCCGTGGATTACGTGAAGGAGCTGCAGGACGAGGCCGGCGGCTTTCGCTACACGCTCGGCCATGAGACCGTGACCGTGGCCCTGACCTCCGCCGGGATCTCCACCCTGCAGGCCGCCGGCCTCTACAACACGGATGAGGTGCGCGCGGCCTATGACTTCCTGTGGCGCGAGCTGGCCGCCCGGGAAGTGGCCGCCGAGCGTGGAGCATCGGGAACCGCCCCGCGTTTTCCCTATTACGAACGCTTCTACCTCTCCCAGGCCCTGTGGCAGAACCCGGATCACTCCGTCTTCGACCGGTGGAATCTGCGGGAAACCACCCGCGTCATCGCCGCCCAAAACAGCGACGGATCCTGGGGCGGCTCGCCCTACGGGGCCAGCTATGCCACGGCCATGAACTGCCTCTTCCTGGCCCTGCCCGCCGGCTTGCTGCCAATCTTCCAACGCTGAGCTCGGGAGGTGAGCCGAGCGCTCCCGGGCGCTATCATCGGGCCATGACCACCACCGCCGACATCGAACGCATCTGGCCCGAGCTGTCCTGGATCGAAGACGCCGACCTGCGCGCGCGCACCACCCGCTGCTGGGAGCTGGCCTTCGCCGAGAGCCCGCTGACGCCGGAGGACCTGGAGCGCATGCCCTTCACCCTGCACGTGCCCAACTGCCCGACGACCTTCATGGAACACAAGCGCCTGGTGGTGCACATCGCCCGCTCCAGCGCTGAAAGCATCGGCGAGTTCATGCCCACTTCCCTGCCCGTGGACCGCGACACACTGCTGGCCGGCGCCATCCTGGCGGATGTGGGCAAGCTCCTGGAGTACGAGAGCCGAGACGGCGAGTGCCGCCAGTCCAACCGCGGCAAGTACCTGCGCCACCCCTTCACCGGCGTGGCCCTGGCCCGCGCCGCCGGCCTGCCGGATGCCGTCTGCCACATCATCGCCACCCACGCCGGCGAGGGGAATCTGGTGGCCCGCAGCAACGAGGCCTGGATCGTGCACCACGCGGACTTCATGACCTACGAGCCCCTCGTCAAGGGCCTCAAGCTCGACGGCTGACGGCCCCCCGGGCGCGACGCGCCCGCGCCTGCCTGGCCCGCTTGAGCCCGGCGCGCACAGCGCCTTCCTTTGGAGAAGAAACCACCCCATGCCCCGCGCCCGCTTCACCCCCAAACAGGCCAACCGCACGCTGCCCCTGGTGCGAGGCATCGCCGCGGACATCCTGGCGGCCGGGGACGAGCTGCGCAGCCTGGGTGAGAAGCCGCCAGAGGGGTCCGTGGAGGACCTGCGGGACCGCATTCGGGGCCTGATGGACGAGCTCGAAGCCATCGGCTGCTCCTGGCGCGACTGGGACTTCGAAATGGGCCTGGTGGACTTCCCGGCGCGTATTGACGGACGCCCGGTGCTCCTGTGCTGGCGCAGCGACGAGGAGGCCATCACCTGGTATCACACTCCGGAGGGCGGTTTTGCGGGCCGCCGCCCCATCCCGGCTGAGCTCCTCTAGCGGCAAAAGGGCCGTAGTGAGGGGCTCTCGCGGCGGTATCAGGGGTAGTGTTGAGATGAGGAGAACCCTCCCCGGCCTCCGACCGTCTTGACATGAGCCCCCACCACTTGGTCTCGGGCGAGCATCCAGAGACCCTCCATTTACGGCCCACAAGGCCTGAATACACACCACGCCCTATGATTTCCCATTTTGTCCAGGCCCTCCTGATCGCCCTCCTGCCCCAGGCCGCCGCTCCCCAACAGGGCCCGGTCACCAGTCCGGCCCCCGCCACCCCCACAGCGGGAACCCCCGGAGCGTCTCCCGAGCAGGCGGTCATGCGGGGCGAGCAGATCGACCCCCGCCACATCAGCGCGGGCGTGGTCGAAACCCTCGAACAGATGATGGAGCGCGAGCGCCTGCACCCCGGCCCCACGGAGGGCAACCGCAAGGCCAGAAACGGCGCCTCCGGCGTCTGGATCGTGCCCTCCCGGGGCGCCATCGAGCACCCCCACTCCGGCACCCACTACGCGACGAACAAATGGGGCGACACCTCCATGGGCATCTCCTTCGGGCGCGCCGTGGATCTGGACGGCGCCTGGTTCGCGGGGCAGAGCTCCTCCGGTTCGTGGACCAGCGGCCTCCAGGCCGTGGGCTACGCCGACGGCAGCGAGGTCTCCCGCACCGCCTGGTTCGAGGAGATTGGCGAGGAACCGGCCTGGTTCCCCATGGGCTTGGAGAACATCGACCGCGTGGTGCTCCTGGCACGGCCGGTCCAGGGCGGCGCGGGCTGGTACGCCATGGACGACTTGACCTTCTCCCCGGCGGGGGCCGAGAGCGCCCCGCTGGTCATCGACTTCGAGGACTGTGGCTACCGCAAGAAGCTCACCGGAAGTGGTCACGGCGGCCTCACCTGGGAGACCGGCACCGGCGACTTCAAGCAGGAGATCAGGGCCATCCACCCGCCCCAGGTCCCGCCGGGTCTCCTGGAGGAGGGCACCGTGGGCGGCGGTCAGGTCAATGCCACCTACGGCGGCGGCGGCACGCTGCCCAACATGGGCCAGAGCTTCACATCGACGAAGCTCGGCGACACCGGCGCCAACGCCGTCCCGCCGGACACCTGCGGCACCGTTGGCCCAGACCACTTCGTGCTCGTGGTCAACTCGAACATCTCCATCTACCAGAAGTCAGATGGCACGCGCATCAGCAGCATGTCCCTGACAAGTTTCCTGGGTTCCGGCGTGGGAGATCCCCGGGCCGTGTTTGATCCGGACAGCCAGCGCTACATCGTGATGGCCACGAACTTCAGCAACCGCCTGTACTTCGCCGTCTCCACGACCGATGACGCCACGGGCAGCTGGTACAAGTTCAATGTGAACATCACCCAGGGCTCTGACTCGGGCACCTGGCCGGACTACCCGACCCTGGGCGTGGACGCCGATGGCGTCTACTCGGCGGCCTACATGGTGGGCAACAGCTCCATGAGCATCTTCGCCATCGACAAGGCCCCGCTGGTGGCGGCCAGCCCCTCCACCGGCACCATGACGGCTTTCCGCTCCCTGAACTACGACGGCGCCATCCAGCCCGTCGTGACCCACGGTTACCCCGGTGGCGAGTACCTGATCTCGCGCAAGAACAGCAGCCAGCTGCGCCTGCGCTTCCTGACGGGTCCCATGACCGCACCGACACTGAACCTCCTGGGTTCCATCTCCATCCAGACCCACTCGGACCCGCCGGATGCCCCGGCCCAGGGCAGCAACACCGCTCTCGACACGGTGGGCACGCGCCTGATGAATGCGGTCTATCGCAACGGATCCATCTGGACCGCCCACTGCGTGGGAGTCAGCGGCCGGGCCGCCAGCCGCTGGTACGAGGTGAACGCCGCCGGTATGAGCGTCACGCAGTACGGCACCGTTCAGGATTCCACGCTCCACTACTTCTTCCCCACCATCACAGCCAACGCCGCCGGTGATGCGATCATGGGCTTCAGCGCCTCCAGCGCCAACATGTACGCCAGCGCCTACTACACCGGTCGCGCGGCCAGCGATCCTTCCGGCCAGATGGCGCCGCCGGCCTCCTCCAAGGATGGTGTCGGGGCCTACAACAACACGGACAGCTACGGCCGCAACCGCTGGGGCGACTACAGCCTGTGCAGCGTGGACCCGGTGGATGACCTCACCATGTGGACCGTTCAGGAATACGCGCGCCCCAACAACAACTGGGGCACCTGGGTCACGGAGCTCGCCTACGACGCCCCCTGCGGTACGAGCAACTACTGTGTCACGACCGCCAACTCCATCGGCTCCGGGGCCATCATCTCCTCCGGCGGCAGCACCAGCGTGGCCGCCAATGACATGGTCCTGATCGCCTACGGCCTGCCCCTCAGCCAGCCGGGCATCTTCTTCTACGGGCCGAACCAGACCCAGATCCCCTACGGCAACGGCAACCTGTGCGCGGGGGGCGGCATCAACCGCTTGCCCGTGGTCTTCAGCAGCTCCTGGGGCGACACCTACTACAACCTGGACATCACCAGCCCACCCCAGGCCAGTGGTCAGATCCTGGATGGCTCCACCTGGAATTTCCAGTTCTGGTACCGCGACCCCAACGGTGGCGGCGCCTTCTACAACTTCACCGACGGCCTCTCCGCCACCTTCTGCCCATAGGCGGGAAGGGCCGGGAAACGCCCGGTAGGACAGATACCAACGGTATGCCGCGAGAGCGGCAATAACCCGGAACTCTGAGCGCTGCTGCTGCGTCGCTAGGGGTGGCGGTGCGCTCTCTTCGCGCCCCCCGGGCAAGGCCCGCTCCTTCCAGTTTCAGTTCCTGCGTCTCCCCAACCATGACAACCAGATTGATCTCCCTCGCCTCCGGGCTTCTCCTCTCCACTTCCCTGGCCTTCGCCCAGCAGGCGCCAGCCCAGCCCACCGACCTCGGCTACTGGAACGGTCCGGCCTTCACGCCCCTGCGCGCCGACGCCGCTAGCATCGGCCTGCGCTTCGCGCCCGGGACAGACGAGCTGGCGATCCGCCAACTGCTCGCCGGCCTGGAGGCCTTGGCCCCGGGCCAGGCTGGAGATGTGCTGCTCATCCCCGGCCAGACTGTCTACCTGGAGACCGCCGCCGGGCTCACCGCGGCCGAGGCCTTCGCCCTCTGCGCGGAGCTGCGGGCCGAGAAGAGCGTGCTGTCCGCCAGTCCGCGCCTTTGGGATCAGGATGACCCGCGCTACCTGACCGAGGAAATCCTGGTGCGCTGGCTGCCCGGAACGACGCCGGAGACGATCGCCGAGTGGACCTCCAAACTGACCCAGACCGGCCAACTCGAGTACTCGCAGAACCCCGCCCGGGTCTACCGGGTGCCCTCCAACCTGGATCCCCTGGAGGTGGCCAATGAGCTCGCCAGCGGAGCGCCAGTGCTCTGCGCCACGCCGGACTTTCAGCTGCTGCGCAGGCCCTTCGCCAACACCAACGACGCCTTCTACGGAGACCAGTGGCACCTGGAGTCCACGGGCCAGAACGGTGCCAGCGTGGATGCTGATGTGGATGCCGAAGACGCCTGGGATATCACCCGCGGTGATGCCAGCGTGATCATCGCCGTGGTGGACACGGGCGTCGAGCTCGGCCACCCGGACCTGACGCCGAACCTGGTCCAGGGCATAGACGTGCTTGAGGACGACAACGATCCGGCGGCCGAGGACTACCTCTTCGGCTTGATAACCGAGAACCACTCCACCGCCGTCTGCGGCGTGGCCTCCGCCGCCGGGAACAACAACATCGGCGTGACCGGCGTAGCCCAGAACTGCGGCATCATGCCCATTCGCTTCCTCTCCGAGTGGATCCTGGTGCAGCCCACCACCCAGGACGAGGCTGACGCCTTCAACTACGCACGCCAAAACGGCGCCTCGGTGGTGAACAACTCCTGGGGCCCCTCGGGCGCGGCCTCCCTGCCCATTACCACGCGCATGGCCATCGACGACTGCAACCAGAACGGGCGCGGCGGCCTGGGCATGGTGATCTTCTTCGCCGCCGGCAACTCCGGCGCCAACAACAACGGCAACGGCTACGCCACCTATGACGGTGTGGTCTGCGTCTCCGCCAGCACCGACCACGATCTCCTGGCCAGCTACTCCTCCTTCGGCGCCGCGGTGGACATCTGCGCCCCGAGCAACGGCGGTACGAACGGAATCACCACGACCGACCGCCTGGGGAACAAGGGTTACAGCAGCGGCGACTACACCGACACCTTCGGCGGCACCTCTTCAGCCTCCCCCTGCGCGGCCGGCGTCATGCTGCAGATTCTCTCAGCCAACACCAGCCTGACGCGCACCGATGCCATCGCCATCCTCCAGGACACGGCGGTCAAGATCGACCAGGCCGGCGGCAACTACGGCGGCGACGGCCACAGCAACAAGTACGGCTTCGGCAAGGTCAACGCCGGCGCCGCCGTGGCGGCCGCCGGTGGCGGCGGTTCCTGTGGCGTGACCAACTACTGCCTCGGCGCACCCAACTCCGTGGGCAGCGGCGGTCAGATCAGCCACAACGGCTCCACCAGCGTGTCCGCCAATGACCTGCGTCTGGTGGCCGTGGCCGTGCCCCCCAGCCAGTTCGGCCTGTTCTACTACGGTCCGAATCAGACCCAGACCGCCTTCGGCGACGGCTACCGCTGCATCTCCGGCGCCGTCAACCGCCTGGGCGTGGAACAGATTTCCTCCTGGGGCGATGTCTTCACGGATCTGGACATCACCTCACCTCCGCAACCCAGCGGCCAGATCACCGATGGTTCGACCTGGAACTTCCAGTTCTGGTTCAGGGATCCGAGCCACGGCTCCGCGGGCTTCAACCTGAGCGACGCCCTCTCGGTCACCTTCTGTCCGTGATGCCGGCTGCCTTGCAGCCAGGGGAGGGTGACTGAGCAGCGTTCTCATCCGCTTCGCATTGTAAGGGCCATGTGAGAAAAGCGCCCTAGTTCCTCAGGAATCAGGCCCCAGGGACGTGAAAGGGGCCCTGCCATGGGGCGGAACATCAGCTCCAATCGGATAGTCTCTGTGGTATGTCCACGCTCTCCACCGGCCTCTTGCTCGGCGCTCTCCTACCGGGAGCAGTGACCGGGGATCTGCCCACCACCTTTGACCTGACCATCACCGACCTGCG
>DASCNH010000072.1:0-2055 GCA_036011365.1 Planctomycetota bacterium | reverse complement strand
GGCCACTAGCCGCGGCGGCGGCGCCGTTGTTCTGCGGCGTTGCCCCTTGTTCGGCCCCGTCCGATGGGCGGGGCGCCGGCGGGCAGGCGCGGGCCACGGCTTCGGGGTCCACCACGAGTTCGATGGTGCGTGCAGCCTCAGCTGAGCCCCACAGCTCCCGGGCGGCCTCCTCGATGGCGCGCGTGTAGTAGTTCTTGATCCAGTCGCGGGCGAAGGTGTTTTGAACGGCGACGCGCACCGTGTTTCCAGCGACGGAGGTCAGCGCCGAGCGCCTAAACCAGGTATCAAACTGCTCCGGCTGCATGCGGCGGGCCAGGGCTTCCCGCAGGGCGGACCAGATTTGCTCCAGGTCATCGGGCTCCCGCGCCCCGCTTTCCCCGTCGGGCGGGGCAACCGCCGCATCAGCGCCGGACGAGAGAGTGTCGGGCGAGCCAGCAGTATCAGAGCTAGTGTCCGGCGACGCAGGAGCTTGAACCACAGGGTCCGCGTCGGTGACAACTCGCTCGTGTTGCATTGGTGGGTGTCTTCGGCTGCCTGTGGATGGCCTGGTGGCCGGCGGGCGGCCTCGGGGGGAATTTTACCGTGGGGCGCGGGCGCGTTCCGGCGAAGCGGAACACACGGCACGCCGCCCAACTTGTCCTGCTCCGCGGGAGCGAGTCCGCCGAACAGGAGGAGCATTACACAGTCGACGACCCGGCGCGTCAACGCTGGGACGCGAACTCTTCACAGTGAGCGCACAGCGGCCCAGGCCGTCAGCGCCGGGCGCCGGAGGGCGCGAGCGTTTTCCACAAGATATCCACAGCCCTGTGGATGTCTTCGTCCCTAGTGTTCCACCCGGTGGACAGGCGCAGGCCGGCCCGCGCCTCTGCTTCTGAAAAGCCCATGGCGAGCAGGGCCTGGCTGGGCTCCAGCGAACCGCTGGCGCAGGCCGAACCGGCGCTGGCCTCCAGGCCGGCCAGGTCCAGGCGCGTGGCCAGAATGCGGCCGTCGACTCCGGGAATGACGAAGGTGGCGGTGTTGGCGAGGCGCCGGTCGCCCTGCTTTTCGGCAGGTGCGCCAGCGGGCGCGGTCGAGAGGGGGGGGCCAACCAGACGGGCCTCGGGGATGCGCGTCCCGAGCAGCTCCGTCAGCAAGCCGATCTGCCGGCGAGCGCGCCGGACCAGTTCATCGCGGCCGGCGACGGCGAGCTCCACGGCGGTGGCGGTGGCCACAATGGCGGCCACGTTTTCGGTGCCCGGGCGCAGGCCGAGCTCCTGCTCGCCTCCGCGCAGCTGGGGGCAAAGGGGCACGCCGCTGGCGCGGAAGAGGATGCCCACGCCGCGTGGCCCGCCGAACTTGTGGGCGGAGAAGGAGGCCAGGTCCACGCCCCACTCCTTGAGGCGCAACGGCAGGCGGCCGATGGCTTGGACGGCGTCCGTATGGAAGAGCGGGCGGCTGCGGGCGGGGCCCTGGGCCAGGGCGGCGCCGATGGCGGCGAGATCCTGCACGGCGCCGGTTTCGCCGCCAGCGGCGCAAACTGAAAGCAGTCGGGGGTTGCCGCCGGCGCCCTGCCGCGAGCCGCCTGCGGACAGCGCCAAGTCCACCAGCTGGCGTGGATCAACCAGGCCCTGGCTGTCGACGGGGGCGATGACCAGCGCCCGGCCGGATTCGGCCAGGGCGGCGGCGGGGCGCAGAACCGATGGGTGTTCCGTGGCGGTGGCGATCAGGAGAGGCCCGCCGGAGGCCGCCGGCTCCCGGACCAGGCTGCCCCAGATGGCCAGGTTGTTGGACTCGGTGCCGCCGGAGGTGAAGAGGATCTCGCCCTCGGAGACGGCGAGGGCCTGGGCCACGCGTTCCCGGGCCCGGTCGAGGGCCGCCCGGGCGGCGCGCCCCGGGCCGTGGACACTGGAGGGATTGCCGGGGAAGCTGTCGAGGGCGGCGGCGAAGGCCTCACGCACCTCCGGCCGCAGGGGGCTGGTGGCGTTGTGGTCGAGGTAAATGCCCATCAGTTGGGTTCCTGCGGGGTAGGGCTGCCCGGGCCCTGGCCTTGGGCGTGTTGGTCCTGGCCGCGTTGGT
>DASCNH010000071.1:0-15038 GCA_036011365.1 Planctomycetota bacterium | reverse complement strand
CACCTGTCTGATTACAGTGGATGGACCAGTTTCGATTACGGCTACCTACTTGACCGGCCGAACGCTGACGGTCACTAACGGTGGCGGGGGAATGGTCACCAGCGATCCAGCTGGCGTCAACTGCGGTGGGGACTGCTCGGAGTCCTGGCTGGAGGGGACGGTGATTACACTGACGGCTACTCCGGATGACGGCTATGTATTCGACGGCTGGACCGGTGATGTGTGCGCGGGAACCAGCCAACCATGTCAGTTCACGCTCAGCGACGACACGGATGTGGGGGCCTCCTTTTCCCTCGATCCCTCGATTCCCCTGCCGGCGGACACCTACTTCTCCCTGGCGGTGACCGAGGATTCCCATAACCATGTGGGGGCCAAGCGGCTGTTTCTGGCCTTCGAGCGGCCGCCGTTCTCATCGCCCAACGATGTGACCGGAACCGTGGTGTCGGCCCAGGTGGCTCCGGGTGAGATCCAGTTGGACGGCGCTGTCTCCGAATGGGATCAGACGCTCTGGACGAATGTGACCGGGCTGGTCCAGAACAACTATCCGTTGAGCGAATTCCTGGACGGCGTCACGACTCCCATCCAGGTGACCTCGGCCTGGGATGAGGACCGCGTCTACTTCGCAGTGCGCTGGGAGGATGCAGGGCACACGGAGAGTACGCGCTACAAGAAGTGGATCTACGGCGACCAGGGGAACGGCGAGAGCGGCTGGAATGGGCAGTTGCACCTGGGCGCGACAGCGGGGGCCCCGAACGAGTTCGTGGTGAACGCCACGGGCCATGAACTGGCCGGCCTCGAAAGCGAGGACCGGCTCTTCCTGATGTTCCCCATTGTCGACAGCGAGGGAGTCTTTGCGCCGGATGGGCCCGGGTGTGCGGCCTATTGCCACGCCAACCTCAGCGACGACAATCCGGGACAGAACTACACGGGCACGGATGTGTCCGTGATGCACGCCAACCTGGTCGGGGATGCGGCGGACATCTGGCACTGGAAGGCGGCCCGCACGGGGCCGTCGGGTTGCGCGGACGACAAGTACATCGACTACGCCACTGGTACCAGCAGCGGGCGCCGCGCAGATTCAGGCTCGGCGGCCTACGGCGGCAATGGCCTGGTGGGCAGCGACCCGGAGTGGATGCACTCAAGTGGTCTCAGTTACACGGGTGACGACTTGCAGGATGCTGACAAGCTGCTCTTCGCCGGCGCGCCGCTCGGTGGCGAGGAGTTGCCGAGCAACATCAGCCTGCTTCCCAGCGGCAGCCGTGGCGATGTGGAGGCCGTGGGCGCCTTTGATGTGTCGACGAACACCTGGACCGTGGAGATGCGTCGCAGGCGGGACACCGGTGACGCACTGGCGGACCACTCCTTCGAGGGCAACCCGGCGCAGGCGCCGGTGACAGCGCTGGTGGGGGCCGGCGATCCAGTCTTCGGAGAGACGCTCTACGACTCTCCAGGAAACCAATGTTACGGTTGTCACGGCCTGAATGGTGAGGGCTTCTCCAGCGGGTCGGCCTGGAGCGTGCCGCGCGTTCAGAGATCCTCCGGAGCCCAGATCGTTCAGGCCCTGAATACGGTACCGGCCATGAGCTGGCTCAGCGTGGACGAACAGGAGGCGGAGGACATCGCCGCTTGGCTGCAAACCCAGGCGACCTTCGCCCCCACCTGGACGGTGGATGTGACCGTAAACGGACCGGCGGGGGCGGGAGTTGTGACCAGCGACCCGCCGGGCATCGACTGCGCCGCTAGCTGTGCGGCTGAGTTTCTGGATGGAACGCCCGTGACGCTTGCAGCGGCGAATGTGGCGGGCTGGACATTCACCGGCTGGTCCGGGCCCTGTTCGGGAACCGGGCCCTGCAGCTTCACGGTGAATGCGGATACTCAGGTGACAGCCAACTACCAGAGCCAGACGACCAACTGGACGCTGACCGTGGTGAACGGAGGCGGCGGGGTGGTGAACAACACCTCCGGGGTCATTGACTGTGGGAGCACATGCACGGAGGTCCTCAGCGATGGCTCACAGGTGACGTTGGTCGCCACGCCCGATGCGGGCTATGTGTTCTCGGGCTGGACAACCGGGCCTTGCGGCGGTGGAACCGGTCCTTGCTCCTTTGCCATCACACAGGATGAGACGGTCACGGCCGCCTTCTCGCCGGTGACCTGTGGCTCGATCATCTACGATCAGGGCGGCACGAACGGCTTTGGGCGTGTGCTGGTCGTAGATGAGACTTCGCTGAACAAGCCCACGGCCATGGTGTTCTTGCCAAATGACCCAGACGCCTTCCTCGTGACGGAGCAGACCGGAAGCCTGCTCTACTTCAATGACTGGGCCTGTACGCCGGTGAACAGCGTGAATGTGGCCGGGGTGTTGCCCGTTTACCCCACGGGCGGAGAGCCGGGGCTGGTCGGCATGGTCTTGCACCCCGACTTCGCCTCCAATGGGTATGTCTTCCTCTACCACAGCTCGCAGCCTGATTTCATTGAGGTCTCCGTTTCGCGCATGACGGCGACCTTCAATGGTGGTGTCCTTCAGCTGGGCGATGCCGTGCGCATCATCGACTTCCGCAAGAACACGCCGGCGCCCAATCACAACGGGGGCGGCCTGGTCTTCGCCCCGGATGGGACGCTCTTGGCTTCCGTGGGTGAGGGCGGCTGGGACAACAACTCAGTGGCGGGCTTCAACACCAACCTGTTGGGCAGCGTCGTGCGCATAGAGCCGAGTCTCACGGCCGGCCAGGGTGGCTACACGATCCCGGCGGGTAACATGTTCCCGGCCGGCAATCCCCCCTGCGATGGGGTTGTGGGCAGTAGCTCGGCCTGTCCCGAGATTCTCGCCATGGGCCTGCGCAACCCCTTCCGCATGAGCATGGCTGACAATGTCGTGTACATCGGTGATGTGGGGGCGGGCTATGAGGAGATCAACAGCTTCGACTACACGGACAGCAGCGTGCACTTCGGGTGGCCTGGACAGGACGGACCCGGCGGTGGGGCGGGCATGACGGATCCAATCATGGCCTACAGCCGTGGCGATGCCACCGCCATTGGATTCCGTGCCGAAGACCCCATGGGAAACATGACCGGATGCGTCAGCGTCATTTCGGGAGACGTGTACCGCGCCTTGGGTGGCGACAAATACGGTGGCCTGCTGACCAACCGCCTGCTTTTCTCTGAGTGGTACGACGCCTTTGTGCGCGGTCTGGGCGTCGATGCCAGCGGTGGCGCAACGGGTTTGGATTTGCACCTTGTTCACCGCGAGGGGGTGACAGACCTGGTCGAGGGCCCAGATGGGTATATCTACCTGGTCGCGCGGCGTATGACCGGAAGCGGTTGCACCGGAACGGCGACAGCCACGATCTACCGCCTGGTGCGTCCCTGATCGGGGCTGGTTCTCAAAGACCGTACTCCCGGTGCACCCAGAATGGGCGACTGTAGTCCCAGTTCATCTCCGCCATGCCAGCCACCAGGGCCGGCCAGGCGGCTTCGATGGCGCGCGCGTAGTCCTGGCTCAAGTCCAGTCGCGCACAGTAGTCGGCGAGGGCCGCCTGCTCGTAATCGCGCAGGCGGCGTTCGCGCACCAGATCCCAGGCTTCCCGCGGCGTGCCGCCGCTCTCCTGCTTGCGCTGGTGCACCATGAGGTGCAAGAGGTCCACGTAGGGCAGGAAGTGCTCTTCGCTGGCGCCCCAGTCCAGGTAGCCGATGACGCGGCCATCGGGCATCACCTGCATGTGCTTCGAGCGCACGTCAGCGTGGTAGAGGACGCGGGGCAGGTCGGTTCCGCGCAGCACTTCGCCCAGGGCTGCCTCCATGCGTTGAAGCTCCCTGGCCGTCTGCTGACGGCCGCAGCGTTCGATGACCAGGCGAAAACGGTCGCCCACCAGCTCGTCGTACTCCTTCTCCAAGAGGGGCGTGGTCTCCGTCGTGGCCAGGGTGGCCAGCTGGCGCGCCGCGTCCGCGTACATGCGCGCCATGGCGGGTTCGTGGCCGGCGAGCTGCGGCGCCGTGAGGCCGGGCAGGCGCCGTTCGCACACCAACCACAGGCCGTCGACCTCGCCCTCGTAGAGCGGCGCGGGAACGGGGACCTCTGGGAAGTCACTGGTCACGCGCGCCAGGAAAGCCATGTGCCGACTGCAGAGGGCGTGCTTCTGGGGGCTCTGGGGAATGTGCAGCGTCCAGCGGCCGGCGGCTTCCTGCTGCGGCGCGCCGGGGACTTTGGTGTGGATCACGGCGGTGTTGCTGCGCGTGGCGACCAGGTTCTCCACCACGGGAAGTGGTTCGTCGAGGTGCGCGGCGAGCTCCTCGCAGATGCGGGCCAGGCGCGGCTCGCTGCGCGTCCGGCCCGCTGCACGCCGCCTGGTCAAGAGTGCGAAGGAAGGCGTCAGCCAGGGGAAGAGCCCGGCGGCGCGGGCGATGACCTTGGCCGGGTTCTCGCGTTCCTGGGGCCCCACGGCCAGTTCCGGTCCGTCTCCGTCGAGGCCGACCACGTGGGTAAAGTCCCGGGAGTGGGGGTAGAGCGAGAAGGCCTTGGTCCTCTCAAACTGTTCATCGCCCACGAGCCGTCGATAGGTGGGCAGCGTGTGTTCGCCCTCCTGCGGTTCCAGGGCGCGTCGCAGCCAGGCCAGGGGGCTGGGCACGGGGAAGTCGCCGCGTCGTCCGCTGGAGCGTTTGTAGGCCAGGCGGTTGTCGGCGCACAGCAGGAGCTCTCCTCCGCAGACCCGGCGGCACTCGTCCAGAGTGTGTCCCCAGCCCGTGCCCAGCCGGGGCAGGCCGTCCTCCTGGACGACCAGGTCGAAGGCACCGTTGTCGAAGGGCAGGCGCGGCGCACCGTCGGCGGCCAGCTCTCGCGTCTGGCCCGGTGCCAACTCCCGATTGCGATGGGCGCTGAGGCGCAGGCGCTCGGACACGGGGTCCATCACGGTCACCGCGAAACCCGCGGCGGCCAGGGCGATGACAGTGCCGGAGAGCGCGTTGCCGAGGAACAGGGCCTGGCCGCCACTTCCTGCCAGGAGGCAGGACCAGGTTCCGCGTCCCTCCTTGACGAGCAGCATCAGGGCATCCGAGCGTTCGGCCGGCAACTCGCGCAGGAACTCCTCCCAGGTGCTGCGCCAGGGAGCGCCGCCGTCCAGGATCTCGGAGATGCGGTCCAGCTCGCCGCGCTCCAGGGGCCAGGGGAGATGAGCTTGCATGGGGTGGAAGTACCCGACCGAGCGCCGAGTTCCAAGTTAAACGGAAAGAGGACCCGCAGCTGCGGATCCTCTCGCCGTCTCTTGTCTGTCGGTTTCGGTCTCGTAGTTGCCTTCCGCTGGCCGCAGGGGCTAGACGGGGGGCAGGGGGCTGTCCTCCGGAATCGGGGGACCGTCGCCGGAACCGTCGCTCGGCGTGATCACGGGCACATGCATGGGCTCGATCTGGTTGGCCTGGGGGCGAGCCGCTTCCACCGTGCGCGCCATGGCGGCCAGCAGAGAAGCGGGCAGGGCGCTGGCACCGGTCGGGGCCGGATGCGTGCCGGAAGAGGTGTCCCACCAGGCGTCTCGCGGCTGGGGAGGAATGCGCAGAACGCCGTTTAGCAGCGCGTCGCCAGTCAGTTCATAGGCCCCGGGGCCGGCGACCGGCGGGGTGGCCAGGGTCACTACTTCCAGGCGCAGGCCATCGAGGGCGCCGCGGGGGAAGTCTTCGTCGAGGAAGCTATGCGGGGCCAAGACCAATCCGGCGGCGGCACCATCGGCGGGCATGGAGAAGTAGAAAAGCTGCGGGTGGTCTGTGCGGTTCCAGGCGCGCAGGCGTGTTTCCTCCACCTGGATAATGGTCTCAACGCCCTCTCCGGCGCTCGGCGGGCCCACGTGCTCCGGGGCGGATAGGGTGGCCGTGGCCAGTGTTATCAAGGGTAGGAGGGGGGTCGCCATGGCTGTGGCGGGAACTGGTTTCGTTCCCGGGGCGCACAGCTATCGACCTCCCATGGGGCTGGCTTGAGGGTCTGGGACAGGGATCGGGAAAAAACTTCCGGCTTCGTGGCGCTGGCCTTGGCGAGGCCCCTTCACCGGATCGTCGATCGGCGTCCGTGGCACAGGTTTTTCAGAGATGGGCGGCGACCTGGGAGCGCCTCGGGTGGTCCTCGGTGAGCATCCCCTCTTGGGAGGGTGGGGGTTTGGGATGGCTGAAACGTCCACTGGCCAGTTAACCCCCATCCAGCACCAGCCCGGCTCCAGGTCATGCGGCGGTCCGCTACGTCTGCCGCTCGGCTAGTCGCGCCCGAGGAGCCGGAAGGCGGCCCAATCGGCGGCGGGGGCTCCACCGGCACGCAGCGTGTTGCGGGAGTTACTGGCGGCCTGGGAGGGGGTCTGGCCGGCGGCCAGCGCGCGGTGGAAGGCCAGGGCGAAGTCTCGGGCGGCGGAGTCTTCCACGGGCCAGAGGGTGGCCAGGAGGTTGCGCGTACCGCTCTCCAGGAAGACGCGTGTCAGGCCGAGCAGTCCCTCGCCGTCCACCGGGCGGCCCTGGGCGGTTTCGCAGGCGCCCAGCACGACCAGTGAAAGGCGCGGTCTCAGGGCGGCGATTTCGTCTGCGCAGAGGAGCTCGCCGTGGGAGAGGCGCAGGCCGACGGATGCCAGGCGCCGGGAGCGGCAGGCGTCCTGTGTTGCCAGGTGTGTGGCGATGTGCAGGGCGCCGGTGCTGCCCAGGGCAGCGGACAGGGCTTGGCGTGTGAAATCTGCGCCCTGGATCGTGACGGTGGTGGCGGGCAGTTGCCGGGCCAGCAGGGCTAGTTCGTCGGCGGCGCCCGGGAGCAGGGGATGCGCGTGGGGGGGGGCCGCGACGGGGTTGCCGGCAAGGATCCAGGGAGTGCTGGGGCCCGGAGCCCGGGGGGCGCCCGGAGCCCGGGGGGCCTCGGCAGTATTGGCCGGTGCTGAAGCGGGAATGGCCGCAGCGTTGCTGGCGGTCCCCGGCGTGATTGGGGCCTGGGCCGTGCCCGGGACGCGCCGTTGGGATGCGGGTGATGGATGGGGCAGGCCGGGTAGGACCAGGGGCGTCACCCACTCATCCAGGGGCCGCTCACGGAGGGAGATGAGCGCCAGGGGGAGTTCTTCCAGGGGGCCGTGGGGGATGAAGAGTATGCGTTTCCCGGCCCCGGGTGGTGCGGCTTCCAGGGCTTTTAGGGCGGACGGCGGCAGGAGCTCGTCGCGCAGCTGGGCACCCAGGATCTGGTGGCGCTCGGTTTGGCCCTCCAGGGCGGCGCGCCGCAGGCGACGGATGGCTTCGCCGAGGGAGCGGCGGCCGTGGTCGATGGTGCGGCCCCGGGCGACCCCACTTTGGGAGATGTGGACGGCCACACCCCCGTCGGCGCCCAGCACCCAGGTGATGAGTCCCAGGTCCATGGAGCTGGCCCAGGCCAGCAGGTCCTCTTCGGTGAGCTCGTCGGCCCGCGTCCTCAGGGACGCGGACTGGGTGCGCTCGATGGTCAGGGCTGCCGCCAGGGGCTCGTCGAGTTCCAGGAGGGCGCGGGCCAAGAGGGCCACCGTGTGCAGGCCCAGCCACTCGCCGATGATGCTGCCCCCGGAGGCGGGGTCCGCCAGGCCCCGACTGCGTGCCCAATCCCCGGCCTGGGCGAGGGCCGCCGCCAGCTCCGCCTGGGCCGGGCCCGGGCGGCCCAGGGTCAGGAGGGCTTCCCCTCTCAGGGCATGGGCGTGGGCGCGGTCGGCGGCGGAGGCGGGTGCGGCCCCGGAGCCGAGCGTCTCCAGGGCGCGCTGGGGTTGGCCCTCGGCTAGCTCCAGGGTGGCCCGGGCCAGGCGCACCTTGTCCGCTGACACCTGGCCGTCGGAGTCGTCGGCTGCCGGGTTGAGCGCCAGCTGATCGAGGTAGGTGCGGGCCGTTTCCAGGTCATCACAGCGCAGGGCGCAGCTCCCCACCAGGAGCTGCCAGGCGGCCAGGTCAGCCCCCCCGGTCATGGTCTGCGCTTGATGGGTGGGCTGTCCCTCTGAAACTCGCCGCGGAGGGTGGTCCCGCAGGAAGGCCAGGGCGCTCTCCGGCTGGTCGCGATGCAAGATGTCCGTGGCCCATTCGCGGGTCAGGGGCCAGGAATCGCGCGGCGAGCGGAAGGTGGCCAACTCGCCCAGGGCGCGGCGCGCCTCGAGCGTGTTACCGGCGGTGCGGGCCAGGGCGACCAGGCCCAAGAGGGCGTGTTCGCGGTAGTCGTCGCTGCCCACCTGCTCGGCCAGACGCAGGCATTCGGAGAAGGCGGCGCGGGCCTCCGCCTCCCGGCCCGCGAGGTGCGCCAGGCGCCCGCGTGTCCAGAGCGGCTCCAGGCGCGGGGTGATCATTCCGGCCGCGGCGAAGAGCCTTTCCACGCGGCGGGTGTCAGCCTCCAGCCTCGCCCGCTGCGGAGCATCAGGAACTCCGGCCCGTTCGAGTCGGTGGACAGTCAGGCGCACGGCCAGGGACAGGGCGCGGGCCCCGGGGAGCGGGTCCTCGTGCTCGAGTACTTCGGCGGAGAAGGCGCCCAGGTCCGCCAGTAACAGCTCGCGGTCCACGGGCTGCTCCCCATCACTGGAGCGCGCCCGTTTCCAGAGCGCGCGCCAGGCCAGCTCGTCGCGCCAGCTCCGGGCTCGCCCGGCGGGCGTGAGCTCCAAGTAATAGCGTGCCACAGCAGCGGCATCGCAGCGTCCGTGGTCGCGGCACAGGGTCCGGGCAGCCTGCTCCAGCTCAAGAGCCAGGGAGTTGTCGCCCCGGCGCAGGCCCTCCAGGAGGCCGCGGTAGTTGTCCAGGGCGATCTCCACCACCTGAAGTGCGGGCGCGGCTGACGAGGTAGCGAGGTCCTGGCCCGTCGGCGGTGGGGCGGCGGAAGGGGGACCGGGGCCGACTGCTGCGGCCAGGGTCAGGAGCGCGACGGTGGGGCGGAGCACGGCGTGCCGGCGCTCAGGTGCTCAGCGGCCCGGTTCGTTGGCCAGGAAGGCGTCGCGGCCTGGGCTGGCTGGCAGCGTGCGCGCCAGGGCCCGGGCGTCGCTGCGGAAACCGGCGGCGTGCAGCAGGCGTACGGCGTGGATGACCCGACGGTCAGCGCCGTCCAGGGCCTGGAGTTCCTCCAGCAGGCCGTTGGTTTCCGTGTCCTCGCTGTTCACAACGCGGAAGTCCATGGCGCCCAGGTCACGGGGCAGCCCGTCCACCATGGCGGTTGCCTCCCAGCGGTAGAAGCCCGAGTCCAGGGGGGCGCTGGATTGGAGCTGTGGTTCGCTCCCGGCCAAACGCAACACCACGGCACCGGTGGAAAAGGCGCTGCCGTCAAGGAGCTCGACGACCACGCGGTATTCGTCTGCCCGATCCACAGGCGTCAACTCAAAGAGCGGGGCCGCGGCCAGAAGCCAGCCGCCGGGCAGGCGTTCGCTGGGGGCCAGCAGGCGTCCGCGCGGGTGCAGCAGGTTGGCTCGTTCCGGCGCGCCGCTGCCGCGTAGCAGGGGATTCGTCGGGAAGCCGCCGGCCGTTGTGCCCGTTGTGCCCGTGGGGCCGGGGACGCGGTCCGGGGCGTAGACCGTTCTCGCGGGCTGCTCCCCGAAGAAGGACATGCCCAGGCCCAGAACCAGGAGTGCGGCGGCCACCGGCGACAGGCGCAGGATGCGCAGGGGGAGGCTGGTGCGCTCGGACCGGCGCGGGCCCGGTCGCGGGCGCTTCAACAGGCGCGCTGAGAGGGTCGCGGTGGACTGGACCTCATGGGTAGCGGGTTCGCTCTCGGAAGTGGGCCCGGAGTCGCCGGAGGGGGCCGGGGCGTCGATGACCAGGGGCATGGGGGGCGGGCTGGCCAGGGTGCTTGAGAGCGAGCGGCACGGGGGGCAGTGGAACAGGTGTGCCTCCAACTCCGTCCGGCGGCCGGCGGCCAGGGGGCGATAGCCGGGGCCGCGTCCGTAGTCGTAGAGTTCGTTGGCCCCGGGGCAGGGCAGGGTGGCCAGGGGGGAGTTGGTCCACAGGAAGTGCTCCGCCTCGCGCAGGAGGTCCAGGGCGCCGGCGCTGCGGGGGTCCGCTTCCAGGGCGGCCAGGGCGGCCGACTCGAGCTCATCGTAGTGGAGGAGCTCCATGGTCCTGGCACTGTGCGCACGCCCTCCGGCCCCGAACGAAGCGCCTCGGCCATCGCCGGGGCGCTCAAAGGGGTTGGGCTCCTGATCCCTGTTCCCGATCATGTCTGCCATCTCATCCGGCTGCGGGGCCGTGTCAGGGGCGTTTTTTTCGGGTTTGGTCCGGTGGCTCAATCCGGGACCTCCTGGTAGGCGTAGTCGTTGAGGAGCACCCGCCGCATGGAGACGGTGGCCTTCTTGATGCGGTACTTGGTCTGCTCCAGGGACATGTCAAGATCACTGGAGATCTCTCCCATGGTGCGGCCCTGGACGAAGCGCAGGTCCATCAGGGAGCGTTCCTCTGGCTTGAGGTGGTCCAGGGCGGCGCGTACGCGGAAGCCGATCTCCTCGCTGCCGATGGCCTCCGCCGGCCCCGGGCGTTCGTCCGCCCGCTCCGGCAGGTTGTCGCCAACGGAGGTCAATTGTGGGCGTCTTTGGGCACTTTCCCGACGTTTCATGTCCACGCAGCGACACCAGGCCACGCGGTAGAGCCAGGTGCCGAAGGAGCCCTTTGCGGGGTCAAAGGCGTCGCTATCCAGGCGTTCCAGGATGTAGAGCACCAGGTCCTGGTAGAGGTCCTCGCGGGAGGCGTGGTTGCGCGTGAAGCTCCCTATGCAGTGGTGCAGGAGGGAGCGATAGGTGACGAGGAAGGCCTCGACGGTCTCCTCATGTCGGGCCTTGAGGCCCTTGACCAGATCCTTGTCTTCCACGGTGATGCCTGGGGGTGGCGCGCTGTGATCGAAGCCCAGGGAAGGGGACCGAAAAACGCAGGCCACAGGCGCGAGATACGAAGCGTGGGAGGGGGATGCAACCTCCTGCCCCGGGACGGCGCCCGGGGCACGTCGTAGGGGCGCCGGTGGACCCCGAGCGGAAGGCGCCGAAGTGCCGTAAGGTGTTTGATACCAGGCGGTTAGGGGTATAGCCCAGGCCCAGCGGTGGCCGTCCGAGGCCCAGGCCTGAGCGAGCCACCTGATACCTCGGCTCCGGAAATCCGTGGCCCGGGGGCCGTCGCGTCCCCTGTGAGCTCCCCCGTGATGCAACTTTGAGGGGAAGTTGTCCCCTCTTCGAGCGTGCGCCCGGCGCGGCGCTCCTTAGAATGGTCGCCCCTCAAACTGGCCGCCGGGCGGCCGCATCCCATCACCGGCCTTCCCATGCGAGAAGCGGGGGCCCCAGCAATCCAGGAGAGCTTCCGTGAAAGAAGCCGTCATCGTCAGCGCCTGCCGCACGCCCATAGCTAGCTTCCAGGGTTCCCTGGCGCGCTTCCGCGCACCAGAACTCGGCAGCCTGGCCCTGACCGAGGCTCTGGCCCGGGCCGAACTGGAGCCAGGCGTGGTCGAGGAGGTCATCCTTGGCAATGTACTCAGCGCCGGCATCGGCCAGGCGCCGGCGCGCCAGGCGGCCCTCGGCGCCGGTGTGCCGGCGGAGGTCGGTGCGCTCACCATTAACAAGGTATGTGGTTCGGGGCTGAAGTCGGTCATGCTCGCCGCCCAGGCCATCCGGGCCGGCGACGCGCAGGTCATTGCCTGCGGCGGAATGGAGAGCATGACGCAGGCGCCCTACCTGTTGCCCGAAGCCCGGCGCGGCGTGCGCCTCGGGCACGGACAACTCTTGGACTCCATGGTCAACGACGGCTTGTGGGATATCTACAACGACTTTCACATGGGCATGACAGCCGAGCTCGTTGCGGACAAGTACGAGCTCTCCCGAGAAGAGCAGGATGCCTTCGCCGTCGCTAGCCATAACAAGGCCCAGGCGGCGACGGAAGCCGGGCGCTTCGATCGCGAAAAATTCACGGTCGAGGTTCCCCAGCGGCGCAAGGATCCCATCGCCTTTTTCACGGACGAGAACATTCGCGAGGGAGCCACACAGCAGGGCCTGGCCAAGCTGAAGCCCGCCTTCAAACGCGATGGTGGCACGGTCACAGCCGCCAACGCCTCCTCGATCAACGATGGTGCCGCGGCCCTGATCGTCATGGAGGCCAGTCGGGCCGAAGCCCTGGGAGCGCGCCCCTTGGCGCGTATCACGGCCTACGCCACCGGCGGCTGCGCCCCGGAGTGGGTCATGATGGCCCCGGAGAAGTCCGTGCGCGCCTGTGCCGACAAGTTGGGGCTGGCCCCCGGTGACTTCGACCTGCACGAGATCAACGAGGCCTTCTCCGCGGCGGCCATCGCCCTCACGCGTGTCCTCGACATCGACCCGGACAAGGTAAATGTGAACGGTGGTGCCGTGGCCCTCGGCCATCCGATCGGCGCCTCCGGCGCGCGCATCCTGGTCACGCTCCTGCATGCCATGGAGCAGCGCGGAGCGCGCACGGGTATGGCTTCCCTCTGCCTCGGCGGTGGCAACGCAGTCTCCCTGGCCGTCGAAAGGATCTAGCCCATGACTTCCCCCTTCTATGAAAGCGTCGCCGTGGTCGGCGCCGGAACCATGGGCAATGGCATCGCCCATGTCTTCGCCCAGTGCGGTGCACGGGTGCTCTTGATAGACACGCAGGCGGAGGCCCTGGAGCGCGGAATGTCCACCATCGAGAAGAACCTGGCGCGCCAGGTGAAAAAGGAAAAAATCAGCGCGGAGGAGTCCGCCGCCATCCGCGGGCGCGTCCAAGCGTCGACCAGCCTGGCGGATCTTTCTGACCAGGGACTGGTGGTGGAAGCCATCATCGAGAACGCCGAGATCAAGGCGGCGGTCTTCACGCAACTCGATGAGTTGGCCGCTCCGGACACGATTCTGGCCACCAACACCTCAGCTATCTCGGTCACCAAGATCGCGGCCGCGACGAAGCGGGCTGACAAGGTCATTGGCATGCACTTCATGAACCCGGTGCCCATGATGAAGTTGGTGGAGATCATCCGCGGCCAGGAGACCTCACGCGAGACGCTCGACACCATCACGGCCTGCGCCGAGTCCCTGGGCAAGGTGCCCGTGGAAGCCGAGGACTACGCGGGCTTTGTCAGCAACCGCATCCTGATGCCCATGATCAACGAGGCGGCCTTTGCCCTGATGGAGGGCATCGCCACCAAAGAGGGCATCGACACGGTCATGAAGCTCGGCATGAACCACCCCATGGGGCCGCTGACGCTGGCCGACTACATCGGCCTCGACATCTGCCTGGATGTGATGGAGGTCCTGCAGAAGGGTCTCGGTGATGACAAGTACCGCCCCTGCCCCCTGTTGCGGCGCATGGTCGAGGCCGGCCGGTTGGGCCGCAAGAGCGGCAAGGGCTTCTACGATTACGAGTGAGCGCGACTCCCCGCCATAGCGAGAAACACCCCATGGACTTTGAACTTTCCGAGGACCTGGTCCTCATCCGCGACGCCGTCAAGGAGTACTCCGAGAACGTGCTCGGCCCCCTGGCCGCGCGCCACGACCGGGAGTGCGAGTTGGCCCCGGAGGTCTTCGCGGGCCTGGGTGAACTCGGCATGTGGGGCATCACGATCCCCGAGGAGTACGGCGGCTCGGGCCTGCCAAACCTCGCCCTGTGCGTGGCTCTGGAGGAACTCAACCGCGTCTGCGCTTCCACAGGCGTGACCGTTTCCGTGCACAACAGCCTGATCGGTTCGCCGCTCATAAAGTACGGCACGGACGAGCAGAAAAGCACCTGGCTGCCGCGCCTGGCCAGCGGCGAGTGCATCGGTGCCTACTGTCTGACCGAGGCCGGAGCCGGTTCCGACGCGGCGGCGGTGGCCACCACGGCCCGGCGCGACGGAGATGACTGGGTCCTGAATGGCACCAAGATATTCGTCACCAACGGCGGCTTCGCCGGCCTCTACGTGGTCTACGCCCGCACGGATCCGGAAGTCCCCAAGGCCAAGGGCATCTCCGCCTTCTTGGTGCCCCGGGACACGCCAGGGCTCTCTATCGGCGCCCATGAAAAGAAGACCGGCATCCGCGGTTCATCCACCACCGAGATCCTGCTGGAGGACGTGCGCCTGCCGGGCGACTTGCTCCTCGGTCAGGAGAACGGGGGCTTCAAGATCGCCCTGGAGACACTCGACGGCGGGCGCATCGGCATCGCCTCGCAGTCCCTGGGCATCGCCCGCGCCTGTCTTGAGGCGGCCACGCGCTACGCCAAGGAACGCGAGCAGTTCGGGCGTCCCATCGGCCACTTTCAGGCCATTGGCTGGAAGCTGGCGGACATGTCCACGCGCCTCGACGCGGCGCGTCTGCTCGCCTACCGGGCGGCCAGCCTGCGCGATGCGGGCAAGCCCTGCACCATGCAGGCCGCCCAGGCCAAGCTGGCCGCTTCGACCACGGCCAACTTCTGTGCCGACGAGTGTCTGCAGATTCACGGCGGCGCAGGCTACACAGATGATTTCCCGGTGGAGCGTTTCTTCCGGGATGCGCGCATCACCGAAATCTACGAAGGCGCCACGGACATCCAACGACTGGTGATCGCCAGGAGCCTCTTGGCCTGAGTTCATGGAGCAAGCCGCGAGTATCACCGAACGCCTGATTGCCGGCGAGCGCAGCGCCCTGGCGCGGCTGATCTCCTGGGCGGAGAACGGCGATGACCGTTTCGCCCCGGCCCTGGCCCAGGTCTTCGGACGCGTGGGCAGTGCCTGGCGCACGGGGATCACCGGTCCGCCGGGTGCCGGCAAGAGCACGCTCGTCAATGAGTTGGCACGCCTGCACCGGGACGCCCAGCGTACGGTTGGCGTGTTGGCCGTGGATCCCTCCAGCCCCTTTACCGGCGGCGCTCTACTCGGTGACCGCATCCGCATGGAGGAGCGCACGCTCGACCCCGGGGTCTTCATCCGCTCCATGGCCAGCCGCGGCAGCCACGGAGGCCTGGCCTGCGCCAGCATCGACGCCTGCGATGTGATGGACGCCTTTGGCTTCGACGAGCTCCTGGTGGAGACCGTCGGCGTGGGGCAGGCCGAGTACGACATCGTATCGGCGGCGGATACGGTGCTGGTGGTGCTCTGCCCAGGAGCCGGCGACGGCATCCAGGCCATC
>DASCNH010000070.1:0-9291 GCA_036011365.1 Planctomycetota bacterium | reverse complement strand
CGATGGTCAGGCCGTCGCCCAGGTCCTCCGTGCGCAGAACGGCGCCCGTGGCGGAGGCGGCCTCCCCGGGGCTGGGAGCGGCCGGGGCCGGGGCCTCTTCGGTGGAGGCCGGGGTCTCCTGGGTCGCCGCTTGGGACCGGTCGTGGGTGCCCGTCGCGGAGGAGGGAGCCTCGCTGCTGCAGGCGGCCAGGAAGGGCATGAGGAGGAATGTGGAGGTGCGCATGGCTGAGCGTTCGTGGGTCTCTGGACCGGTTGGAGTGGTGTTGTTCCTTGGGTGATCGGGCAGGATGCCCGCACGGCGGCCCGACGGCAAGCCCTGCCCCGGGCTTGTGCCTCAGGGCAGGGTCTCCAGCCAGCGCTGGGCGCCCAGGAGTCCGACCCGGGCACACCAGCCCATGTTCCAGGGCTCCCGATCGGTGGTGTTCTCCGGAGTGTCCCCGGCGGAGTGGTAGTAGTTGTCGTAGTCCACTGTCACCCGGTCGTTGTCCTCCCAGGAATGTCCGGGCATGCCCGCCGTGCGTGGGTGGGTCTCCGGGCGGCCCCAGGCGCTGGTGAAGAGCGTCAAGGCCGGGCGCGCGCCCCTTCGGAAGCTGCGCGAGGAGCTGAAGACATAGGAATCGGTGCCGCCCAGACTCTTGTTCGTGGCCCAGCGTGCCGGGAAGCCCGCGTGGCCCCGGTAGTCAGCGAGGACCGCTAGGCAGGCCCGGATCAGCGGCACATTGGCGGCCAGGTCGTCGGGTTCCAGGTTGAGTTGGTCGGCTCCGGATCCGTAGCCGGCCTGGTCGTAGTTGATGACCGCCAAGATGGTCTGGCCGTTTTTTTCACAACGCTTGCGGTAGTCGCCGCTGGAGTGGATCTCGCTGCCCCAGACGGCGAAGCGCACCTCCCGGGCCGGGGCCGGAGCTTTTCCGGCGCGGATGGCGGCGGCCCAGGAGCTGGCGATCTCCAGCAGGACCGCCTCGCCGCTGGCGTTGTCGGCGGCGCCGGGGCCGCCGGCGTCGGATTCGCCGTGGGCGCAGAAGAGGATATGGCCGCGGCGCTCAGCAGCAGCCTGCGGGGCGTCAGCGGCGGGCTCCCGGGCCGGAATGCTGGCCACGACGGTGCGCGGGGCGGCGCGCTTTATAGTTGTTTCGAGACTCCAGCGCAGGGCGACCTGCGCACCGCTGGCCAGGGCCGCACGCAGGCGCTGGCCGGTCGGACGTGAGATCCCGAAGACCGGATAGGGGTTGTCGCCCCCGGCGCGCAGGTGTTGGAGAACCGGGTAGGCGCCGTCCAAGGTGGTGTCGCCGTCGACGAGCACTACCGCGGGCGTGGGTGCGGAGGTGTCTGAGGCGGCTCCCCGGCGCTGGCGGGCCGGGGGGCGGGTGGCGAGCAGCGCCTGGGGCGTTGCGGAGGTCAGCTCCAAGGTGAGGGGGGCCTCGCCGGAGGAAGCCGGCGAGAAGCCCCAGGGCCAGGCGCCGGTGAGGACCTCCTGCTCGGGGCCTGAGATCAGCGTGACCTTCCAGGACTCATCCCCGTGGCACCAGCGGGGGCTGTCCTCGAAGACCTCCACCGAGAGTCCAGCTGCGCTGAAGGCCCGCTCAAGCCAGGCGGCGGCGCGCTCGCCGGAGGAGGTGCCACCCATGCGCGGCCCGAGCTTGACCAACTCGCGCACGTGGCGTTGCGCGCGGGCCTCGTCGACGCCGGCCACCAGGGCCAGCTCCCCGGCGAGGGCGGCGGCTGCCGTGGGGGGCGGCTGGCTGGGGCTGGCAAGGCCCTGGGAAATTGCTCCCGCCAGGGTAGCTGTTATAAGGAAAGGGATGGTCACCTCCTGTTCCTATCCCCTGCCGTGCCCCCTGGGCAAGGCCTCAAGCAGCCTTTTGTTCCTATCCCCTGCCGTGCCCCCTGGGCAAGGCCTCAAGCAGACTTTACTGTTTTATGCGATCCTGGATGGTGCCGCATGCGTCCAAAACCAGGATCCGTAGATTCCAGCCAACCCCCACCTCAGCCCATGCTTTCGACCCTCCTTGCCCTCGTTCCCACCGCCCTGCCCGTGTCAGTGACGACTCCCGTGTCAGCTCCGGCGCTGGCCAGTCCCCACGAGGACGATCCGAAGATCCTTGATCGCCTGCCCATCTACCCCGGCCCCGGCTGGCGCCCGGGTGCTCCTCCCGGGGCCAGCTCAGGCAGCCACGGCTATCTCTCCGGCGGCGACAACCCGGGCCTGCAGTTCACCTCGGACAATGCCTCGCTGCTCTCCTGGGTCAGCGGCACGGAGCTCTTCCAGGCCAACGGCAACGATTGCTGGGGGTACGTCTCGCCCTCCGGCCGGGAGTACGCCTTGATCGGCCTCTCGAATGGCACCGGCGTGGTGGAAGTGACCAGCCCCTCCTTTCCCCAGGTCGTGGCGCACATCCCCGGCCCCGGCAGCCTGTGGCGCGACATCAAGACCTATCAACACTACGCCTACGCGGTCAGCGAGGGAGGCGACGGCATCCAGGTCATCGACCTGTCCGGCGTGGACAATGGAACAGTGAACCTGGTCAACACGGTTACCAGCGGCGGCACTACCAAGTCGCACAACGTGGCCATTGACGAAGTCTCCGGTTACCTCTATCGCTGTGGCGGCAGCGGCGAGGGCCTGCGCATCTACAGCCTGTCCAACCCCCAGAATCCGAACTACGTGGGCCAATGGTCCAGCCGCTATGTGCACGACGCCCAGGTCGTGACCTACACCAGCGGGACCTACGCGGGGCGTCAGATCGCCTTCATCTGTGGCGGCTATGGCAACGGCTCCGGCCAGACGCGCTTCGAGATTCTGGATGTTACCAACAAGAGCAACATCTACACCCGCGACACTGTCTTCTACAGCAACGCCGCCTATGCGCACCAGGCCTGGATCTCGCCTGATCGCCAGTACGCCTACTTGAACGACGAAATGGATGAGAACGGGTCCCTGCCCACCACGACCTATGTGATGGACATCTCCAATCTCGACAACGCCAGCGAGGCGGGCTCCTTCACCAACGGAAACCAGGCCATCGGTCACAATCTGTACACCCTGGGCAACCGCATCTACGAAGCCAACTACCGCAGCGGCCTGCGTGTTTTCGATGCCTCGGATCCGATCAACGCCACGGAGATCGCCTCCTTCGACACCTGGCCCCTGGATGACAACGACCGTTTCAACGGAGCCTGGAGCTGCTACCCGTATCTGCCCTCGGGCATCGTGCTGGTCAGCGATATCGAAAAGGGCCTCTTCGTCATCTGGATCGGCGCGCCGCTGATCACGTTTGATTACCCCCAGGATCCCCCGGCCATGCTGCAGCCCGGCGGTGATAGTTTCCAAGTGCGCATCCAAGAAGCCCTGCCCGGCACGCTGCTGGCGGGTAGCCCGCGCCTGTATTACAACGAGGGCGATGATGACAGCGGCTGGCAGGATGTGCCGCTCGTGCACGCCGGGGGAGAGCTCTATGATGTGGTCTTCCCGCCGCTGACCTGCGGCGGCAACGTGGCCTGGTACGTCTCCGCCATCTCGAACAACGGCATCCAGTGGAACGAGCCCGGCGTGGCTCCTTTCACGCGGCGCAACGCCCATGTGGCCCTGTCCCACACCGTCGCCATCGACGATCCTCTTGAGTCTCCCGGCGGTTGGACGGTGGGGGGGCCGGATGACAACGCGACCGGTGGCCTGTGGATCAACGGAGACCCAACTGGAACCCTGGCCCAGCCGGAGGACGATCACAGCGCCAACGGCACGCGCTGCTGGTACACCGGGATGGGCGGCGATGTGGACGGTGGGCTGACCACGCTGACCTCGCCGGTATTCGATGCCGCGCAACTCACAGATCCCCACCTCTCCTACTGGCGGTGGTTCTCCAATGACGAGATGGAGTATGTGGGCAACGACCGCTTCCGTGTTTTTATGTCAAACGATGCTGGGGCTTCATGGGTACTGCTTGAGGCCATCGGCCCCCACGGCTCAGAAGTGGCCGGCGGTTGGATCTACCATGAGTTGCGCGTGGCAGATTACCTGGCGCCCACCGCTGGCATGCAGCTGCGTTTCGAGGCTCGCGATCGGGAACCGGACCACCGCGTGGAGGCGGCCGTCGACGACCTGCGCCTCTTCGATGTGGAGTGCGACTGCAACGGCAACGGGACCAGTGATCTGGTGGACATTGAGACAGGCTTGAGCGAAGACTGCAACCGCAACGGTGTGCCGGATGAGTGCGACATCGCAGCTGGCACCAGTGCGGACGCCAATGGCAACGGGATCCCCGATGATTGCGACTGCGCCACGCTCAACTATTGTGCGAGCACGCCCAACAGTGCGGGCAACATCGCCGTGATGTCGGCCTCCGGCAGCTCCTCGACCGTGGCCAATGACCTGGTGCTGGAGGTTCTGGGTGGCATGCCCGGGCAGTTCGCGTTGTTCTTCTACGGCTCCCAGGACACCCAGATCGCCTTTGGCCAGGGCTTCCTGTGCGTGGGCGCCGGCGGCAGTGGTATCCAGCGCCTGCCGCCCCCGGTCTTCCTCAACGAAAACGGCGGCGCCTCGCGGCCCCTGGACCTGACCCAACCGCCGGCTAGCGGCGGGGTGGGGCAGATCACCGCCGGCAGCACCTGGTTCTTCCAGACCTGGTACCGCGATCCGCTGGCGGCGGGGGAGCCTTTCAATCTCTCCAACGGCCTGCAGATCAACTTCTGTCCCTGATTTTAGCCCCGCAAGGCCCCTCTGCAAGCCGCCATTCCCGCCGCTCCCACAGGGGGGCGGCGGGAATGGCCTTTTTGTGGGATACTAGTCGGAGAAGCCTAGCTCCCTACCCTGCACCCCCAGACAAGCTCATGAAGTCTCTCCAAGCTATCCTCGTCTCGACCCTGCTGACCCTCGCCGCTGGCACCGCCGCTGCCCAGGGCGCCAACGACTGCGCCAACGCCCAGGCCATTGCCGGGGCCGGTACTTTCAACTTCGACAACACCTCCGCCAACACGGACGGACCCCACGACTGCAACGGCCAGCCCACGCGCCGCGACGTGTGGTTCGATTGGACCGCCCCGAGCACCGGCTCCTACATCATCGGCACCTGCGGCGGTACAGCCCTGGACACGCGCATGGCGGTCTACGACGGGAACACCTGTCCTCCGGGAACGCAACTGGACTGCGACTCCAGCAGCTGCAACACCCAGTCACGCGTGGAGGTGTCGGTTGTCTCCGGCAACCACTACCTGATCCGCATCGGCTCCCGCCAGGTTGGAGTCAGCGGCAGCGGGACCTTTGACATCGTCTACAACCCGTGCACGACCATGCCGGATGACGGCCTGGAGGAGAACGACGACTGTGATTCGGTTCTCGCCATCACCAACGGCTCCTGGCAGGGCCTGTTTGTCTCAAAGGTGGATGAAGACTGGTACACGGTGACCGTGCCCGAGGGTGGCCAGCTGATTTGGGATGTGCTCTTCTCCCATGCCAGCGGGGACGTGGACATCTTCCTCTACGATGACTGCGACGGCAACTACCTGGTGGTCGGTGGTTCGGCATCCGACGACGAGAACATCACCTGGGACAACCTGGGCACCTGCGAGGAAACCTACTACCTCAAGGTGGAGCACTGGGGGCCAGACACCAACGCCGAGTGCAACAACTACGACATGGTCCTCTCCGGCGCCGGCGCGGGAACTTCCTGTAGCGTGGGTACCAACTTTTGCTCTTCGACGGCGAACTCCTCGGGCATGGCAGCCACCTTCGGCGTATCCGGCAGCAACAGCGTTTCCGCCAATGACCTGGTGCTGGAGGTCTCCGGCATGCCGAACCAGATGGGCATCTTCTTCTACGGCACGAACCAGATGGGCGGCGGCGCCGGGATCCCCCTGGGGAACGGGCGCCTGTGCGTCGGGGGCCAGACCTTACGCCTGCTGCCGCCGTACCTGGCTGCCGGCAACGCGGCCTCGCGCGCCCTGGACCTGACCAACCCGCCCCAGGCCAGTGGCCAGATCCTGGCCGGTTCCACCTGGCATTTCCAGGCCTGGTTCCGCGATCCCCCGGCAGGTGGGGCCTTCTTCGACTTCTCGGACGGCTACACGATTACATTCGACGCCTAGGCGGACTGGGAGCCTGCGCACCTGGGGCCCTGGGTTGTGCTGTGCCCCTGGGTTGTGCTGTGTCTGGGAGCCCCGTGGCCCTGGGCAGTGGTCCAGCGATGCTGCCCTGAACCTGGCCCTGGCCGACACGGCCGGTGCCCAGGTGCAGGCCAAGCTCGCACCCACAGCGGACGGTGGGGTGGTACGTCAGCTGGCACGCCGGTGGCGCCGGTGGCTATGACCTGCATGTTCGCGGCGGCCCAGTGCGGCGAAGAGCGCCCTGTGGCGCCCGAATCGGCCCTGGCTGCGCCCGCTGGGGCGGAGTGCCAGGGCGCCTGACCTCCAAAGAAACGCTTTTCCAGCCCCGGGGGCTTCCCAAGGGACGGAATAGGCGTACCATCTTTGCCTCGGTCGCCGGATGGGCGACCCGCGCGCAGCAGAATCCCGGGCTTCGGAACAACACCGCCCGGTGAAACGCGCCCTAAATCAACTCCCGCCTGTTGCTGCTGAATAGGTTTGGACGCACCGCCGCCCCGCGTCGGTGCCCGGCAGAACAGGAACCGTCATCACGACCATAGAACGACCCAAGGGGTCGCGGGATAGCTTTGCATCCTTCGACCTGAGCCAGAACCTCATGCGCGCCATTGGTGAGGCCGGCTTCACCGAGCCGCGCCCGGTCCAGGCCGAGACCATTCCCGCCGCGCTCCAGGGCCGCGATGTCCTGGGCCTGGCCCAGACCGGCACGGGCAAGACAGCGGCTTTTGCCCTGCCGATCATCGAGCGCCTGCTGGCCGCCAAGGGCCAGCGCAGCGGCCCCCGGGCCCTGATCCTGGCACCCACGCGGGAGCTGGCCCTGCAAATCCACAAGGAAATCGGCCTCCTGGCGTGCTTCACGAATGTGCGCTCCGTGGCCATCTTCGGCGGCATCGGCCTAGCGGGGCAGAAGCGCGCCCTGCACAAGAAGCCGGAGATCATCGTGGCCTGTCCCGGGCGTCTCTTGGACCTGATGGGCAGCCGCGACGTGCGTCTGGACGAGATCGAAACCCTGGTGTTGGACGAGGGCGACCACATGCTCGACATGGGCTTCCTCCCGGACATCAGGCGCATCCTGCGGGAGCTCCCTGACCGGCGCCAGAACATGCTCTTTTCCGCCACCATGCCCCGGGAGATCCGCGGGTTGGCGAACGAGCTGCTGGAGAGTCCCAAGGTTGTGGAGCTGGCTCACTCTTCCCCGGCGGAGACCATCGAACACGCCCTCTACCCCGTCGACCCCAAGCGCAAGACCGAACTCCTGCGGCACCTGCTCGACGGCGAGGGCTTCGAATCGGCCATCGTCTTCCTGCGCACCAAGCACCGCACCCGACGCCTGGCGGAGGATCTAAAAAAAGCCGGGCACCGGGCCATCGGCCTGCAGGGCAACATGAGCCAGGGCCAGCGGGAGCGGGCCATGAATGGCTTCCGCTCCGGCCGCTACAATGTACTGGTGGCCACGGATATCGCTGCCCGGGGCATCGATGTGGCCGGTATCAGCCATGTGATCAACTACGACGTGCCCGGTACGCCGGATGCCTATACCCACCGCATCGGCCGCACCGGCCGGGCCGAACGCAGCGGCAAGGCCTGCACCCTCGTGATCAGCGAGGACTTCTCCTACATCAAGGAGATCGAACGCAAGCTGGACATGCATATTCCCCGCGTGAAGCTCGAGGACTTCGGCGGCAGTGCCTGGGAGGCCGCGGAGGAGCGGGCCCAAGGGCGCAAGGGCGGAAAGACCGCGAGTAGGACCCAGCGTTCAGGTAGCTGGTCCAAGCCGCGCGAGTCATCCGGTGGCAAGCGGCAGAAGCCCGGCGGCGGCCAAGGCCATGGCGGCGGCCAAGGCCACGGTGGCGGCAAGTGGGACAAGCCCCGCAGCGACGACCGCTCGCGCAGCTGGTCCAAGCCGCGAGGATCATCCGGTGGCAAGTGGCAGAAGCCCGGCGGCGGCCAAGGCCACGGCGGCGGCCAGGGCCACGGCGGCGGCAAGTGGGACAAGCCCCGCAGCGACGACCGCTCGCGTAGCTGGTCCAAGCCGCATGGAACATCCGGTGGCAAGTGGCAGAAGCCCGGCGGCGGCCAAGGCCACGGCGGCGGCCAAGGCCGCGGCGGCGGCAAGTGGGACAAGCCCCGCAGCGACGACCGCTCAAGTAGCTGGTCCAAGCCGCGAGGATCATCCGGTGGCAAGTGGCAGAGTCCTGGCGGTGGCCAGGGCCACGGCGGCGGCAAATGGGACAAGCCCCGCAGCGACGATCGCTCGGGCAGCTGGTCCAAGCCGCGAGGATCATCCGGTGGCAAATGGCAGAAGCCTGGCGGTGGCCAGGGCCACGGCGGCGGCAAATGGGGCAAGCCTCGCAGCGACGATCGCTCGGGTAGCTGGTCCAAGCCGCGAGGATCATCCGGTGGCAAGTGGCAGAAGCCCGGCGGTGGCCAAGGTCACGGCGGCGGCCAGGGCCACTGCGGCGGCAAATGGGACAAGTCCCGCAGCGACGATCGCTCGGGCAGCTGGTCCAAGCCGCGAGGATCATCCGGTGGCAAATGGCAGAAGCCTGGCGGTGGCCAGGGCCACGGCGGCGGAAAGTGGGACAAGCCTCGCAGCGACGACCGCTCGCGCAGCTGGTCCAAGCCGCATGGATCCTCCGGTGGCAAGTGGCAGAAGCCCGGCGGCAATGGCGGCCAGCAGCGCCAAGGCCACGGGGCCAGGCCCGGTGGGCATGCTCCGTCCAAGCGCTGGTCCAAACCAGGCCGCAAGACGGGCTTTGGTCACTGGGCCAAGCCCGGGGCCAAGTCGGGTAACGGGGAGCGCCGCTAGCTCCCGCGGCAGCAGCGCGTAGCGGCGGCCGCCGCGCTCGGGCGCTGCCTCGGGCGAAGGCCGAGGTACGCGCCGACGTTGCGACTCTTATGGATTCGGGTAGGGTCCTCGATCGTCAGCACGTAACACAACGCGGTGATCGGCCCCACTCCTCCACCCCCGCTGGCCCGGCTCAGTAGCAGAACCGGATCCGCATAGCATCGGAGAGGTTGTAGTAGGCGCCACCGGCAAGGGGGTCGCGGTACAAGAACTGGAACCACCATGTGCTCAGTGGGGTGATCTGACCGGAGAGGCTGGGGGGATTGTTGATATCCAAGAACCACACGCCCAGGCCAACGGAACCCGTGGGCACCGGAGCGAAGCGATACATGTGGCCGTAGAGGCATAGA
>DASCNH010000069.1:0-75520 GCA_036011365.1 Planctomycetota bacterium | reverse complement strand
GGTCTTGACCGCGCCGGTCTTGACCGCGCCGGTCTTGGGCTAGGACGCGCCGGTAGAGGTCTTCGTAGCGGGAGACGACGGTTTGGCGGTCGAAGCAGGTTTCGGCGCGCAGGCGGGCGGCGCTGCCCATGGCGGCGGCCCGGTCACGGTCGCCGAGCAGGTCCGCCAGCGCCCGGGCGAAGGCGGCCTGCTCGTCGGCGGGAACCAGGAGGCCGGAGAGGCCATCTTCCACTACTTCTGCCACGCCTCCGACGGCCGTGGCCACCACCGGCGTGCCGCAGGCCATGGCTTCGAGGGCGGAGAGTCCGAAGGACTCCTCGGAGCTGGCCAGGGCGAAGACCGTAGCCGGGGCCAGGAGTTCCGGCAGGGCATCGCGGGTGCCGAGGAAGGTGATCTGCTGGGAGATTCCTGCGCGGCGGGCGGCCTCCCGGGCGGCACCCTGCTCGGGCCCGTCACCCACCAGGACCAGGCGCGCCCCGAGGCCGGCCGCGCCCGCCGCGAAGGCCTCGACCAGCCAGGGCACGCGCTTGACTGCCCGGAAGTTGCTGACATGGACGACTGTGGGCGGTCCATGCTCAGGCGTCCCCGCGGCGGACTGGGGGCCGCCCTCAGGTGGCTGGGGCCGGAATAGGTCCAGGTCCACGAAGTTGGGAATGGTCTCAATGCGGTCCAGGTAGCCGGATTCGATCTGCGGCTGAGCTCCGGGCGTTGCCCCCGGGCCGGGCGCGGCACCCGTGGGCCCGAAGCCCTCCCGGGTGCGGCGGGCCAGGTCGTCTGAAACGGCGGTCAGGGCGTCGCTGGCCCGCAGGGCGTAGCGGATGAGCGGCGCATAGGAGGGCTCGTTGCCTACAATTGTGATGTCCGTGCCGTGGAGTGTGGTGACCACCCGGGGGGGCGGCCCGGGCCCCTCGGTGCGCGCGGCGTCCCGGGCGAGCAGGGCGCTGACCGCGTGGGGCAGGGCGTAGTGGGCGTGCAGCAGGTCGAGGCCCTCGTCCCGGTGCACATCGAGCACGCGCGAGGCGATGGCCAGGTCGTGGGGCGTGGAGTGGAAGAGGGGATAAGGCACGCCGCGGGCCACATGGAGCTCGACCATGGCGCCGTGGAGGCCCAGGGCGCCCGGGCTGCCAGAGCTGCCCTGGCTGCCCGGCTCGAGCCCGGTCCCAGCAGTCCGGGCCAGGCGCGGGGGCGCCTCGTGGGAGAACAGGTGCACACGATGGCCGCGCTCCGCCAGGGAGATGGCCAGCTCGCTGGCCAGAACCCCGGAGCCACCATAGGTGGGGTGGCAGAGGATCCCGATGCGCATTGGGTTGGACACGGCGTTATCGTCTCTAGTGGGGGTTATTCCCGCGTATTAGGCGCCCGCTGCCCCATGCGGCGCTGCCTGGGGTGTAGCCCGGTCAGCGCTGGCCGCCGCCGCCGAAGATCTCGGCGTCGAGGGCGGGCAGGTCCGTGGCGCGCACGATGCGCCGGGCCGGAGGCTTGGACTCGGGGCGTGGCGTGGCGGCGGGGGCGCTTGATATGGGCCTCTCCGGTGGCGCCTGGGCCGCTTCCGCCAGCGGCTCGGCCGGCTCTACAGGCTCGGCTGGCTCGGCCAGGGCGGCAGCGGCCGACGCCTGGGGCGAGATTTCGACCGGAGGCGAGGAGCCGCGGGCCTCATCGGGAGCCGGGCGCTCGGTTGTTGCGTGGCTCCCCGCGATCCCCCCGGCGGTCGCCTCCGCGTGGGCTCCGGTAGCTGCCGTAGGCGCGGGGGCCCCGGTAGCCCCGGTGGCCGATGCGGTCTTGGGCACCTCTTGGCCGCCAGCGGGACCGCCGGCCTCGCCGGGGGTGGCGGCCAGCATGTGGGCGGCCAGGCGCGCGTAGTCCTGGGCGCCCGGGGAGGAGGGTGCGTACTCGAAGATCGACTGGCCGTAGCTGGGGCTCTCGGCCAGCTTCACGTTGGAACGGATCGGGCGCGGAAAGACGCGGGCCGGGAAATAGCGCCGGATCTCCCCCAGGACCTCCCGGGCCAGGCGCAGGCGGCTGTCGTAGAGGCAGGGCAGGATGCCGGTGATCTCCAGCTCCGGGTTCAACCGGCGGCGCATGAGCTGGACCACCTCGACCAGCTTGCTCATGCCCTGGAGGGCAAAAAACTCGGTTTGGAGCGTGATCAGGACCTCCTGGACGGCCGCCAGGGCGTTGACGGAGAGCAGGCCGAGGCTGGGCGGGCAGTCGATGATCAGGAAGTCGGCGCCGCCCTCAGGGGCCGCGGCCTCCCAGGAGCTGACGGCGTCGCGCAGGAGGGTCTCGCGGCCGATGGCCGCCGCCAACTCCAGTTCGGCGCCGGAGAGGTCAATGTGGCTGGCCACGAGCTTGAGGTTCGGCGTGGTCGTCGGCCGCAGGGCCTCCACCAAAGGAGTTGACCCCAGGAGGACCGAATAGACGGACGGTTCGTCGGGCTCGAGCTCGGCGCCCAGGTGCAGGCTGAGGTTGGCCTGGGGATCCATGTCCACCAGCACCACACGGGCTCCAGCCCGGGCCAGGGCGCTGCCCAGGTTGGCGCAGGTGGTGGTCTTGCCCACCCCTCCCTTTTGATTGATGACGGCTATGCGACGCATGGCGATTTGTCCACAGGTGTGGATAACCCGTGGATTGGGCTGTGGAAGGAGTGTAGCGGGCAGGCGCGGGTTACGGAACCGGGGAGGCCAGGGCGGCGCTCCGGGCTGCCAGGGCAGGGGTGCGACCTGGCCGGCGGGTCACTACGAGGGCGACCGAACTCCGGCCGGCACCACATGGCCAATGGCCGCCGGCTGCATGACATGAGTAGCAACGCCTGGGAGTGGTGCGGTGATTGGTGTAACAGCGCCTACTGCGCGTGAAGCCCCACGGACAATCCCACGGGGCCGGCGAGCGGAGCCGCGGCCTCCTGCGAGGGGGCTCCTTAGACCTCAGCGCCAGCCCCCACGCGCTGTGCGGAGCGCGGCAGGTGGTGGTCCAACAGCCGCGAGACCGACTGCGGCTTCCGGCTAGCGGCGCGCCAGCGCGGACCGAAGAAAGATCGCCTGGGGTCCTGGATGGTGCCACGGCCTGGACTGGACCGCGACCAAGATGCCCCAGCCCACTGCAATTGAAGGCAGGCCGGGCGATAGGCCGCAGGAGGCCCCGTAGGTGCGGCGGCCAGTACGGCTACTTCCTCACTATTCCTCACCCCCCCCGCTCGTATTCTGGCAAAGCCCTTGAGAGTGATATGGGCTAGGAGGGGCAAGCACCGGCTGGCACAGCCGACGGACACAACCAACAAATACATGCAAACCAAACCCATCTACGGCCTCTTACTTCTCTGCTCGCTATCAGCACCCTCGGCTCTGGCCGGGGAGCCAGGCACCAATTATTGCCAAGCCGGCGTCAACTCCACGGGCGTCGGCGCCCCGATGAGCGCTAGCGGCACGGCGGACATCCTGCGCAACGACCTCGTGTTGCGAGCCGAGTTCCTGCCGCCCAATCGGCCAGGGCTCTTCTTCTATGGCGCCGGGGAGGACAACGCGCCCCTGGGAAACGGCTTCCGCTGTATCCATCCCGCTGGAGTGGGTTTGTTTCGTCTCAGCCCGCCGCTTTCAGCCGGAGGTGGGTCCCTGGAGTGGGCCGTGGATTACGCTGCCCAATCGATTGTGGCCGGTCAGATCACAACCGGCTCCACCTGGTATTTCCAGGCCTGGTATAGGGACCCAGCGGCAGGTGGGGCGAGCTTCAACCTGACCGACGGATACGCAATCACCTTCAACTGCGGCGGCGGAGAAGGTCTCCACGCAGGCATGCAGGCCATCCCCGGTGGGCCGTTCCGCATGGGAGACCACCATGATGAAGGCACCAGTGACGAAGATCCCCTGCATCTGGTCATTCTGAGCGGCTTTTGGATGGACACCCTCGAGGTCACCAACAGTAAATACACGGCATTCCTTAACTGCGCCATGGGGCGCGGCGAAGTGCGGAAGAATGGCGACGGCGTCTGGCAGGAGGGTGGCGCGGGGGAGGCGCTCTGCCACACACATGACAGCAGCCAGAGCAGCCACATCGCCTGGGACGCGACCAGCAACACGTTCAGCACATTGCCAGGTTGGGAAGATCACCCGGCCGTAGAGGTGTCTTGGTATGGCGCTTGCCTGTACGCCAACAGCCTGAGCCGCGCCCATGGCTTGACGGAAGCCTACGACGAGTTGACCTGGGACTGCGACCACGCCACGGACGGCTATCGGTTGCCCACCGAGGCCGAGTGGGAGTACGCTGCCAGGGGTGGTCAGCACTACAGGTTCTCATGGGGCGAGGCAATCAACGGCTCCCATGCGAACTACCGGTCATCCGGCGATCCCTTTGAAGCACGGAGTCCGGCCACCACGCCTGTGGGCTACTACAACGGCAACCAGGTGCCGAGCGGCACGGACACGGCGAACGGCTACGGGCTCTACGACATGAACGGCAACGTGGATGAGTTGTGCGGAGATTGGTTCGACTTTGGCTACTACGCCAGTAGTCCGATCGTAAACCCCACGGGCCCGGTGGGCCCCGTGGGCACAGCCCGGCGCGTCATCCGTGGCGGGTCGTTCAGCGACACGACACACACCTTCTACCTGCGCACCAGCGATCGCGCTTGGGCCTATCCGTACTACATGCACGGCGCCCTGGGCTTCCGCCTGGTGGCGCGCTAGGGCGCAGGGGCAGGCCAGCGCGCGGGAGGCTCAGGCGGGGAGTAGCTGCGCTTCAGATCCGACCGTGCGCTGGTCGATTACCAGACTGTGAAACAGCGCTACAGGTATGACTACAGGCGGCTGGCCACGGCCCTGGCGGAGCGCCCAGGGGGGCAACTGACCGAGGCGGGTCTGGGTGCGGCCCTGGCCGGGCCGGAGGCCTTCCCCTGGGCGGTGCTGGCCGGGGGCGGCATCAGCGATTGGGAACTCTCCCAGGTTGTCTGCGAGGTCTACGGGCTTCCCTTTCTGCCGGTGGACCGCGCCCAACCGGATCCGGCGCTGGTGGCGGAGCTCATGGCCGCCGGCATCGGGCCATTCCTGAGGCGTACCGGCCTGGTGCCACTGGCCAAGAACGGGTCGTTGCTCGCCGTCGCCATGCCGGCGCTGGTTCCGGCGGAGATCCTGGATGAACTGCAGCGGGTCACGGGGCTCATTCCGGCCCCGGTGGTGGGGACGGTTCAGACCAACGAGCGCTGGCTGGAGGAGCATGTCCCCGGGGAGGCGCCCTTCCCGGCACCCCCGGAAGCGGAAGCCAAGGATCCGCCGGCAGCCCTGCCGAGGGCGGCGGACGGCGGGGCTGGGCAGGAGCTTCGCCGCCCCCCCCAGGCTCACGGCCCGCGAGGGCAGGAACAGTAGCGGCGGGCCGGGCCGGGAGGACCGGCGCAGGCGCAGACCGCGTGGTGCCCGGGCGGTGCGTGAGCAAGTAGTGCGTGGTCGCGGCGCGGCGAGGCCGTGCAGTGCTCGGGGAGCCGTGGTGTGTTCGGGAGTCGTGGTGCGCTTGCGAGCCGCAGTGCGCTTGCGAGTCGTGGTGTGCTTGCGTGTCGTGCGGCGCTAGGGAGCCCTGCCGTGCGGTGGCCGGTAACTGTGCCCGGGACGTGCTAGGGCCCCGTGGGCCGGTGGCCCCGCCTTCAGCGCCTCGGTGCTCGCCAGCCGCCGCCGAGGTTCTTGGCCAAGAGGCGGTCCGCCAGGCGCGGGGCAAACAGGCCCAGGGCGGCGAGCAGCCGCCACTTTTTGCGCAGGGAGGTTTCCGGGCGCGGGCGCGCGTCGAGGTCCAGGATGACGCGGGCCACGGCGTCGGCCGAATCCGAGGCGGCGAAGTCCGGGTGGGGCAGGCCCGCCGGGTTGGCCTGGGCTTCGAAGAAACCCGTGGCGGTCAGGGCGGGTTCGAGATTGCAGACCGCGATGTCTTCGCTGGCCCACTCCAGGCGCAGGGCTTCGCTGATTGAAGAGAGGGCGGCCTTGCTGGCACCGTAGACCGCCTGGCCGGGAACCCCCCGGCGGCCGAGGACCGAGGAGACATTGACCAACACCGGATCGCTGCCGCGGCGCAGGAGCGGCAAGGTGCCCCGGGCCACCAGCAGGGGGCCGATGATGTTCGTGTCCAGCACCCGGCGGGCCTGGGCGGCGTCGAGCTCCTCGACCCGCGCCCGGTAGCCGACGCCGGCGTTGTTGACCACCAGGTCGAGGCCGCCGAAGGCCTCGGCCACGCGGTCGAGGGCCGGGGCCAGGGCGCTTTCGTCTGAGACATCGGCGGACAGGACGAGGTGCCCCGGGGAGGTGGAGCGCGCCTCGGCCCCCGCCTGGGCGGCGACGGGCGGCAGGGAGGCTACGAGCTCTTCCAAGGTGGAGCGGCGGCGGGCCAGGAGCGCCAGGCGATAGCCCGCGGCAGCCGCGGCGCGGGCCGTGGCCGCACCGATGCCGGATGACGCGCCGGTGATCAGGACGCGCCGCCCAACGGCCTGTTCACTCGGGCCGGTGGCGGCCATCAGCGCCCGGTGGTCTTGTGGAAGGCGATCAGCTGTTCGCGCCAGCGGCCCTGGATGGCCAGGGCCTTGCGCACCTCAGGGTCGGCGTCCCCGTGGGCGGCCATCAGCCGCTCCACGAAGGGCACGGATTGGATCAGGGCCCGGTCGAAGGCGCGCTTGGCGGCACCGCCCTTCTCCTGGAAGAGGGCGTGGTTCCCGGCGGCGCGGGCCGTGGCTGCTTCCCGGGCCAGGACGTAGCCGCTGGCGGCCTCGTCCAGGGCGCCACGCCAGACAGTCGTGTCCAGCAACGAACCGGCGGCGGGCTGCTCATCGCCGCCATCCGCATTGCGCCCCAGGCCACGCGCGCTGCGCGAATACACCGGCGCGCCCCCGCCCGAACGCTGGGGCGGCGCCTCCTCCGGCAGGCTGGAGAAGGGCACGTACTCCGGTTCAGCGGCGGTCTCCTGCGCCACCAGCCGGGTCTTGCTAGCCAACCCGGCCGCGTAGAGCGCGGCGGAGATCAGGAGCACCAGCGTGACGGCGGGGATAACCGGGAAGGGTTTTTTGGGCGGGGGAGCCGGGCGAGCCATGGCCCCACCATAACCCCTGCACACGGGCATGGCACCAGGGTGGGCCGTGACGCGAAACGGCCCAGGAACGCAATCGTCGCCAGCGCCGAGGGGCGCAGACTGCGGGCGGGCAGCGGGCATCAGCGGTGAGGGTGTCCATACCTTTGACAACGCCACGGCGCTCGGAGCTGGCCAACCGAGCAGCCTCTGCGACTTCAACGGCAGCGATGCGATCGCGCACGGGGTGTGGTTCGCCCCGACGGCGATGGAGGCGAGCGCGCCCAGGCCCACGCTCTGCGGCCAGAGCCCGGCGCTGGCGGTGGACACGAAGGAGGCGGCGTTCGACACCGCTGGCGGAGCGCAGCAGGCCTGCAACGCCCCTTTTTCCGGCGGCGGCTTTCGGGCTGTTGCGGCGGGCGACCAACCCAGCGGCAAGCTGGCCTGGCCCGTCGCCCGCGCCAGGGGCTAGGCGCGCACCAGGCGTGCCCCGTAACCACCATCAGCGGCGGGGGCGGTCGCGCTGTCGGCGGAGCCGCCGCTGGCGGGAAGACCCGGGCGGACGTTGAACTCCTCGGCCAGGGTCCAGGTGGGGTGGGCCTCCAGGAAAGCACGCACCCGTTGGGCGTTTTCGGCGGGCTCCAGGCTGCAGGTGGAGTAGACCAGGCGGCCGCCGGGGCGCACGATGGCGGCGGCCTCGGAAAGCAGGCGATCCTGGATGGCGTTGAGGTCTGCCTCGCTCTTGGGGCCGAAGCGCCAGCGGGCGCCGGGGCGTTGGGCCAGGACACCGGAGTTGGTGCAGGGGGCGTCGACCAGGACGCCGTCGAAAGGGGGCGCGCCGGACGCGGACAGGGAAGCTGTGCCGTCGCCGGCGATGGCGGTCACGCGCTCCGTGAGACCCAAGCGGGCCATGTTTTGGAGCAGGGGGGCCAGGCGGGCGGGGCTGCGATCGAGGGCCAGGACCTGGGCGCCCGCTTCGGCCAGGACAGCGGTCTTGCCGCCGGGGGCGGCGCACAGGTCCAGCAGGCGCTCGCCGGGGGCGGCGCCCATGAGCTCGGCGGCGCGCAGGGCGGTCTCGCCCTGGATGGAGACCTGGCCAGCGGCGAAGGCGCCCGAGGCGAAGAGCGCCTCGCTGGCTGAGGCGGGCAGCAGCAAGACGGACGGGTGGGCGGTGGGGCGCGGCTTTAGGATGGCGAGCTCCTCGGGAAGCGGCGTGTCCGGCGCGCGGAGCTCTGTGCCGAGGCGCAGGGAGAGGGGCGTCTCCGCGAGGGCCAACCGGGACAGGCGGAAGGCCTCTTCCTGGCCCCAGCGGCGGCTCCAGCGGCCGACCAGGGCGGAGGGCATGGAGAGGGCGTCCTCGGCCCACAGCAGCGGGTGCTGCTCGGGGTCGCGGAAGATGGGCTCGGCCAGGTGGTACTGGCAGTCCGGCAGGTCCTGGCGTGGGTCGTCGCTGGCTCCATCCCGGCGCAGGGCGATGGCGCTGCGCAGGACGGCGTTGGCGGTGCGGCCCTTGGCCTGGCCGAGGGTGTCGGTCACGGCGCGCACGGTCTCGGAGACCGCGGCGTGATCGGGAACGCGATCCAGGAAGAAGAGCTGGGCCAGGCCCAGGCGCAGGTGGGCGGCGAGGTCCGTCTTGGGGGGGCGGTGGGCCAGGCGGAGCAGGATGGCGCGCAGGGTGCCGCGGCGTCGCACCTCCACGCCGACCAGGTGGCGCAGCAGGCCACGGTCCCGGGCGTCGAGTTCGAAGTGGTCAGCGGCTTCGTTCACGGCGCGCAGGGGCGCATCGCCGCCGCGCCGCAGGACTAGCCAGGCCACCAGGCGCAGGTTCTCAGGCACCGAGCACCTCCCCAGGTTCGAGGCGTGCCCCGCGCAGGAAGGCGGCGCCGTCCATGGCGGCCTTTCCGGCGGGCTTGACCGTGGTGAGTTCGAGGGAACCGGCGCCGGTGGCCACGAGGAAGCGGCCCTGGCCGTCGGCGAGCAGCGTGCCGGGGGCCTGTGCGGCCAACCCCGAGTCGCCGCTGGCCGCGGCGCCTACGATCCCCAGAGCCTGGCCGCCACCGAGTTGTGCGCGGGCGCCGGGCCAGGGGGTCATGGCGCGCACGCGCCGGACGAGTTCGGCGGCGGGACGCGAAAAGTCCAGCTCGCCATCGGCCTTCTTGAGCAGGGGCGCCCAGCTGGCGGCGGACTCGTCCTGGGGCGTGAAGGTGGCGCGGCCGGCGGCGAGCAGGTCTAGGGCTGCCACGGCGGAGGAGCCGCCCAGGGGCGCCAGACGCGCGAGGAGTTCACCGGCGCTTTCGTCCGGCTCGATCTCTGTTTTCCGGGCGAGCAGCACATCTCCCCGGTCGAGGGCCAGGACCATGCGTTGGATGGAGATACCCGTGTGCGTGTCGCCGGCCAGGATGGCGTGCTGGATGGGGGAGGCCCCCCGGTGGCGCGGCAGGAGCGAGGCGTGGACATTGAGGGCGCCCCCGGGGGCGAGGTCCAGGATCTCCTGGCCCAGGATGACGCCGTAGCTGGCGACGAGCAGGACGCCGGGGTCTAGGGCGGCGAGGGCATCCAGGAAGGCGTGGCCACGGGGTTCGGTGGGCCGCAGGAGGGCGAGTCCGTTTTCCTCCGCCATGGCGGACAGGGGTGAGCCGCGTCGCTTGCGGCCGCGGCCGCTGGGCCGTTCCGGCGGCGTGACGACGCCCACCAGCTCGTGCTCGCTATCGATCAGCGCCGCAAGGACGGCGGTCCCGAAGGGAGGTGAGCCGAGGAAGAGGACCTTCAAAATGGGGCCGCAGGCGAGCCGTTGGTCGGGCCAGGGCCGCGCCCAACCAGTGATTGGCCATTGGCTAAAGCTGCGCTTCGACCTGGGACTTCAGGCCCTCGTAGGGCATGGCGCCGGTCAGTTGGTGCACGACCTCGCCGCCCTTGATGATCAGGAAGGTGGGGATGGAGATGATGCCGTAGCGGGCGGGCACCTCCGTGTTGTCCTGGGTGTTGATCTTGACCACCTTGAGGCGGCCTGCGAGTTCCTCGGCCAGCTTGTCGACGAGCGGGCCCATGCTCTTGCAGGGCATGCACCAGTCCGCCCAAAAATCGACGAGAACGGGTGTGTCGCTCTGGACTACGGTGCTTTCCCAGGTGCTGTCAGTGACGTCTGCGGCGGTGCTCATCGGGCTTTTTGGGGTGGCGTGGCGGCGGGGGGCCGGACCTCGGGGAGGACTTCCGGCGGTGAATCAGGAACGGGCCAGTCTAGCGCGGGAGTGCCCCGGCGGGCCACAGTCAAGGGGCGCAAACCGGGGCCCAACCCACGACACTAGGGCTAGGCCTCGGCGGCGCTTTCATCGGCCCCCTCGTTTTCATCGGGCTCCTCGTCAGCGAAGCGTGTGGCGGCCAGGAGGCGCTCCAGGTCGGCGGCGCCGCCATCGTCGTTTGCACCCTCGGCGACCTCGCCCGTGAAGTGAAGGCGGATCTCGGCCCGTTCTGTCCCATCGGCACCGGTTTCCTGGCGCGGCGAGGCCAGGCCCAGGCGTACGAGCTCCAACAGGGCACAGAAGGCGCCGACCAGGGTATCGCGGGTGGCTTCGCCGTCCAGGCCGGCCACCAGCTCGGTCAGCGTCAGGGAACCTCGGCTGCGCAGGCGGTCGACGATGCTCGCCACGTACCAGCGCAGGGGGCGCGGGTCCGAGGCCACCCGGTGGGGGCGGGCGGAGCGCGTCTCGCGCAGCAGGCGGGAGAAGGTGGAGAGCAGATCCCAGACGGAGAGCTCCGAGAGGTCCAGCGTCGGTTCGCCGGCGGCGTCGCGGGCTTCGTGGCGATAGCCCCGGCCGTGCTCTTCGGCGCGGCGCCGGTAGCGCTCGCCCAGGTCGTCGGCGGCGCCACGGAAGCGGCGGTACTCGATCAGGCGTTGGATGAGTTCGTCCTGGGGATCGAGGTCGTCTTCCAGGCTGACCTCGTCCGAAGGCAGCAGCGAACGCGACTTGATGGACATCAACGTGGCCGCCAGGACCAGGAACTCGCCGGCCAGCTCCAGGTCGAGCTCCTCCAGGGCCCGCACGTATTCAAGGTAACCGTCGACGACCTCGCTTATCTTGACCTCGCTGATCTCTACCTCCTGCTCCTTGACCAGGTGCAGGAGCAGATCCAGGGGACCGGAAAAGACCTGGGACAGGTAGACCTGATACTCGTCTTGAGCCTGGGGCGCGGCTTTGCCTTCCTCGGTCATGGGCGTTACCAGACTCCTCCGGTCATCATGTCCACCATGTCGAGGGCCGGGGTCATGGCGCCGCGGATGACCGTGCCGAAGAGCCCGGTGAAGAGCAGGCCAAAAACGATCAACATGCCGAAGCGCTCCAGGCCCACATAGGTTTCGCGCACGGCCGGTGGCAGCAGCCAGGCCATGACGCGCGAGCCGTCCAGGGGCGGGATGGGGATCATGTTGAAGATGGCGAGCACCAGGTTGAAGGTCATGGCTTGGCCCATGACGCGCGGCAGGAGGGCAGCGTTGTCATAGGCGCCTGAGTAGACCAGCCCCTTCCAGGCCAGGGCGAAGCAGCAGGCCAGGACCACATTGGAAATGGGTCCGGCCAGGGCCACGAGCATCATGTCCCGCAAGGGGCGGCGCAGGTTGAGGGGGTTGACGGGCACTGGCTTGGCGCCGCCGAAGAGAAAGGAGCTGCCGGAGACGACCAGGAGCAGCGGCAGGATGATCGTCATGAAGGGGTCGATGTGCGCCAACGGGTTCACTGTCAGGCGGCCCAGGGCCTTGGCCGTGCCGTCGCCGCAGCGGTTGGCCATCCAGGCGTGGGCCGCCTCGTGGACACCCAGGGAGACCACGAGCAGGGAGATGGTCGCGACGATCTGAACTAGCTGGGCGGTTTCCATGGATAGGGGAGCAGGGCGCGGGGCAGGCGCAGAGGGGCGTTATAGCAAGCCGCCCTGTCCGTTCCCCGTGGCGAGGCGTAGAATCCCGCGCCCATGGCCGCCAACCGAGAAACACGCGCCGCCCGCCACGCCCGGGCGGCGGAGGTCATCGCGGCCGAGGTGCGCGCCATCGCGCGCCTGGAAGAGCTCCTGGACGAGGGCTTTGACGCCTGCGTGGACGCTATCCTGGCCTGCGAGGGCCAGCTGGTCGTGACCGGCATGGGCAAGGCCGGGCTCGTGGGCCAGAAGATATCCGCCACCCTGGCCAGCACCGGCACGCCGTCCTTTTTCCTGCACCCAGCGGAGGCCCTGCACGGGGATCTGGGGCGCATCCGCCCGGCGGATTTGCTGCTGGCCATCTCAAACTCCGGCGAGACAGATGAAGTCAACGCGGTGATCCCCGCCGCACGCAAAATCGGCGCCGGGATCCTGGCCATGACCGGGCAGGCTGATTCGACCCTCGGCCGCCACGCTGACCACATCCTGAACATCGGTGCCGTTGAAGAGGCCTGCCCCCTGCGCCTGGCACCCACGGCCAGCACCTCGGCCATGCTGGCCCTGGGCGATGCGCTCGCCATGGTGGTGCTGGAGGAGCACAACTTCGATCGCTCCGACTACGCACTTTTTCACCCCTCGGGCCAGCTGGGACGCAACCTCCTGACCGTGGGCGAGGTCATGCGCAGCGGCGCGGAGCTGCCCATCGTGCAAGCGGGCAGCAGCGTCAGCGAAGTCCTGATCTCCACCTCCAAGACGCGTGGCCGTCCGGGCGCCGCGCTGGTGGTGGATGACGCGGGCAACCTCCTGGGCATCTTCACCGACGGCGACCTGCGCCGCCTGCTGGAGAGCGGCGACACCAGCGGCCTGGCCTCCCCAGTGGACGAGTACATGGGTCGCAACCCAAAGGTGCTACACCCCGAACAACTGGTCGCCGAGGCCCACCGCCTGCTCCAGGAAAACCGCATCGACCAGGCCCCTGTCGTAGACACAGCTGGCCACCCCGTCGGGCTGGTCGACGTCCAAGACCTCCTCGACCTCCGGCTGTAGGGCAAGGAGCTGCCGCCGGGCCCACCGCCGTCGCCAGGGCCACCCCCCCCGGGGGTTCCGGTCCCCATGCCGACCGGGCGCCTCCCGGCTGTTTCCATCTGGGCGCTCCCGTTATTGTAGGCGCCGTGGATGCCGGGGCCTTTCTTACCGAACACCGAGCCGCCCTGGCGGAGATCCGTCTGGTGGTGCTGGATGTGGACGGAACCCTGACCGACGGCGCGGTACGGCTGACCCCCGGCGGGGAGGCCCAGAGTTTTTGTGTACGCGACGGCCAGGGGCTGGTCTGGCTGCGCCGGGCGGGAATAGAGGTGGCCTGGATCAGTGGTCGGGGCTGCGACGCGACGCGCGAGCGGGCGGCGGGACTCGGCGTCAGTGAGCTGCACCTGGGCGTGGGGCAGAAGGGCGCGGTACTGGAAGAGGTACAGGGGCGGCTCGGCATCACGCCGGACGAGACCCTCGCCATGGGCGACGACATCCCCGACCTGGCCTTGGCCCAGGGGGCTCGGCTCTTCGTGGCGCCCGCCGATGGCGTGACGGAAGTGCGCGCGGCCGCCGACTGGGTGAGCACGGCACGGGCCGGTCACGGCGCGGCGCGCGAAGTCTGCGAAGTGATCCTCAAGGCGCGGGAGGTCTGGGACGAGATCGTCGCCTCGTCTTGGGCATGAAAAACGCGGTCCGCTTCCTGTTCCTGTTCGGAGCGGGGCTGGTGCTGATACTCGTCCTCGACTGGAAGCAAAGCGATGAACTGCTCGGCGTCGGCGGGAGCTTGCAGCGGAGTTCCCAGAAAGCAGCGGAGCAGTCTCGCCGGGAGGGGGCCGGCCGGGGCGGGGCCAGCGTCCCCGTGCGGGCAGGGACCGGGACCGGCAGCGGAGCGGCCGCAGGTGGTGACGTGCAGCCGGAGGCGGGTTCACCGGAGAAGGTGCGCATTGTCTTGGATGGAGAGCTCGACTACACGCGCTATGGCGCCCGCCGCACACCGGGCCCCGCGAACTCCAACGAGGCCACGGATCCAGCCCGGGCCGCGCGGCCGATTGTCTACCATGTTCTCGCCCGGGATGTGGACCACCTGACGGGAGACACCTACCGCCTGCACGACGTGGAGGTGGAGGTCTACGACGAGGAAAGCAGCGGCGTCCGCCTGCAGGTGGTGGCGGAAGAAGGCCTGGTGGAAATCACCGATGAAGCGCACTCCGGGGCGCACGGCGACAGCGCCATCTACTCCATCGGCGAAGGCGGCGCGGTTGTCTTGGACCGGGCCACGGCCACTTGGCGGGGCGATGTGCTGGCACCGACGACGTTGCGCGCCAGGCACATGGAAGGTGATCCCAGCGGTGGCGAGTGGATCGCCAGCGGCGCGGTCAACCTGACGGCGCCCGGCCTGGAGGCCCTCGGCGAAGGCTTGGTCATCTCCCCGGAGGAGGGCCGTGCGGTGTTTGGAGCTGACGGTGAGTTGCTGATGGAGGGGGGCGCGCGGCGGCGGGCGAGGATGACCTCGAACGGTCCACTGGTGTTGGTGCGCCAGCTTCCCGGCCCGGGGCAGCAAGGGGGCCGCTTCACCGTGGACGGCTCGGAAGGCTGCCGCCTGGTTTTGGATGGGGGCGCCCGCCTTGATGCGGAGGCGGTGCACCTGGAAGGGAGCCAGCGGCCGACGGGAAACCCCGCGGATGGTCCAGAAGAGGAGAAATCTGAAGCTGAGGCCGAGCTGCAGAACGCTCTCGGCCTGACCGCCGCGCGCGCCAGCGGCTCGGTCACCCTGCGGCGCGGGGGCGACCTCTTTTCCGGCGAGCGAGCCGACATCGTCATGTTCGCAGGCGGTCAGCCGCGGCAGGCCGAACTCCGTGCGGCGCGGACGGGGAAGGTGACCGGGCGCATACCCCTGGCAGGTTCCCCAACTGGAGATGTCGAGGAGCAGTCGGCCGACACCCCAGTGACCGGCAGGATGTTGGTCTTGAGCGGAGAAGGCCCGCTGACGGTTTCCTTCGCCTCCCCGGCGGCGGGCGCTGACGGCGAACAGGACAGTGCTGCGGGGCCAGGCCCGGGAACGGAGCGCGACGAGGCCGCGGGATTCAGCCTCCAAGGTCCCGCCGTCTTGCTCGTTGCACCGCAAGGGTCGGGCGCCCCGGAGGCGGGGGGCGGGGAGCCAGGCAACCGGGACTCCGGCGCCCTGAGGGCGGAGGGGCTGGTCGCCGGAAGGCGAGAAGCCAACGGTGTCCTGCACCTGGTGACGGAGGGCGAAACCCACCTCTCGGGGAGAGCGTCTGATGGCGAACACTTCACGCTCCATGCGGCCCGCGGCCTGGAGACGGCAGGTACCAACGGCTCTTTTTCCTTGCGGCGAGCCGGAGGCGCGACCCTCCAGCTTCAGGGAGCCGAGGAGCTCGCCGTACGCGCCCAGGAGTTGCGGGACCTGGACTCGGTGGCCGGCACCTTCACGGCCACAGGCGACGTGGAGTTGACCGGGGCCGACTGGAAGGTAACCGCCGAGCATGTGGAGCGCCGGGGGCCAGAGGAGCTCAGCATGACCGGTACAGCAGCGGCTCCGGCGCACTACACAAGTACGGCCCAAAGGGTGGTCCCTGAACTCTCCCTGCGCGAAGTGCGCGGGCTGAACATTGAGTTGGTGGGAGACGAGGCCCGCGCCCGGGGAGCGGTGAGTGCCGTGCTCTGGGAGCCGGCCACGCGCAGCCTGATTGAAATTGATGGGGGCCTAACCGGGCGTCTGGTCGTTCACCCGGACGGCACAGGCTTCCTGGAGAGTGACGGCGAACCGGTGGAGGCCAGCGGGGCCCTCGGCGCCAGCGGCATTCCCTGGAGCGTGACGGGTTCGCGCATTGTCTTCGGCGGGGAGTTCCTCGAGGTCCTTGACGCGGACCTGACCTGGGACCGGAACGGAAACGGAGTCTCTGGAGCGGGCGGCCTGCCCCAGCGCACTCCCCTGCGCGCCCGTGCGCGCCGACTGCAGGCCAGCGGCGAGCGCCTGCTGCTCAACGGCTCCGCGGAGATCAGCGGCGTCCTGGCCGACGGCAGCGCCTGGGACCTCAGCGCCGGCCGCTTGCGGCTCTTGCCCCACGACCCCGACCTGCCGCATGCGCCACCCCTGCCCTTTGAGCCGCGCCTGCGGCAGCTCGTGGCCAGCGGGGGCTACAGCCTCAGCTTGGGGCAGCGCCTCAGCGCCAACGGCGCGACCCTGGACCTGACCGGCAAGGGCCTTAGCACCGCCGGCGGTTCCGCCCGGGATCCGGCTCGGATTACCGTGCAGGTTGCTGCCCAGGAGGCCGGCCGCCAGTTGTGCCTGGAAACCGCCAGATTGGATCTGGATTTCTCCACCTGGCTTCCGAGCATGCCCTTTGGGCGAGTGACGAGTGGCACCGTCGACGAAGGCGGGTGGATCTTGGAGTTCGCCTCACTGGGCCCGGTGGAGGGGGCCGGGGCGTCCGGCGCTGAAGGGGAGGAGACGATCCTCGCCCTGAGCGAAGCGGTCCACCGCTCAGGCCACCGCTCAGGCCAGCGCGCGATCCTCGGCAGTTGGCTGCTGGCCTGGCTCGACGGGCCGTCCTGGCGGGCGCGGGGGCGGATGCTCTTTGGCCTGGAAGAGACACGCGTGGCGGGCGGTATCCGGGGCAGCGCCCGCGAGGCAGCGGCCCGGCGCACAGCGCAGGGCGGGGGCCGCGGCTCGCTCCTGGGTGGCCTGGAACTGGCCTCCACCGCCGGCCTGGTGGAGTCCGTCTACGCGGAGGGCGAGTTGGAAATTCTCGAAGGGCAGGTGCGTCGGGCCCGCGCCCGACGCATGTTTCTGGACCTGCGTCACGGCGGCGGCTGGCTCGACGACGCGGACCTGATCCTCGATGTGGAGGTGCGCGACAAGCCCGAGCGCCTACGTGCCCAGGCGCGCCACATGGTGCACTCCGCCGATGGCTCGCTGCATGCGGACAACGCGACCATCACCTCCTGCGGCCAGGACAAGCCGCACTATGTGGTTGAGACCGGCGACCTGACCGTGACCCCGGCCGGCGGCTCAAGGCCGGCCAGGCCGGGTCAGGCCGCTTTGCCTAGCAACGCCAGCTGGGCTGTGGCGGCCCGCAACAATGTCCTGCGCCTGCCGGTGGGACCGGCCCTGCCCCTGCCGCCGCTCGTTTATGCCACGGACGAGGAGGGCAACCCGATCATCGAGAACATCGTGCTCTCCAACTCAGCGCGTTTTGGCACCGCCCTTGGCGCCACAGTTAATAGGGAGGCGGGCAATCTGGCCCGGGGGCTGGCGGGCATGCTCGGGGCGCCCATGGAGAACCTGGATGGCAGTTGGCGCTATCGGGCCTCGTACCTCGGCGCCCGTGGGCTCCTGCTCGGATTGGGCTTGCGCCTCAAGGCGCCGGAGTCCTTTGCGCTGACCATCGACGGGGATGGCATCTTCGACGGCCACGGAGATCGCGGGTTGGTGCGCGTCGAGGAGGACGAGCGCGACGACTTTCGCGGTTGGATGCGCGGGCGCGGGCGTTGGACCCTGGGAGCAGCGGCCTGGGTGGATCTGGTTTTCAGCAAGCAAAGCGACCCCGGCGTACAGGCAGAGTTCTTCGAGAGCGACTACCTGACATTCGAAGAGCGCGAAACCTACCTGCACGGCCGATGGTCAGAGGGCAACCTGTTTGGCTCTGCGCGTGTGCGCATGGCCGCCGACAACTGGCGCTCGGCGGTAGAGGAGCTCCCCGCTGCGGGCCTGTCCATGGCTCCCAGGCCCCTTGCGAGTTGGGATGTGGGTCAGCTGCTCTGGAGTGCCGAGTTCGACGCGGGCCTGTTTCGTCGGCGCCAGGGGGACGAGCGCTACGAGCTGCTCTTCGATGACGGGGCGCTCGTGGTGGATGGAGAGCCGCGTGTGGCGCGCTTTGACCACGGCCAGCGCCTGGAGCTGCCCATGGAGCTCGGCTGGGCGGGCCTCAAGCTGACCCCCCATGTGGCCGGGCGCGTCTCCGCCTGGGACCGGGGCGTGGAAGAGAACGACGGGCCGCTGCGCCTGATGACCGCAGGCGGCGCCCGCCTGTCCACGACCTTCTCACGGCGGGCGGCTTCCGGGGCGCTGCACCAGCTCTCCCCGAGTCTTGGATTGGGGCACACCTTCAGTTGGGACGAGAGCGGAGGGCAGCCCGTGCCCATGGACGCCCTGGAGGACGACCCACGGGGCACGGCCCTGGAGTTCAGCCTGGTGACGCGCTTTTTCAAGCCGGGCCAGAGCGAGCGTTTCGACTTGGATCTACGCGCGGGCTTTGGGGAGCAGGTGCCCCGGGCGGCTCGGCGTTGGCTACCGATTTCAACCCTGGCCGAGTGGCGCGGAGAGGTCTACGGGACGCCCGTTGGTCTCGTGCACGACAGCATCTACGACGGTGAAGAAGGGCGCACGGACTACTCGCGCACGGAACTTGGCCTGCGCCTCGTCAATGGGTTGGGCCTGGAGCTCGGCTACCGCAGCGCCCGAGACGAGGGCAGCGCCCGCTTCTACGAGGCGGCCACCGCCGCCGCCCGCTACCGGGCCACGCCCCTGTGGGAGGTGGAGTTCCGCGAGACCTTCTCCCTCATAGACGATGCGGCCCTGCACGAAAAGCTGACCCTGCGCCGCCTGGGCCATGACTTCCTATTCGAGATCGGCATTGGCAACCGCCGGGGCGAGGGGGGGGCCACGCTCTCGTTTACCGTCGAGCCCCTGCTCGGCTGGCGTCGCAGGAGCCTGGGCCTGCTCGACCGCTGGCGCCTCGGCTCCTGGTAGACTGGGCGCCATGTTGGCCATCTTCGGGAACCTGGACCTGATGGAGCTGGCGCTGATCGCCGGCGCGGCCCTGCTCGTCTTTGGCGGGCGGCTGCCGGAAGTCGTTATCCGCGGCGCCCGCCATGTGGGTCGCGCCCGGCGGACCCTGGAAAAAATCTGGCGCGAGGCCGGCATCGAGCAGGAGATGCGCGACCTCAGGAGGGAGATAGACGTGACCGCCCACGCGGTCGGCGGTGCCCAGAAGGCCGTGCGCACGGCCCTCGATCCCTATCCGGCCGAGAGCTTCAAGCCGTCCTTTGATCCCGCGCTCGAGGAGGATACCGGCGGCGAGGAGACCGGCGGCGAGGGTGCCGGGACAGACGATGCAAGTGTCGGGGACCGCGCGGATGAGGCGACCGGCGTCGATCCGGGTTCACTCGGTCCGCGGGGGCAGGCGGAGCAGCGGCCGGGGAATGCCGAAATCGACACGGCCGGCGCGGAAACGGAGACCGCACCCCGCACCGGTGATGACCAGGCCGACACCGGCGCTGCGGGCGGCGAGTCAACTGGGAGCTGACAGGCGGCGGTGTTTCGTTTCGGCTACAACACCAACGGGCTTGCCCACCACCGCCTGGACGACGGCTTTCGGCTGCTGGCTGACCTGGGCTATGAGGCGGTCGCCGTCACGCCGGATGTGGGCGGCCTTGATCCGCAGCGCCCGGTGCGGGACGAAGCGCGGGAGCTGCGCCTTGTGGCCGAGGAGTTGGGCCTGGAGTTGGTGGTGGAGTCCGGCTCGCGTTTCCTGCTGGACCCCCTTCACAAGCACCGCCCCACGCTGATCGAGGACGAGGCGGCCGGGCGCCAGCGTCGGCTGGAGTTCCTCTTCCAGCATGTGGACCTGGCCGTGGAGCTCGGGGCGCCGCTGGTTTCGATCTGGTCCGGGGCCGTGGCGCCGCACAGCGCTGCACCCCGGGAGGTTCACCTGGCCAGGCTGGTCGAGGGCCTGCGACCGCTGCTCGACCATGCCGACGAGCGGGACATTGCGGTGGCCCTCGAACCGGAGCCGGGGATGTTCATCGAAACCTGTGCCGACTTCGACCGGCTCGTGGCGGAGCTCGGCGCCGATGGAGGGCGCCTGGGCCTGACGGTGGATGTGGGGCACCTTTTGGTCACCGGCGAGGCCTTGCCCGCGGACGAGTTGCGGGCCCGCGCCGGGGCCGTGGCCCACGTACACTTGGACGATATTGCAAAAGGCGAACACATCCACAGGGCCTTCGGCGCGGGCGACCTGGATTTGGGCGCTACCATAAGCGCCTTGCTGGAAACGGGTTACAGTGGCGTTGCGGCGGTGGAGCTGAGCCGCGACAGCCACCGGGGAGCCCAGGCGGCGTCCCAGGCAATCGCGGCCCTGGGCGAGGTCCTCTGAGGTTGCCCGGAGCCCCGGGCGCCGTCAGAATACGCGCCCTCTGGAACGGGTGCCCCGGCCATCGCCCGGCCGCGGCCCGAACCGACACCAGAACCACACCCATGGGATCCCCCCAGCACAAGAAAAACGGCGGCGCCCGCAGCTGCCCCACGCGCACGGACGGGGCGCCGGCCCTCTTCGCCCACCGGGTCAGCCGCAGCCAATGCCAGGACCACCAGCGCGAGCGCTACCACAAGTGCTACACCTGCGCCTGGAACAACGCCCTGGTGGCCGCCCATGGAGAACCGGTTGCGGTTCCCGAGCGCGAAAACGACGACGGCGAAGAAGAGCCTTCCCCTGTGGCTCCGGCGGTTCAGGCGACGCGCTAGGTTCCCAGAGCGGATTCGTATCACGGGGACGCGGACCCAGATAGGGGGGACGTTCCGGGGACAGCATCGTCGCCGGCGCAGCGAGGCGCAGGCTGAAGGCCAAGGGCGCAATGGCGCTGTGCGACGACGGGGTTCCCGGAGCGGTGCCTGCGGCGCGAGGCGGCGACAGCGTTCCTGGAACCGCTTTGTATCACGGGCGCGCACACACCGTCCGCCTCTCAGACGCCAGCGGCGCTCAGGATTTCCTTTTCGGTCAGCATGCGTGGCGTGGCCTTGGCCAGCTCAAGCACGGCGAGGATGGCGTCATCCGTGGGTTCATGGCCGCGCTTCTCCAGGTACCAGGCCACATTGGACTTGCCGCTCATGGGTCCGACCTGGATGACCTGTTCCAGGCCGAAGAGGTCAGCGGGCACGCCGGAGTAGACGCGGTTGGCCAGCCATGTATCGCCCTTGCGCAGGGCCTTGACGACGGCCGACGCATGCACCCCCGTCCCGGTTTCAAAGGCATCCTGTCCGAAGACCGGGTAGTTGCGGGGAAAGGGTATGCCCACGGCAGTGGCGGCCGTGCGGCAGTACTCGCCGAGGGCCGTCAGGTCGTTGTCGATGATCTCATCCAGGCGCAGGTTGACGAGCAGCAGATCCATCTCCGCGTTGCCGGCGCGTTCACCGACACCGAGGGCCGTGGCGTGCAGGCGCGAGGCTCCGGCCTCCATGGCCGTCAGCGTGTTGATCAGGCCCAGGCCGCGATCCCGGTGGCCGTGCCAGTCGATGCCGACTTCAGCGCCGAGTTCGGCAATGAGCTCGGCGACCGCGCCGACGACGCGCTGCACGCCGTCCGGTGTGACGTGGCCGCAGGTGTCGCAGACACACACGCGCCCTGCGCCGGCCTCAATGGCAGTGGTGTAGAGGGCTCGCACCTGTTCCGGGTGGGCGCGCGTCGTGTCCTCGGTCACGAACATCACGGGCAGGCCTTCGCTGGAACAGAACTCGATGGCCTCGCGCACCATTTTCAGCATGGCGGTGAAATCCCAGTTCTCCGTGAACTGGCGAATGGGGCTTGAGCCGATGAAGGCGCAGACCTCGATCGGCGAGCCGCACTTTTGAACCATGTCCACCACCGGCGCGATGTCGGAGATGACCGTGCGGCAGGCCACATTGGGCGTGATGGCGAGGTCGCGCATTTCCTCGCAGAGCGTCAGGATGTGGCCGCGCGCCCGCTCCCCGGCTCCCGGCAGGCCGATATCCGCCGTGTGAATTCCGAGGGCGTCCATCAGGTGCACCAGGCGCACCTTCTCGTCCAGGGTCGGCTCCTTGACCGAGGGGCTCTGCAGCCCGTCGCGCAGGGTTTCGTCGTCGAACATGACGGTGCCGTCGAGCACCGGCCGAGGCGCATTCCAGTCATAGATAAGGTCCTTGCGTTCCATGGCGGGATTGTAACGCGCCGAGTGCCTGACGGGCGGCGGCTGACTCCGTACAATGGTGGGTCATGCTGCTCTCCACAGTGTTCAAGTTCGGGGGCGCCGCCCTGGCGGACGGGCCCGGCATTCGACGGGCTGTGGAGATCGTGCGCGCCCACCTGGAGCGGGACGGTGTCCAGGTGGGCCACGAGGACCCTGAAAACGAGTCCGGCGGGGAAAAGGGCGCACCGGGGGCCCGCCTCCTGGTGGTGGTCAGCGCCCATGCGGGGGTGACGGATCTGCTCGAAACCGTGGCCCAGGCGGCGGCAGAGGGCCACCTGGAGGCTGATCGCGTGCGCATTCGGCACCGCACTCTGCTCTCCCAGCTCGGTCTGGACCCGGAACTGCTCGACCGGCACCTGCGCGAACTCTACGCGATTTTGGGGCGCATCCAGAAGACCGGCCGCGTGGCCCCGGAGGAGCGCGACTACGTGCTCTCCTTCGGCGAACGCATGAGCGCCCGCATCGTGGCCCGCACACTCTCCGAGGCCGGCATCCCCGCCACACCGGTGGACGCCTGGGACCTGGGGCTCGTCACCGACAGCCGCCACGGCCAGGCACGCCCCCTGGATGGCCTGGAGACCGCCATCCGCGAAGCCGTGGCCGCCGTGCCCGGTGTGCCCGTGGTGACTGGGTTTTTGGCCAAGGACGAGACCGGCAACCTGACGACCCTCGGGCGCAACGGTTCAGACCTGACCGCATCTATTCTGGCGGCCGCCGTGGGCGCCGGGGAGATCCAGTACTGGAAGACCGTGGGTGGCATCCTGACCGCGGATCCGCGCCTGGTGCCGGGGGCCCAGGTCATAGAGCGCCTGTCCTATGCGGAGGCGGCGGAGTTCGCGCTGCACGGTGCGGAGGTCCTGCACCCGGGGGCCGTGGAGCCGGCCCTGCGTGCTCAGGTGCGTGTGCGTGTGCGCAGCGTCCTGACACCGGAGGAACCCGGCACGCTGCTCGAACCGGATCGCGGTGAACGCCGGCGCGCCGGGGCCAATGGTTCGGGGGGCCGGGGCCCCGCGGCCAGAGGTGCCGCGAGTCGGAGTCCCGTGGGTTTGGCGACGCGCTCGGGCCTGGTGCGCTTGGTGGTGGACACGGACGGCGCCCAGGACGGGAGCCAGCGACGTTCCCTGTTGGCGGAACTCCTCGTGGCCCTTGACCGCCAGGGAGTTGACCTGGCCGCGGTCCAGGTCGCAGCGGATGCCATGAGCATCCTGATCGCCCCCAGCGCAAACGACGTGGGCCCAGCAAGCGGCACCGGCGGCTCTCCGGGAGGCCGCGGACTGGCCGGCGTCCTGGAGGAGTTCGGTTCCCGGGTGCGCATGGAGAGGGGGCGGACCATGGTGGCCCTCGTCGGCCTGGGCGGTGGCCATGGCAGCAGCCAGTTCCGAGCCAGCCTGGAGGCCTTGGCGGATGCCCAGGTCGAAGTTGATCAGGCGGTCTTCGCCGCCGGAGCCTTGAGCCAGAAGTTCGTGGTGGCTGACGAGGACCTGGAGCAGACCGCCCGTGTCCTGCACGAGATGTGGCTCAGCCCCGCCGAGCCAGAGCCCAGGCACGCGCCCGGCGCTCTAGCCGGACAGTAGCAAGAAAGACACGCCCGCAGCCGCGCCAGAAGGCCGTTGTCGCCCGGTGTCAGGGGCGGAGAGGCGCCGGCGCTTCTCATTGCCGGCAACCCAACCGAGTTCGGGATTGAGGCGCCTGACCCGCGGCGTCGGGCGGCTGGACGCCTCATACATAGGGCGCCGACAGGGTGACCGATGGCAAGCACCTTGAGCAGCTGAGCAACGCGCTGGCCAACGGGGAAGTGACGGTGGAGCGCGACAAGGCCAAAGAGGTGGGGGGGCTGGCTCTGGTTCCTGGCGCCCCAGGGCCAGGCGCCTCGTGCGCGTATCCGTGGCGTGTCCTTGGCGCTATCCTGCGGCCTGGGAACGGAAGCCGCAGACCATGCAGACTGAGAATACACCCACACGCCAGAATCTGAGGGAAGCCCTGGCCCGAGGCGGCGTTGAGCTGGAGCAGCTCCTGGCCAAGTGGCACGCGGCGGATCTGGCGGAGCATCTGCAGGACCTCGATGAGGTGGAGGTCGAGGCGGTTTTCGCACACCTTTCCGGGGAGGGGCGGGCGGAGGTGCTGGAATACGCGGACGATCCCCTGCGCAGCCTGATCGTGGGCCACATGGACGCGGGGACTTTGGTGGAGATCGTACAGGAGCTGCCGGCCGACGAGGTGGTGGACCTCTTGGCTCTGGCGGAAGACGCGGTGGCGGAGGAGGTCCTGCACCGCATCGACTTCCGGCGCTCGCGCAGCTTGCGTGAGCTGCTGCACTACGACCCGGAGAGCGCCGGCGGTGTGATGACCACGGAGTTCGTCACCGTGCCCGTGGACACGCGCGTCGGCGATGCGATCAAGCAGTTGAAGGTCGACGCTGGCCAGGCGGACGAGGATGTGGGTGTCTATGTCGTGGACGGGGACGGCAGGCCCGTGGGCTATGTCGCGGACCGCGACCTCTTGACACACACCATCCACGCGCCCGTGGGAGAGGTGATGGCGGAGGCATTCACCATTGGCGCCGTCGCTGATCAGGAGGAAGCGGCGCACATCATTCACAAGTACGGCCTCGAAGCCCTGGCCGTGGTGGACGCGACCGGCGTGCTCTTGGGCGTGATCTCCAGCGCGGACGCGGCGGAGGTCCTGGAAGAGGAGGCCAGCGAGGACATCCTGCGCCTGGTCGGAACTGCGCCGGTCCACCAGACGCGCTTGCCGGTCATGACGCGCGTGCGTCACCGCATTCCCCTGCAGGCCGTGACGGTTGCCGGCGGATTGGTCACCGCGCGCTTGTTGGACTACGCCCTGCCGGTGGAGAGCGGAGCTGCGTCAAATGCGAGCCTGGCCCTTCTGCGCTACCTCCCGATCATCATCGGCCTGGCGGGTAACGTAGGTATCCAGTCATCGACGATCCTCGTGCGCGCCTTTGCCACTGGCGAGGTCGAGGAGGACCGCGAGGGCGCGGTGTTCATCTCGGAGGTGTTGACAGGTCTGACCATCGGCGTCCTGTGCGGTCTGGCCACGATTCCCATGGCGGCTTGGATGGAAGGCACCGGCGGCCTCATGGCCTGGAACTTCGGCCTCTCCATTGGCGCGGCCATCACCGTGGCCGTCACCTGGGCGGCCATGCTGGGCTGCGCCGTGCCCTTGGGCTGCAAGCGGCTGGGCAGCGACCCAGCCGTCGTGGCCGGGCCGTTTCTGATCTGCCTCTCGGACATCTCCGGGGCGGCGATCTTCATCGTCGTGGCGCGCGTACTGGGCCAGGCCCTCGGCTTGCCCGGAGGGCCGTGAGCTCCGTGCAAAAAGACCCTTGCGCTGCCCCCAGGGCCGCCTCGCCAGAGCGCCCGGCGCCGGGCTCCGCGCGCCTCCAGCGCCTGTTGTGGAGTGCGGTCATCCTGCTGCTAGCGGTTTGGGCCGCGCGCACGCTGGTCGGTGACATCTACCGCGTGGAGAGCGCCTCGATGCTGCCAACCCTGGGCCTGGGCGGGGAGGGCGGCGAGCTCGTCCTGGTGACCTACGACCGCAGTCCGCCGGAGCGCTTCGAGCTGGTCGTCCTCTACCGCGCCGGGGAATCCGTGCCGGAGGTCAAGCGCGTGGTCGGCCTGCCGCGTGAGTCCGTGCGCCTGCGGCACGGTGACCTGTGGGTTGATGGCGAAGCCTTCGATGCGCCCCAGGACGCGCCGGAGTGGATACCAATTTTCGGCGCGGGCAATGCCGTGGAGGAGCATTTCACCATGGAGCGCAGCGACGAGCCGCCGGACGGCGGGGAAGCCGCCGTGCCCCAGGCGCAGGAAGTCGCGGGGCAGCGGCCCTGGTCCCGGGACGGCGGGGGCTGGCGTCTGGCGGCCCTGGATGTGCCCCTGGGCTCCGGCCGCGGCCTGATGCGCCACCACAAGGGGCTGCACGACGGCTATCGGGATCTGTCCGGTGACATCGTGCTCGGGCGCGGCGAAGCTGGCGACGGGCGCCTGCGTGTGCGGGCCGCGGTCGAAGAGCTGGCCGCCGACGGCGGGCGCCTGCGCCTGGGACTCCTGAAGGCGGGCGACACCTTCGAGTTCGCGCTGGACCTGAAAGACACCGAGCAGGGCGCGCTATTGGTCGAGGCCACCCTCACCCAGCGCTGGAGCGGGGAGCGCCAACACGGAGAGGGCCAGGCAATCATCAAGCCCGGCGCCGCCCTGGAGCTCACCCTCTCCCTGCGCAACCGCACGCTAATCGGCAGCCTCAAGGCGGACTCCGGGGGGGAGATCATGCTGCTCTCCCGTGTTTCCGAGGAGCACGAGCACCCGCTGACCCAGCGCGGGGAGACGCACGGGGAGCGCCGCACCTACGGCGCACACCCATGGCTGGGCGGCGAGGGCCTCGTCGCTACCTTTAACAGTATCCGCCTGGAGCGCGACCTGGCCTGGACCTCCCGGGGGTCCGTGGGGGTCTCCAGGCCGGTCCTGCTCGGCCCAGACGAGATCTTCGTCCTGGGGGACAACTCCCGGGTCAGCCGGGACAGCCGGGAATGGGGCGCCGTGCCCCTGGCGGCGGTCCTGGGCCGCCCGCGGGCCGTCCTGTGGCCTCCGAGGGCCCTGCGCCTTCTCCCATGACAATCATAAACACATGTTCTATAGGGGATTACGGCGGGCGGCTGGTTCCCGGGGGCAGGCTGCCAAAAGCCCTGGAAAAACAGCGACTCCCGGCCCCAGCCCCGGTTCAGGGGGCGTGCAGCACATGAAAAGCGACTTCCAAGCAGATCCCGGCGTGCGCCTGATGCTCGCCTACCAGGAGGGTGATGAGACAGCTTTTGACGAGCTCGTCCAGCGCTACTCCGGCCAGGTTTTCGCGCTCCTGACGCGTTTCCTCGGCCGCCGCAGCGATCGCGAGGACTTTGTCCAGGAGGTGTTCCTGCGTGTGGTCCGCGCCCGGGAGCGCTACACGGCCACTGCGCGCTTCTCGACCTGGCTCTACCGCATCGTCTTCAACCTGTCTGTCAACGAGACCCAACGCCGGGCGGGCAAGGACCAGGTGGCCATGAGCACGCTGGCCAAGGACCATGAGGACAGCGGCGGCCTGGATTTCGAGGATGAAAACGCGGAATCGCCCAGCGAGAACCTGGAGCGCTTGGATGTGGTTGCCGCTGTGCAGGCGGCCATCGCCGCCCTGCCCGAGTCCCAACGCATGGCCCTGGTGCTCGCCAAGTACGAGGAGCTGCCCTACGAGGAAATCGGGCGCGTCATCGGCTCATCCGAGAAGGCGGTCAAGTCCATGGTCCACCGGGCCCGGGAGAACCTGCGCGCCAGCCTGGCCGCATTCATGGAAGAGGAGCAGGCCTGATGAACGCCCCCTGCCGCGAGTTCCGGGCCAGCCTCGAACGCCACCTGACCGGCGAGCCGTCGCCGGCTAGCCTCACCTCCCTCGGCTGGCACGAGCACCTGCTGGGCTGCGCGGCCTGCCGCGATCTGCTGGCCGTCGAAGAGGCCCTGGAGTATCTCCTGGCCTCTCTGCCGGACCCCCAGTTGCCTGACCACCTGGTGCCGCGGGTTCTCACTCGCCTGCGCGAGACCCGCGAGGAGGCCCAGCGCTCAGCCGCGCGCCTCGATCACCTTTTGGAGACGGGGGACGCCTCCGCAGTCGGCTCCCCGAACACAGCGCCCCAGGAAAACCTGGCTGGCTCAGTCCTCGCTGGACTGGCTTTGGACAGACTGCTTGAGCGGCAGCCAAGCGAGCCCGTACCCGTTGGCCTGGCCGAACGCACCCTGGCCGGTCTGGCCGCAGGCCGCCAGCGCCTGGCCATCCAGGCCCGGCAGGAGGCGGCCCTCGACCGCCTGCTGGACCGCGTGCCCGCGCCGACGCCCCCCGCCGGGCTGGTCACGCTGGTTCTGGACGAGTTGGACGGCGAACGCTTCGGCGCGCAGCCCCTGGAGCGGGCCACCCCCCTGCGCCTTGTGCGTTCACCGCTGGGAGCCTCCCTGGCCGCCGCCGCCCTGCTGGCGGCCCTCGCCCTCAGCCTCTGGGGGGGAGCTCTGCTGGGCGCAGGGGACACGGATCAAGAGCGCAATCTTGCAGAGAGCGGCGACGGCGCAGAAGGCCCGGCGCCGACCGAAACCCTCGTCCAGCCCTCCGAGGACAACACGGAGCTGGCCGTCGAAGAGAGAGACGCCACGCCGGTCACCGAAGATCCCGCGTTCACCGCGCCGGTGATGCGTTCGGGTACGGAAACGGCAGCGGTTCAGCCGGAGCTGCCGCCTTCCGAGCCGACGCTCGCGGGCGATCTTCCGGATGAGGAACTTCTAGCGGCCCTGGACCTGCTCGAAGACGAGAACTGGGAGCTGTTCTACGGCAACGAGGACGTGGACCTGCTGCTCTCAGCTTTCGATGTGAGCGATGAGTTGCTGCTCGAGATCGACGCCCTGGCGCCCATGGAAGCCGAGGCGCCGGACGAAGGTACGGAGGATGACCGCCAGGGTTGAGCCATGGGCACCTTCCGATACAGCCTCTACGCCCTCTCCGCCTTGCTGGTGACGGCCTCGGCCTTTGCCCAGAGAGCAGAGAGAGCGGGGAAGGTTGCGGAAGCCTCGGAAGCGCCGCGGGAGCGGGAAGCTGTCGAGCCCCAGGCCGAGGCATCCAAGACCAGGCGGCCCCTTGGCGAGCCGAGGAAAGCGGACAGTCAGCACGCGCGGCGTGAACGCTGGCGGCAGCTTTCGCCGGAAAAACAAGCCGAGTTACGCGCGCGGTTTGAACAGTTGAACTCCTTGGACGAGGGCCAACGCAAGGATGTCGAGGAGCGCGCCAGCCGTCTGCGTCACATGGCCGAGGGCGTCATCAAAGGTCTGTCCGCAGCGGAGCGCAAGCGCCTGGAGGCGCTTGAGCCGGAACAGCGGGGCAAGATCCTGCGCGCCATGGTGGAACAGGCTGCGCGGCAACACGGCCAGAGGGTGCACGGGAAGCTGCCGCCGGAGGTGCGCGAACGCCTCGCGGCCGCCGCCCCGGAAGAGCGTGGCCCCATCCTGGCCGAGCTACGCCAGCGGTCTCGGGAGCATGAGAGTGCGTCCGCCATCGAACGCCTGGGCCGCCACCTGGACCTGGATCGGGCGGAGGTGGAGCGCCTCAAGGCCCTGTCGCCCGAAGAGCGCATGCAAAAGGTAATGGAACTCGGGCGTCACGCCATCCAGTTGCGCATGGAAGGCGGCTATGCAGGGCAACCGGGACCCGAGGGGTCGGGACCCGGTGGACACCCCACGGGCCACGGCGAGCCGGGCGCTCACCGCGAGCCTCGCTTTCCCGGTGGCCACGGCCTGGACCGAGAAACCTGGCAGCGTATCCGGCAACTTCCGCCGGAGGAGTTCCACGCCGCCCTGCAGCGCATGGGGCACTCGCTCAAGGGGTCCGGGGCCCCGCCGCCGACCTGGGCCAGCGACCTCAACCCCGAACAGTTTGATCGCCTGCGGAGAGTGATCCGTGAATATGGGCGCCACTCAGCGGGGGACTGGATCGAAGTGGCGGAACTGCCGGAGCACGAGCGTCCGAGAGAGCTCGGGCGCCGGGCGCGGGCCCGTGCCATCAAGCACATCAAAGAGCAGGGACTGCTGTCTGCGGACAGGATTGAGCAGCTGCGGGCCATGCCCGAGCGCCAGTTCGCCGACGCCGTGCGACGCTTGATGCAGGGCGGTGGAGAGCGGTCCACGCGCGCGCCAAAGCACCAGGCTGGTCGCACCCCGGGCAAGCCCGGGCAGGGACCGCCGTCTCCCGGCGCCGGTAGAAGCGGGCAGGGCAAGCCCCAGCGGGCAAGGCGACCGGCCGGCTCCCAGAGGCCGGAGGGGACCGCGCCCCATACGGCCGGCTCGAACGGTAAGGCTCCGCGGCAAGCGGGGGAGCAGCCGCCGGCGAGGCCGGACAAGCCCCGGAAAGACGAGCACCAGTAGTCTGCACCTGGCATCGGGCACTCCCGCTCGGACCCTCCGAAGCCTCAGGCCGCGTCGCCGGGACCCACGTCATGGACGCGGCCCCACACGGAACCGGAAACCCTGCCAGCTGATCCGGGGAGAGCAACGGGGAAGCCGGGACTTGTGGCGACGCCCCTCGGCACGGATTGCCAGCCCGGGAGCGGCGCGCGTCTCGCCTGCAATCTCGCATTAGGGCCGCCCGGCGGCCACACTGATGCGATGGTTGTGGACAAGACACGCAGGGCTTCCGGCTGGAGGGTTCTGCTGGCCCTCGGTGTGATGCTGAGCGCCCTCTTTCTGGGGGAGGTGGGCTATCGTTTGTACGGGGCGGCCCGGGGCGCGCCCTATGACGCGGACGAAACGCAGGATGCGATCAACTCCTTCGCCCAGCGCATGACGAATCGGTTTGATGCCGTTGCGCAAGGGCAGGGGCGCACGGAGCTGCGCGCCATCGAGGACCAGGGCATGGCCATGATCCCGCACCCCTTCTTCGCCTTCGACTTCGTCCACAAGCAGGAGCAACTCACGGGAGACGTGGATTACTTTTCCCGCACCAAGAGCGCGCAGGGCAGGGGCACACCCGGCTTTGACGTATTGATCCTCGGGGGATCCGTGGCCGCGGAATACCGCAAGGGAGGCGTGGAGCACATGCTCGAACTCCTGCGAGCCGACCCGCGCCTGGCCGGCCGCCGCCTGCGGGAGTTCGTCTATGCCCGGGGGAGCGGCAAGCAGCCCCAACAGTTGAACATCCTCGCCTATCTCCTCTCGCTGGGGTTCGCGCCCGACGCGGTCATCAACCTCGACGGATTCAACGAGGTGGCCCTGGCGACCACCAACCAGATGAACGGTGTGCATCCCCTGCACCCGGCCTATCGCTACTGGTTGCACCTGACCGGCGCGCAGGCCTTGGACACGGAGGCCGTCGGCTTCCTGCTGGACATGAAGACTGCGCGCAGGCGCGTGGAGGAGCTCGCCGCCGACGGTCAACGCTGGGGCCTGGGGCGCAGCGCCTTGCTCGGGCGTCTGGTTCTTGCGCGCCTGAACGAGGCACAAAGCGTTCATCATGCGGCCTATGACTCCTACTCCAGCCACCTGGCCTCCCTTCAGGGGACCGCGACCGCCAGCGGACCCGAGTTCAGCGGCGATACGGCCGAGGCCATCAGCCTGGGCGTGCGCAGCTGGTTCGAGGGGTCCTTGAACATGCAGGCGATCTGTGACGCCCATGACATCATCTACCTGCACGCCCTGCAGCCGACGCTGCACGATTCGGGGTCCAAGGAGGCCACCGAGCGCGAGCTGCGCGTGGGTCGTACCGGCAAGGGTTGGCGCACGGCCGCCATCAGTGGCTACCCGAAGTTGCGGGCAGCCGGAGAGGAACTGGTGGCTGGCGGTGTCAACTTCCTCGACACTTCGATGGTTTTCCGCGGGGAGCGGGGCGAGCTCTACAATGACGCCTGTCACTTCAACGAGCGGGGCAACCGCTTGCTTGCGGAGCGGCTGGCCCAGGCGCTACTGGCCCTGTTACCCTGAGCGATGAAGGCGCGGGAGAGCGGTGGGCAGGTTCCCGTGGTGAGCCTGGAGTTGCTCAAGGTCGGCGCTCCAGCGGCGATCGTCGACCTGCGCAGCCCGGCGGAGTACGCGGACGATCACCTGCCGGGTGCTGTGAATGTGCCATTGCTAGATGACGAGGATCGGGCGGTGGTGGGGACGCTCTACCATCGAGAGGGGCGCGCGGCGGCTTTTCGTGAGGGGCGCACAGTGACCTTGCGACGCGTGGCTGAGCTGGTGGCGCGCATCTTGGAGGCCAGTTCCGCCGGGGGGGATGGGGGCGGCGCGGGTGGCGTTGGCAGCGGGCGGCCGGTCGCAGGGCCGTCCACGGAGAGCCTTGTGGCGCGCGTGGAAGCGCTGACCGCCGGAGGCCTCGATGGCCTCGAAGCGGAGCTTGTCCCGCACCCGGTGGCGGCTGTTCCGGAGGGTGGGCTGGTGCTCTACTGCTGGCGTGGCGGCCTGCGATCGCGCAGCGTGGCGGCGCTCCTAATCGGGCTCGGCTTGGAGCAGGTGGTGGTCCTGGAGGGCGGCTACCGCTCCTGGCGCCAGGCCGTGCGCGGCGGCCTGGCCGAGTGGTCCCCACCGGACGCCGCGCACACATTTGTGCTGCGCGGCCTGACCGGGGTAGGCAAGACCCTCGTCCTGCGCGAGCTCGAGCGGATGCGGCCCGGCTGGACCGTGGACCTGGAAGGCCTGGCCGGCCACCGCTCCAGCTTGCTCGGCATGGTGGGCCTCAAGCCGGTCAGCCAAAAGAGCTTCGAGTCAGACCTCTGGAGGCGCCTGGCTGACCGCCCTCCGGGCCCGCTGATCCTGGAAGGCGAGAGCCGCAAGGTGGGCGACGTGGAAATCCCACCACGCCTGTGGGAGGCCCTCTGCGGCGCCACCAACATACTGCTGGAAGCGCCCATGGGGCGTCGGGTGGCGGTTCTCATGGAGGATTACTTGGCGCCGGCCACGGATCGCGGGGAACTGGGCCGCCAACTCGCGGCCGTGGCCACCCGCATGGGCCCCGATCACCGGGTAATGGACCTTTGGGAGGCGGGGAAGGTGGAGGCGATGGTGCGGGAGCTGCTTCTGCACTACTACGACCCCCTCTATCTGCGCGGAGGGGAGGGTCGCCCGCACGGGATGGTGCTGGAAGCCACGGACCCGGAGGCCGCCGCCAGGAGCCTGGTCAACCTGGCGGAAGGCGCTCTCCCCGAGTGTTGATCCCGATCGAAATCATTGCGACTTCCCAAGGGAAAGGCCCTGTATCCAGGGAGAAGCATCTAGAATCTGGGCCTCCTCGGCCGACAAAGGACCGAAGCACCACCCGGACTCCCCTCCGCCTCCTCCGACCCTCTCCCGATCAGCGGCGCCCAGAGTCGCGGCCCCTCCCGGCCCCCATCCCCAGTGAAGATTCTCCACATCGCCCGGACGCTCCCCCAGGAGCAGCTCGGGCCCATGTATCTCAGCCGCGCCCTGAAGGACGCTGGCCACGAGGTACGCGCCCTGTATGTGCCTGATCCCAAGTGGCTGTCCAAGTTCAAGGACTACGCCCCCGACATAGTCACCTGGTCGGTGATGACCGGCAGCCATACGGCTATCCAGGATGTGAACAAGCTTCTGAAGTCGAAGTTCGACTTCTTCTCGATCATGGGGGGCCCGCATATCACCTTCTCACCGGAGTGCGTCTTGCGTCCGGAGATTGATGCGGTTTGTTTGGGCGAAGGCGAGGCGGCCATCGTCGACCTGGCCAACGCTCTTGAGGCGGGCGAGGAGTGGCGCGGGATTGAAAATCTGGGCTACGCCGATGAAAAGGGCGAGCTCGTAAAGAATCCCCTGCGACCGCTGGTGTCCGACCTGGACGCCCTGGGACAGCCGGATCGCTCGGTGATCTACGAGGCCCAGCCCGTCTACCGCGACAGCCCGCGCAAGGTCATCGTGACCCAACGCGGCTGTCCCATGAACTGCTCCTTCTGTTTCCACCACGCCTGGCGCAAGAAGATCTACGGGGTCTCCAATGCGGAGTACGTGCGCAAGCGGTCGGTCAGCCATGTGATCGAAGAGGCGCTTCAAATCAAGGCCAACTACCCGCTCTCCTTCGTGCACTTCGTCGACGACATCTTCAACATCGACGACGATTGGCTGGAGGAGTTCGCGCGCCGCTGGCCCGTGGAGGTCGGCATCCCCTTCGATGCCATCCTGATGGCTAACATGACCAAGGAGAGCCATATCCGCCAGATGAAGGAGGCCGGTTGCATCTACGCCCGAGTGGCCTTTGAGGCGGCCAACGACTATGTGCGCAACACGGTCTTCCGCAAGAAGACCGAGCGCCACCAGCTGACCGACTCGGCCGGCTGGATCAAGAAGTATGGCATCCGCCTCGGCTCGCTCAACATTCTGGGCGGCCCTGGCGGCACGCTGAAAGACGACATCGACACGGTCAAGCTCAATATCGAGTGCGAGGTGGACCACCCCCTGTGCTCGATCATCCAGCCTTACCCGGAGTTCGAGATCAACGAGATCACGAAGGAGATGGGCATCGCGGTCACGGAGTACGACGAATTCTCGCCCTACTTCAACCGCGAAGCAACCATCGAGGTCAAGGACAAGCGTTCCATCGAGAACCTACACAAGTGGTTCCCGCTGGTGGTGCGCTTCCCGAAGCTGCTGCCCTTGGCCGAGAGAACCCTGCGCTATCGCATCACCTCCTGGCCGCTGCTGATCGCTTACATGCTCTTTTCCGAGTGGCTTGTGACCGAACAGAACACGCTCTACAACCGCGCCCAGGGCAACCGCAGCCTCAAGCACTGGCCGCCCATCGACTTTGCCTGGCGCGTCGTCACCAAGGGCATTATCCGCTTCGCCGGAAACCTCGGCGGCAAGTATGTGGCTCGCCAGGCCATGCGCCTGCAAATGGGCGACGAGCGCGTAGCCGCGCACATGGAGTAGCAGCGGGCGGCAGGCGCCGGGACCGCCGTCGTGGCCCTGCCCCGGAGCTTTCCAGCGCGACCTACCGATTGCGAGCGATCGGCGTGAAGGCCGCTGATGGATACGGGCTAGAATCACCAGCATGAAGAGCCTAGTTGCCCTGGGCCTGGCCGTCTTGGCCGGTGTCCCCGCATCCCCCCCCAGCGTTTTGTCATCAGCTCCCGAGAGCCCTGCCCCGCAGGAGGTCCAGCCGTCTGCGGCCGGCCATGGCCAGGCCGCCGGCGCGGACCGGCACCAGCACCCGGCCAACCACCTGAAGGGGCAGACCTCCCCCTACCTGCTGCAACACCTGTACAACCCGGTGGACTGGTACCCCTGGGGGCCGGAAGCCCTGGAGCGGGCGCGCAAAGAGGGCAAGCCGATCTTCTTGTCCATCGGCTACAGCGCCTGTCACTGGTGCCATGTGATGGAGCGCGAGACCTTTGAGAACGAGGAGCTCGCCGGCCTGATGAATGACTGGTTCGTGTGTATCAAGGTTGACCGCGAGGAGCGTCCTGACCTGGACGAGGTCTACATGGCTGCCGTGCAGAAGATGACCGGCCGTGGCGGCTGGCCCATGAGCGTCTTTCTGACACCGGAGCTGAAGCCCTTCTTCGGAGGCACCTACTTCCCGCCCTACGACAGCGGTCGCGGCGTGGGCTTCAAGCGCGTCTTGGAGCACGTACACACCCTGTGGACGGAACAGCGGAGCGCCGCTGAGGAAGCCGGCGAGAAACTTGTCGCGCTCCTGCGCGCGGAGAGCGATCGTCAGCGCAGCACACAGCCTGTGAGCCTGGCTGTTTCTGACGCGGGCCTGGCCATGTCCTTGCGCCACTATGACAAGGAGAGCGGCGGCTTCGGCTCGCCGCCGTCCTACGCGCCCAAGTTTCCCCATGTGACCGAGCTCGTCTTTTTGCTGCGCTACGGCGCGCGCACGGGCTCGGCGGAGGCCCTGGAGATTGTCGAACACACCCTGCGCGCCATGGCGGCCGGCGGGATTTACGATCAGTTGGCCGGCGGGTTCGCGCGCTACTCCACGGACCGCAACTGGACGGCTCCGCACTTTGAGAAGATGCTCTATGACAACTCGCAGCTGGCGGCCCTCTACATGGAGGCCCACCAGGCAACGGGTGACGCATTTTACGAGCGCATCGCCCGCGAGACCCTCGACTACGTCCTGCGCGAGATGACGAGCCCCGAGGGCGGCTTCTACTCGACGACGGACGCGGACTCCGAGGGCGAGGAGGGCAAGTTCTTTGTCTGGAGCCTGAAGGAGTTGCGCGAGGTGTGCGGGGCTGACGCCCAGGCGGCTGAGCTCTACTGGGGTGTCACCGAGCGCGGCAACTTTGAGGGGCACAACATACTGACCGCGCGCACCATTCCCGCAGAGGTCGCGGCGCGCACGGGAAAGACAGTTGAAGAGGTCGGCGCAGCCCTTGAGCGTGCGCGGGCCAAGCTCTACAGGGAACGCGAAAAACGCATTCACCCCCTGCTCGATGACAAGGTCCTGGCCTCCTGGAACGGGCTCATGTTGAGTGCCTTTGCCCGGGCAGCGACGGTCTTCGGCGAAGAGCGCTACCTGGAGGCGGCGCGGGCGAATGGGAGTTTCCTGCTGAACTCCATGCGCGACGAGAACGGCCGCCTCTACCGCACCAGACGTAACGGCCACAGCCATCTGGCTGGGTACCTCGAAGACTACGCCTTCGTCACGGCTGGCCTGATCGACCTCTTTGAGGCGGACCCCGATCCACGCTGGATCGCGGCCGCCCTGAAGCTGCAGGGCCTGATCGAGCAGCACTTTGCCGACCCGCTCTCCGGGGCCTGGTTCAGCGTGGCCGATGATGGCGAACGCTTGCCCGTGCGCACCAACTCGGCCCAGGAATCATCCCTGCCCAGCGACATCGGTGTGGCGGCCATGAATGCCGCCCGCCTCGGCCTCTTGACCGGTGATAGCGCCGGAGTACAGCGGTCCCGGGACGCCCTGGCCTCGCATGCCAGCGAACTGGCCCGCTACCCGGTGGGTTTCTGTCAACTGCTCCTGGTGCTGGAGTTTCTGGAGAGTCGTCCGCCGGAGATCTTTGTGGCCGGAGAGGACGGCCCGGGCGGCCACGCCGTGGCGGACTACCTGCGCGCCGCCCGCACCCAGTGGCCGCCCCACCGGGTTATCTGTGCCCTGCCCGCAGATGGTTCGCCGACGCTGGAGAAGCTGCTGCCAGCCGCCGCCGGCAAGCGCGCCAGACACGGAATCCCGGCGGCCTTTGTGTGTTTCGAGGGGGTCTGCGAGGCCCCGCTTCTACTGCGGCCCGCGGCCGCTGGGGCTGAGGGGACCGATAGAGACGGGGGGAAGGGGAGCGGGCATGGCGCAACTGGCGGAGAGACCGAGCCCTGTGACAGTGGCGCGGAGGGCGCTCGGGAAGAGGACGACCCCCCAGGTGGAGCGCCGTCCGAGGCTGCCCCCGCGCCCCAGCCGTCTGGCGTGGGCCTCTTCGGCGGCCAGGGGTACGACCCGTTGGGCCCGAACTTCTTCCCGCCACCGGACCCCAGCGCCTCCCAGACGGTGCTGGAAGCGGCGCGGCAGGCGGGCCTGCTCTACCACCTCGGGAAGGCGCCGCCGGATCCCGGGCCGGCGGGAGAGGGTGTCCTGCGCGTGGTCATCTGGGGCGACGAGCTAGTGGCCGGAGGAGAGCTGGCGACGGCCCTCGGTAAAGCCCTCGACGAGCGCCTGGCCCGCGGCGCCGCCGCCGACGGTGCGGCTGAGACTGCGAACGAGAAGGCGTTGACCTTGGAGGTACTCAGTCGCGGGGAGCGCGGCTACGGCACCGACCAGGCCGTGCTCACAATGGAGGAGGAGTTGGCTCTCTTGGCACCGGACGTGGCTGTGCTGGTGCTCAATGGGCACAACGACCTGGGCGACGGCCTACGCAACCGCATCTTCCGCACCGACGAGCACAACAACCTCGAACGCAATGCCTGGGAGCTGGAGGGCGACATAGAGGAGTTGTTGCGCGCGGAATCGGGCGGGGAGGGGAAGCTTGGCCCGGGCGACACCCCGAAGGACACGCCCGCCATCGCCGGCCTGATCGCCGCCGCCCGGGGTGAGTTCGTTGCCTGGGAGAGCGGCGACAACCGGGTGCGCCCCTTCCTCAACGACCCCTGGGATGCGGATGCGGCCTGCTCCGGCGGATCGCCCCCGGTCAACGCCAAGCAGATTCTGCTCGATCGATTAGTGGGGCGCGCCAAGCGCCTGGCCGCCGCTCTCGAGGTGCCCCTGGTGGGCTGCGTCGTGCCATCGGTGATCGACCTGGAGAAGCCACGGGCCGCAGCTCTGGGTGCCACGGCCAGGAAGCGCTATCGCTCCAACCGCATCAGCGAAACCCTGACCAAGACCTGCCTGCGCAACCAGTTCAAGGTGGCAAACCTCTTTGTGCCCCTGAGCGAGGCTCAACAGGCCCCGGATTCGGAGAGCCCCGCGCTCGCCATGCTCAGCGGCCACGAGGAGCGGCCTTGGACCGCCGCAGGGGTAGCTGTTGCGGCCCGCTCCCTGGCGGAGGTGGTTGAACCCTACCTGCGAGCGGCGGGCTGGTGAAAGAGAGCGGTCAGGCCGGAGCCCGAGGGGCTGCCAGCGGGAGTTCACGGGCGGCGCGCATAGCTCTGTGGTCAGGCCCGCGCAACCTGTCCACAGCTTTGATGCGCTCCTTCGGCAGCCGCGCCGACACGGCGGTGGTGGACGAGCCCTTCTACGGGCACTACCTGGCGCAAAGTGGCCGCGAGCACCCGGGCAGGGAGGAGATCCTGGCCCACGCAGAGACGGACGCTGGGGCGATCGCCGCCGGTCTGCTGGGGCCGCTGCCGGAGGGGCGCACCATCTCCTACCAGAAGCACATGGCGCACCACCTGCTTCCCAGCGTTCCCCGCGCCTGGCTCGACGCCGTGCGCAGCGCCTTCTTGATCCGCGATCCGGCGGCGGTCCTGGCCTCCCTCGACTGCCATCTGACGCACATCACAGTGGCGGACACGGGCCTCTCGCAACAGGTGGAGATCCTGCGCCGGGAGACCGAACGCCGCGGCTGCCTGCCGCCGGTGATCGACAGCGCCGACCTGCTGGCCGAGCCGCGCCGCATGCTGGAGGCCCTGTGTGCTGCTCTGGACATTTCCTTTGACCCGGCCATGCTGGCCTGGGCCCAGGGAGCGCGGGCGACAGACGGTGTCTGGGGCCCGCGCTGGTACGGCGAGGTCTACGCCACGACGGGCTTCGCCGCGCCCCGCGACGGCCGGCCGCGGGAGTTCCCCGAGGAGCTGCGCGGCGTCCTCGATGAATGCCAGCCCTTTCATGCGGAGCTCGCCTCCCACAAACTCAAACCCTGACCCGGAGGTGATTCGTGCTGCAGAAGTTCAATGAGAAAAACCGCGACCTGCTAGTCAACATAAACGGCGAGCTCGTGCATCGAGACGCGGCTCGCATCAGCCCCTTCGACTCGGCTGTCCAAGGGGGCGATGCGGTGTGGGAAGGGCTGCGCCTCTACGCCGGGCGCATCTTCCGGCTGACAGAACACCTGGACCGCCTGCGCTCCTCGGCCCAGGCCCTGGCCTTCGGCGAGATCCCCAGCCACGCACAACTGCGCGCGGCCCTGGGTGCGACCCTGGAGGCCAACGATATGCAAGACGGCGTCCACATTCGGCTGACCCTGACCCGCGGAGAGAAGCTCACGTCCGGCATGGACCCGCGCCTGAACCAGTCCGGCCCGACGCTGATCGTGCTGGCCGAATACAAGGATCCGGTCTACGAGCGCAGCGGGCTGGAGCTCATCACCAGCTCCGTGCGCCGCTTCCCACCGGATTGCCTGGACCCCAAGATCCACCACGCCAACCTGCTCCAGTCAATCCTGGCCAAGATTGAGGCCAATGCGGCCGGAGCGGACGATGCCATCATGCTCGACCGGCGCGGGTTCGTGGCCGAGACCAACGCCACACACCTGTTTCTGGTGGACGGGGGCGCCCTGGCCACGCCCACCGGCAGCGCCTGCCCGGAGGGCATCACGCGGGCGGCCGTGCTCGAGCTGTGTGTCGCCGAGGGGTTGGAGGTGCGCCAGGCGGACCTTTCCCTGGCAGAGTTCTACCGGGCGGAGGAGGTCTTCTGCACGGGCACCATGGGGGAGCTGGCGGCGGTCAGCCGGATAGACGGGCGGACCATCGGCGCCGGCCGGGCTCCCGGACCGCTGACCGCTCGCCTGGGCGTGGCCTTTGGCCGCCTGGTCAGCGAGCAGGCCGAGAGGGTGGTTGAGAGCTGAGAGGGGGGCTGGGAAGCACCCACGGGTTGCCCGGGACCCGCGGGCGTTCTACCCTGTCGGGCCACGCCCGGTGAAGGCGGCCGAGAAGGCCGCAATCGAGGCCAAACTAAGCAGCAGCAGCGACCAACCATGTGCGGATTTATCGGCATCTTCGGCCCCGAAGGCACGGATGTGGCCCCGGAGATCTACGAGGGCCTTCTGGCCGTGCAGCACCGGGGCCAGGATGCGGCAGGCATGATCACCTTCACGGATGCCTTCCATGTGAAAAAGGGCTTCGGCATGGTGCGCGATGTCTTCAGCGCCGGAAATATGGCGCGCCTGCGTGGCAACCTGGGCGTCGGCCATGTGCGCTATCCCACCGTGGGCACGGGCACCGGCGACGATGCCCAGCCCTTCCACCTGACCTTCCCCATCGGCGTGGCCATGGCCCACAACGGGAATGTCTCCAACTTCGCCGAGCTGACCGAGAAGCACTTTCGCAAGAGCGGCATCCGCCTGAACTCCTCCTGTGACCTGGAGATCATCCTCTTCGTTTTCACCAAGGCCCTGAACGAGCGCGTGCGCGTCGGCTCGTCCATCGGCATGGACGATGTCTTCTTCGCCGTGGAGGAGGTCTACCGCCAGGTGCGCGGCGCCTACTCCGTGGTTGCCACCATTCCGGACCTGGGCATGGTGGCCTTCCGCGATCCCTATGGCATCAAGCCCATCTGCTTCGGCCAGAAGACCACCGAGGAGGGCGAGTGGTTTGCCTGTGCCTCCGAGAGTGTTGTGCTGGATGTGGCCGGCTACAAGCGCACCCACGATGTGGGTGCCGGTGAAGCCATCTTCGTTTCCTTTGATGCGGAGGTCACCACCAGGCGCCTGGCGGACAAGCCCCACCGGCCCTGCATCTTCGAGCTCGTCTACTTCTCACGCCCCGACTCCTTCCTGGATGACATCTCTGTCTACAAGACGCGCGGCCGCTTCGGTGAGGCCCTGGCCCAGCAGTGGCTGGCGGCCGGCGCGCCCCGGCCGGACTCGATCATCCCGATCCCGGACTCGTCCCGGGACGCGGCCCTGGCCATGGCCTTGGCCATGGGCGTGCCCTACCGCGAGGGCCTGGTGAAGAACCGCTACATCGGGCGCACCTTTATCATGCCTAACCAAACGAGTCGGCGACGCTCGATCCGCCGCAAGCTGAACCCGATTCCCATCGAGTTCGAGGGCAAGAAGGTGCTGCTGGTGGATGACTCGGTGGTGCGCGGCAACACGGCCCGGCGCATTGTCGAGATGGTGCGCGAGGCCGGCGCTGAAGAGGTCTACCTGGCGTCGCACAGCCCGCCGCTGGTGGCGCCCTGCCCCTATGGCATCGACATGGCCAGCAAGCGCGAGTTCGTGGCCACGGACAGGACCGTGGAGGAGATCGCTGAATCCCTGGGTGTGGATCACATGATGTACCTTGAACGGCCGGCCATGAACGAGGCAGCGCGCTGCGGCAACCCGAAGATCGAGGTTTTCTGCAACGCCTGTTTTACTGGGGAATATCCCACCGGGGACATCACCGCCGAGCGCATGGCCGCCATCGCCGACGAACGCATCTCCCACGGCGACAAGTTGCCGGTCTGAAGCGAGCGTACAGGGGGGGCGCCCCGTTACCGATAATAGGGCCGAGCGATGCGCGTTCTCCTGACCACACCCGTCTTTCCGCCGGACCTCGGTGGACCGGCGACCTATGTGCCGAGCGTTGGCCGTTTCCTGGTGGAGCGCGGGCACGAGGTGCGCGTGATTGCTTTTTGCTCGGACCCGGACCCCCAGGGCTTTCCCTTCCCAGTGCAAGCGATCTGGGGCGGCAGCATGCTCGGGCGCTACCTGCGCGCCTTTGTGGCTGTCTGGCGCACCGCACCCTGGGCGGATGTCATCTACGTCAACGAGCACCTGGCCCTGCTGCACGTGCTGGCCGCGCGCCTGCGGCGGAAACCGGTTGTGATCCGCATCATGGTGGACGGTTCCTGGGAAATCTCCCACCGCAAGGGGTGGTGCGCGGGCGATGACATCGTCACCTATCAGGGCAAGCGCTACGGCTGGCGCGTCGGCCTGGCGCGCTTCCTGCAAAAGCGCTGGTGGGCCAGGTGTTCACGCATCATCGCCTGCTCGGACTTCCTGCGCGGCATCCTGATGAACAGCTATTCCGTGTCCGGGGAGAAGGTGCTGCGCATCCACAATGCCTACCACGGACCGTGTGTCGACGAGGTCCAGGAATCACCGCGCCAGGCGAGAGCAGCCCTGGGCCTGGAAGAAGGACCGCACTACATCTTGACCGTCTGCCGCCTGATGGGTTGGAAGCGAGTGGACGGCATCCTGCGTGCCCTGGCGGAGCTGCCCGGGGAGCTCGCAGACACACGCCTGCTGGTGGCCGGGGATGGTGACATGTTGGAACCCTGGCGGCAGTTGGCCCACGAGCTAGGCCTCGGGGAGCGGGCGATCTTCCTGGGAAATGTGCCCTATGAGAAGATTCCCCTCTACATGCGCGCCAGCAGCGCCTTCGTGCTGAACTCTGAATACGAGGGCCTCTCTCATACGCTGCTTGAAGCCCTGCACCTGGGAACGCCGATGATCGCCAGCGGAGTGTGCGGCAACCCGGAAGTGGTAGAGGACGGCGTCAACGGGCTGCTCGTTGACCCCTATGACCATGGCACCCTGCGCGAGGCGCTGACGCGCATGTTGTCATCTCCGGAAGAGCGGGAGGCATTCGTGCGGGAGAGCCTGGCGCGCACAAAACGCTTTGACCGCACAACAACCTTCTCGCGGGTCGAGGAAGTCCTGCGGGAAGCAGCGGGCAAGTAGGCGCCATGTCCTGGCTGCGTCGGCTGGTCCTCTTCGCCCTGGCTGCGGCGGCCGGCCTACTACTGGCGGAGTTCGCCTGTTCCCGGTGGCTCCCCCTCGGGGCGCCGCTGGTGCGCCTGGACGAAGTCCTGCTCCATACCAATCGCCGAGACGCGCACTCGCTGCTGGTCCTGGCTGAAGCCAACGGGGGGGATTGGATTCACCTGCGCACAAACTCCCATGGCCTGCGGGGCGAGGAGCTCGGTCCACGGGGTGAACGGTTGCGCCTGGCGGTCTATGGCGACTCCTTTGTGTTCGCCGGGAACACGCGGGAAGAGGATACCTTTGTCCAAGTCCTAGGCCGCGAGCTCGGCCAACGCCTGGGCCGCCCGGTGGAGGCGCTCAACGCCGGAGTGACGGGCTACGGCCCCGACCAGGCGTTACTCAAGTTCGAGCGGGAGTGTGGCGAGCTCGCCCCCGAGTTCGTGGTCCTGTGCCTGTGCGCACACAACGACCACGGGGACCTGGTGCGCAACCGTCTGTTTGAGCTCGATGCCGCCGGGGGACTGCGGCGCCAGGCCCCGACACTCTCACCTGAGCTGGTGCGGGAGGAGCAGGTGCGCACGGCGGGTGAAGGAGGCTGGGCCCTCCCGCGCCTTTTCGCAGCGAGCCCGCGGGCTGAAACAACCCGGGACGCGCCCTACCTGACCTGGTACCTGCGCGCGGCCCGGGCGGAGCACCTGGCGGCCAGCGGACCGGGAAACCCGGTGGTGCAAGCGCTCTTCGAGGACTACTGGGACGCGGATCTGGCCCTGGAGCCGGCCTCCGCCAGCGCGACGCACAAGCGGCGCCTCATGGCGGCCCTCTTGGCCCGCTTCAAGGAGGTCTGCACCGAGCGCCAGCTGCCACTTTTCGTCGTGGTGATTCCCTCTGCCATCGACGCGGCGCGCTCCCACCCGGTGACCGTGGACGACTCCCTCTACCCGGCCTACGAGCCGAAGGCCCTGACCGCCTCCCTGGCCCTGGCCCTGGAGCGGGCGAGTATTGCTCACACTGATTTGTTCGAGACCCTCAGTGTCGAGGGCGGCGACTGGGCCTTTCACCTGGCGGGTGACTTCCACTGGTCGCCGGCGGGCCAGGGCGCTGCGGCCGCCACGGTGGCCGAAGCCCTGGCGAGGTGGCCCGGCCTGCCGCGCTAGCGCGCGTCACCACAGGACTTCACCCCAGAGCGTGCAAGCCAGTGGCGCGCTCGGGGGTGATGGCTCTTGACGAATGGGGGCTAGGGTCAGTCGCCTTCGGCTTCAGCGGTGACGAAGAAGGCTCCGCCCACATCGAACTCAACGCCGGTTTCCAGCAGGGCCGGGTCGGCGGGCCGGTGGCGGATACCCATGATCACAGAGCCAACGGCCCAGTCGCCCTTCACCAACACTGGCTGCAGGCCATCCAGTAACGCTGCCGGGCCGAAATCGTCAGCCACCGGGAAGGCTCGCTCCCAGTAGGCGAGGGTATCACCGAAGAAGGAGGTCGCTCGGCGGGAAGTGCTGCTGTCGATACGTTTGTCGGGGAGCGCGGCGCCTTCCATGGCCCGCGACAGGGACTCCTGCAGTGGGCCGAAATAACCCGAGCCGAGACCATGGGCCCTGATGTAGGCCACCGCCTGGCCCGGGGCCGGAGCGGAGACCAGATCTTCCAGTGGGGGTGATACGACGGAGGCAAGCAGGAGCACGGCGGCCCAGGCGGCTGCTCCCAGGCCCATGGTCACCAAGGCGATAACAACGAGAGGCGTCTTCATGATGGAGCTACGAAACAAGGCGGGCGTTCTTGGCACTCCGTGAGATTCGGAGAGAGCGAAGGCTGTCCAGGTCATGCGCTTGGATCAACCTCGGCCGGGCAAAATGGTACGCCCGACAGGATTCGAACCTGTGACCTTTCGCTCCGGAGGCGAACGCTCTATCCAGCTGAGCTACGGGCGCGGCGCAAGGGCGAAGATCCTATCGGCGCCCGCTCCCGCCGTCCACCGAGCCGGCGGGCAAAGGGCCGTGATTGCCCCCTCTTGGCGGTCCGGGCAACTGACGCTTCGAAGAAACCGCCCTCACGACCCCTGAAGGAGGGCGCTTACCCCCACTAGCCGGGAAACCTTGACCCTGGGGCGGATACCCCTACCATGAGGCTATCGGAGAAGCCCACTTGATGAGTCGACAGCATGAGGCGCTGGGGTCTTTTTATGGACCGATTGGCGGCGTTCTACGCCGTCTGGGCCTCCCAGTGCTTCTGATCACGGCCCTCGCTTCCTTGCCAGCGGTTGAGGTTGAAGATACCGCTACATCCGGAAACCAAGGCGGCCCCCTGGCCACCGTCCAGACCCTCTCGGCCACCTCTGATCCCGCCCTGGACACGGATGGTGACGGCCTGACAGACGTCCAGGAGGGCGTCCTCGGTTCCTCGCCCAACCTGGTGGATACCGACGGCGACGGCTTTTCGGATGTGGAGGAGTTCGCCCGCGGCTCCTCGCCCACGGCCTCCTACGGTCGACCCGGGGCCACCACGAACGGACTCGACCTGGCCATGAGCGGCCGCGGCGAGGATGACATGATCCACGCCCTGGCGGCCATCTACTTCACGGACGGCACCACGGAGAACAAGACACTCTCCTTCGGCGTGCTCTTCAACGGCCGCCTCCTCTACCTGCCGCCACAGTACTGGACCACCCGCTCCACGATCACCATCATGCCCGGCCACGGAGCCCAGGACGGGGTGCTGCTTGTGGACCTGCCCATCACGCCTGACTTAATCGAGGGTGCGGGCGAGCTAACGGTCTTTGCCATGCTTGGCTACCAGGGCAGCAGTCAGTATGACGTGGCCTCCACGGCCAACTTCACCTATCGCAGCGGCGTTATCTGCCTGCGCATCGCCACCCTTTCCACGGCTCCCTCCGCCTCCCTGCAGGGCGGCACGGGCGCTACCGGGGGCAGGACGAACGACGTTCACATCCCCATCCCCCCCGGAGGCGAGGACGAAATCCCCGTCGACTGGGTGGCCGGCGAGATCTGCCAGCAACGTTCTTCTGTGGTGGCCAGCAACGGGGCTGTCATCGTGCGAGAGGTTGTCGAGGCGGACTGTGAGACCAACTGGGACTCCTACTGTGATCCGGGCTGCGCCGGATCAATCGGCGCCACCTACGAGTCAATCGATCCGGTCATCCTGATTGGCGGCTGAGGGTCAGCCAGATTTTGCACACGGTTTCGGGCGGGCCCGCCTAGGGCGCGTTGATCGGACCCTGTCACGATCCTCCCCGGCGCTTCCCCCCAGCCCTTCCCCATCTCGGCCCCGACGCAGAGCACGGGTTTCTACCCCCTCAGCGAAGGAAGTTGTTTTATGATGGGAACCGGCCCTGGGAAATGCCCGTCAAAGTCGGCAGTTTCAAGCCATGCCCATCGATTCAGACAGAGAAGTAGTCCTGCGCTGCCAGCAGAACCCCTCCGGGGGACTGGACGGCGCCTACCGGGAGCTCTACGAGCTCTACCGGGACCGGATCTACAATGTCTGCTACCGCATCTGCGGCAATGCCACGGACGCCCTGGACGCTTCCCAGGAGACGTTTGGCATCCTTTTCCGCAAAATTGACGGCTTTCGCTTCGAATCCCGTTTTTCCAGCTGGATCTACCGCATCGCCGTAAACGCCAGCATCGACCTGAAGCGCCGGGCAGCAGCCCGCTGGACCACCAGCCTCGATGCCCTGCAGGATGCCGGCCCCACGGGTTCTGGCCGCTTTGAGGTGGCCGACGGCAGCGTGGAGCTGCCCACCGCCGCCGCCTCCCGCCACGAGCTCGAGACCGAAATCCAGTCAGCCATCGACCGGTTGAGCCCCAAGATGCGGGCCATCACCGTCCTGCGCTACACGGAGAGCCTCTCCTATGAGGAAATCTCCGAGGTCCTCCAAATATCACTCGGGACCGTCAAGTCCCGTCTCTCCAGGGCTCACGCAGCCCTCGACCGGGAGCTCACCCCGGTTCTCGACAAGCACTACCTCGCCTGACTTGTCCTGCACCGATAGGTACTCATAGCCGTGACTTCCCCTTGTACACAACCCCGAACTGACCTGCTGGATCTCGTCCAGCTCGTCGGCCCGCTGACCCAGGCCACCGGCCCCTTGGCGGAGCACCTGCGGTCCTGCGAGGACTGCGCCGCCGCCCAGGAGCGCCTCTTGGCCCAGTCCCGAGCCCTCACCGGCCTCAAACGCCTGAGCGCTCCGCCGCAACTCACAGAGTTCGTCAGCCAGGCCCTGGCTCCGGAGGGTCGTGCGGAACGCATCGGCCGAGCCGTGGCCTCCCTGGAGCGCCGCGAGTCCCACGCCGACCTGGAGGCAGTGGTCCTGGGTGGCGGTGACCTGCCCCGGGAGGAGCTGCACGCCCCGACGGTGCTCGATCGCCTGGTGAACGAGGAGCTGAAGAACCCCCTGGCCACACAGGCTCGCCGGGCCATTGGCCGCCTGCCTCGCGTGGCGGCTCCCGCCGAGTTGGACACCCGCGTTGAGCTGGAACTGGCCAGCCCCACCAGGGCCACCCACTCTCCGGGGATCCGCCGCGGCCGCCTGCTGAGCATGGGCCCTCGGCGCCTGGCGGGTCTGGGCGTGGCAGCGGCCTTGATCCTGTGGTTTGCCGGCCCGGAAAGCGGCCCCACGGCCCCCGATAGCAGCGACGACTACGGCTTCGAAATCAGGCGCATGGATGACCTGGCGGGTCTCGACCCCCTGGCCCGTGAGCTGCTCGACGGCCTGACCGGCGGCATCTTGAGCGCGGAGGGCCAGCGATGATCCCCGCACGACAGGCGAGCGCTTTGGCCCTGGCCGCCCTCTTCCTGGTTTCCTCCTGCGGCGACCAAACTGTTCGTCTGCCCGTAGGCCAGCCCGCCGGGGCGACCCAGATTGGTGGCGGCACCCAAGGGCCCGGAAGCCCGCCGCCCATTCTTGAGGGTATCCCGGATGCCCCCTGGACGGTTCTCTACCGCGGCACCCGCACCGTTGAGGCCCACTACACCGTGGGCGGTGCCCCCACGGAACTCATTTACCGCGAAGAGGTGGCCGCCGACGGCCAGGGCAACTTCACCATTGTGCCGTTGGATGTCCTCGCCCCGGCCCTCGCCGACGAGCCCCTCTTCCTGCTGGTGCAGGAGGCGCGGCAGGGCTTTTTCTACCGCTATCGCGACTTCCAGATCCGCGACCTGAACCGGTTCCTTGAGAACTACACGGTCACGGACCTCGGCCTGCAAACGGTCATTGCCGGGCGCATCTGTGAACAGTTCCGCCTCCAGCGTCTGAACGACGCCGCCTGTTACTACGAGATCGCCGTGGACGCGGCCAACAGCCTGATCCTGCGCTACGAGGAGCTCAGCCTCTCCGGAGAGCTGCTCATCCGCATGAAGTACGAGAGCCTCGACCTGGCGCCGGATCTATCGGACCTGACACTGCAGGGAGAGCTCTTCCCGACCAGCCCCTTGAATCTCTTGGGTGACCCGTCCGCTGACCTGGGCTTCACGCTTCACCTGCCCCAACTGCCGCCGACGGGCTTTCTGCTCGAGAGCGCGGAACGCCTGGATAATGGCGCCGAGGTCTGGGCCAAGCTGGTTTACGGGGACGGTGCCGAGCGGGTGATCTTCATGCACGGCCCGCGGGAGTCCGGCGTCCAGAGCAGCGACGCCCGGGATGTGGGCCTTGTGGACCGCTACACCGTGGGGCCCTGGACGATGGTCACGGGCCGCATCGACCGCACGCCGGTCATGCTCATGGGCAAGGTGCCCGAGGCGGAGCTCTTCGAGATGCTGCGCTCCATGCTGTAGGGGGCTGGAGCCAGGCAGCCGGCGCACACCACCGGGGGAGAGGTGTCTTTGGCGCATACCCTTCCAGGGACGCCACAATGACGTAAGTGCCTGTGCCGCCGCCGGTTATGGAGGCTTTGTGGCCGTCTCCGGACCCGCGAAAGGGGCCCCGGTGGCCTTCTGGGGGCGCGGGAGGGGCAGCGGCGGCGCGTGCGGGGTACCTTTAGGATGTCGCATATGGCGACCAACCAAGGAACATCCATGAGTGACCCCCGTCGAAAAGAGCCTTTCCGCGAGTCCAGTCTGGACTCGGACGAATACCGCGAGCGCCTGCTGCGCAAGATCAGCTGCCTGGTGGCCGTGCTAGAGGCGGCGGGGGCCAAGGTCAAGCGGGCCCTGGCTGGTCCCGACCCCGATGTGGAGCGCCTGATGCGCATCCGCACTAACCTGCTAAGCACCCTGGAAGTGTGTCTGCGGGCCAAGGCTGCCCTGGAGGGCCGCGAAGCGCTCCCGGCTGAACTGCGCGACAATCTCGGCTCGATCCTGGGGGAGGGCTCCATAGGCGCCGACCTGGACCGCTTCACCATGCCCAAGGGTGCCCAGATCGAAATGATGAGCCTCGAAGAGGAGGAACGCTTCAGCTACATGGGGCCGATCCGGCAGGGCGAAATCGAGTCCTGTGACCTTGAGGGCCTCACGCGGCGTCTCCAGGATTGAGAGCCAAGGCGAGCTCTTGTCGGAGGCCGACACCGCAGCGGCTGGCGCGCATTTCCAGCAGTGAAGGGGGCGTTCCACTTCCTATCGGATCAGGAAATCTGTCTGGGTGAACAAGCTGCGGCTTCGGTAAGTGTCCACCTGAATGAGCTGGCCGCGGGCACAAGAGACGACCCCTGGGCCCTGGCCATTGATGTAGTCGATCTTCCGCCGGATCTGAGCAGTGGTGGGCCCGGCTCTAGCTGGCGCTAGCAGCCAGCGCCGGGCGGGGCACCCGGGTCAGTGAGCGCGTGGTGCCTCAGTGGCCCCAGGAGCGCAGGTAGCGAAAGTCCTGGCCCACGGTGCGGGGGCCGAGCTTGGCGACGATGGGGGGCAGGCGCTTGTACTGGTTCTGGGCGATGCGGTGCGTGATGGTGTCTATGAAGCCGGCGGAGAAACCCTCGGCCAGGAGTTCGGCGCGGCTGCGGCGTTCGTCCACCAGGCGCACCAGCAAGCGATCCGCCTGGACGTAGCTGAAGCCGAGTTCGCCTTCGTCAGTCTGGCCTTCGAAGAGATCGGCGGAGGGTGGCTTGTCGATGACGGCCGAGGGCAGATCGAGATAGCGCGCCAGCTGGATGACCTGGTGCTTGTAGAGATCGCCCAGGGGATTCAGGGCGCTAGCGGCGTCTCCGAACTGGGTTGAGTAGCCCAGCAGGATCTCTGTCTTGTTGCTGGTGCCGATGACCAGGCCACTCCACTCGACGGAGAGGTCGTAGAGCACGATCATGCGGCAGCGAGCCATGACGTTGCCGCGGCGCATGGGAGCCTCGATCGGCCCTTGCGGCGCACCATCCAGATAACCGTCGGCCATGGCGGAGATGTCCACCAGGCGCGTCGGCAGGCCGATGGCGGCTGCTACTGTTTTCGCGTCTCCCTCGCTGTCGGGGTTTGAGGTGCGGTAGGGCAGCATGACGGCCAACACGTTTTCAGGCCCGAAGGCGCGGGCGGCGAGCGCCGCGGACACGGCCGAGTCGATGCCACCGGAGAGGCCCAGGACGGCGCGCGTGAAGCCGAACTTGCCCGCCTCGCTGCGCAGGAAACGGACCAGGAGCGACTCGACCAGGGCCGGATCCACATCCAGGGTATTCACTCCTCGTCCACCTCGAACCCCTCCAGGCGGGCCAGGCCCTTGAAGAGCAGCCAGGGTTTCTCGTCACGGCGCAGGGGGGTGGCGCGCCGGGCCCGGCGCACGCTGCTCGCGCTGAGGGTGGTGTCCAGGTGGGCTGGGTCGAGGCCGTCGATGCGCCCGAGGCGCGTTCCTTCAGCATCCAGGGCCTGGCTGGATCCGGAGAAGAGGACACCGTCCTCCACACCAACGCGGTTGGTGAACAGCACGGGGGTCCGGAAGAAGAGGGCCTGGGCGGCAAGCAACGTTTCCCAGGTGCGGTTCGAGGCCAGCGTGCCGGGTTCCGCAACTGAATCTCCGGGATCGACGGCGGAGACGCCCCGGGCGGGGCTGGATGAGTGCACCAGGAGCGTGTCGGCACCGGCCATGTATTGCAGGTAGGCTCCGCCCACATGCCAGGCGTCCTCGCAGATCAAGATGCCAAAGCGGCCGTGCTTGGAGTCGAAGACCGCGAAGTCATCGCCGGCGGCAAAGTCCCGGCTTTCCTCGAACATGCCATAGGTGACGAGATGCACCTTGCGGTGAATGTGAAGCAAGGCGCCGTCCTCGCAGAAGGCCACAGAGTTGTAGAGGCGTCCGTCGGGGGCTGCTTCAACGAAACCGAAGGCGATCGAGATTTCCGCTGACGCCTCGCAAAGGCAGGAGAGTTCCTCGCTGTCCAGAGTGCGGGCCACATCACTTACCTGGTCTTTCAGGAAGTACCCGGTGAGCGACAATTCCGGGAAGAGGATCACATCAGCCCCGGCTGCGCGGGCCTCTGCGATGGCGGCCAGGTGCGTGGCGAGGTTTGTTTCAAGGTCGCCCAGGGTTGGTTCGATCTGAGCCTGCCAGAAGCGCGTGGCGGCTGACTTGGCGTGTGATGAGGCGGCGTCCATGGCGTGGATAGGATTCATGTGATTGATGCGGGCTAGCGCTCTTGGCCGTGGAGTGCGGCTGCCAGGGCGTCGGCCACGAGCTCATCGCACTGGGCGCCGGCGGCCTCACCCTCGAAGCCCAGGATCAAGCGGTGGCGCAGGGCCGGGACGGCCACGGCAGCGAGATCGTCAGCCGTCACGCACAGGCGACCCTTGGTGAGTGCGCGGGCGCGGCCGGCGAGCAGCAGGGCCTGGCCCCCGCGCGGGCTTGCTCCGTAGCGCACAAAGCGCTTGATGCTGTCCGGGGCAGAGGTGTCCGTGGGGTGCGTGGCCAGTACACAGCGGCTGGCCAGCTCTACCATCTGGGAGCTGGCGGGGACCTGGCGCACCAAGGCGCGCAGGCGCAGCAGACGCCCGGCGTCGATGACCTCGCGCTGGTGCTCCGCGGGGGCACCGGTGGTGGCGTCGAGGATGGCCACCAGGCCAGCGAGGTGCGGCGGCTCAACCAGCACCTTGAAGAGGAAGCGATCGAGCTGGGCTTCCGGCAGGGGATAGGTGCCCTCCATCTCGATGGGGTTTTGGGTGGCGACGACGAAGAAGGGCTCGTCGAGCTTGCGCGCCTCCCCGGCGACGGTCACCTGGTGCTCCTGCATGGCCTCAAGCAGGGCGGATTGGGTGCGCGGCGTAGCGCGGTTGATTTCGTCGGCCAGGAGCACCTGGGTGAATACTGGTCCCGGTTCAAAAACGAAACGCCGACCACCATCCGGGTTCTCCTGGATGATGCGTGTGCCGATGATGTCCGCGGGCATCAGGTCTGGCGTGAACTGGATGCGGCGGAATGTCGCGCCGAGGCTCTTCGCAAGCACATTGACGAGCAGCGTCTTGCCGAGGCCCGGGGCGCCTTCGAGCAGCACATGGCCACCGGCCAGGAGGACCAGGAGCAACTCCTCGACCACGCGGTCCTGGCCCAGGACGCGTGCGCGGATGGTCGTGGACAGCGTGTCCAGGTCCGTGCGCAGATCAGCCAGTTCCGCTTCCAGCTCGTGCGTGTCGCTCATGTGGAGAGTAACGGTGGTCGTGGGAGTCCGTTCATACCCGTTTGTCGCCGGTCAGCCTGGAAGGGATTCCTTGAGGATCTCTTCGAGCAGCGCGTCCAGACGCTCGGTCAACTGCTCGGCGAACTCGTCGCCGAAGTCGACTTCGATCAGGCCGATCTCCTCGAAGGAGTAGCGCCCCGTGGAGCGTGAATAGGGCACGCCGTATTCCCAGGTGTTGCCGTCCGAGGAGTTGATGGTGATGGCCATCTGGTCGTCACCCTCGACAGGTTCAACTTGGAAATCGACAACTTCGTATTCGGACATGGTGTGTGGTGTTGGGGGTGCCGGGCCATCCTAACTCTGCCCGGAGGTGGGCATGCTGGCCCAGGCTCGATTTTCCAGCTGTCAAGCCCCGGGGAAGGGCAGATCGGCCTGCAGGTCCTGGGCACGCTCCTCCTCCTGGCGTAGATACTGGCGACGCAGGGCGCGGGTGTGGGCCTGGTCGCCTTCCGCGCCTCGGGGACGGTGGGAGAGGCCCGCCAAGTCCTCGTCGCGCCCATAGCACAGAAGCCGGTCGCCCGGCTGAATGCGCGTGCGCGAGGTGGGCGTGCCGAGCACGGACCCACTGCTGCGCGTGATGTTCAGAACCACCAAACCCTCGGCTGTCAGATTCGCTTCGCGCAGGCTGAGACCGGCCAGCCAGTCACCCTGCTCGATCTGGATCTGGGCCACGGCGTAACCCTTCTGGGTTTTCAGCAACTCCTCGTAATCGTGAATGGCCAGGGCCGTTGACTTCGAGAGGAGATAGTGCACCCAGCGGCTGACCATGCGATCCACTGACTTCAGGCGCCATAAAACGGAGATCACCACCAGGCCAAGGACCGTGTAGCCGAGTTGCGTGACGATGCCGGGACCCTCTGACTTGTTCTGCGTAAATGTGATCACCAGCGTGACGATGGTGGTCGCGATGCCCGCACTGCCGAGCATCATCAGGATGCGTACGATGCGTCGCCGCAACGGGTGCTCCATGATCGTTTCGGACTCCTTGGTGGTGAAGCCAACTCCCATGTAGGCGCTCTGGGCCTGGAAGCGGCTGATGTCCATGGAGAGGCCGGTCTTGGAGAGGGCCATCGCGCCCACCCGCACTATCACCATCGACACCAGGACGATGAACAGCAGTGAGAGGAGTTCGGGCATGGGGTACGGGAGGTTGGCTTGGGGCGGCGCTTGCTACTTGATCGGCTGCCAGGTCTCGAAGTCGTGCCAGGTGTGCAGGTCGAAGGACTCCAGCCGCTTCCAGCCGGCGGCGGCGAGCTCGGCCTCCCGCTGTCCAGCGGCCAGCTTGTGCTTGCCCGGTGGACCAACTGGAATGTCGCCGGGCTTGTATTCGACAAAGGCCAGGCGACCGCCGGGGGCCAGATAGCCCTCCAGGCGTCGGAGGTAATCCGGGCGGTCATCGATGTGGTGCCAGGTGTCGGAAATCAGGATCAGGTCCACGCGGCCCGGGGGCAGGTGGGGGTCGTGGTAGGAAGCGAGCACGGGCACGACATTGGTGAGATCGTTTTTCTTGAGCCCCGTGCGCAGGGCATCGAGCTGGCCGGGCTCGACATCGGCGCCGTAGATCACTCCACTCGGACAGGCCCGGGCCAGGGGCAAGGTGAACACTCCCGGTCCGCAGCCCACATCGGCTACCACCGCGTCGGCGGGCAGGTCCAGGGCGGAGAGCGTGTCGGCCACGCGCAGCTCCGCCACGCGCTTCTCGCTGGCGAGCATCTTGATGTAGCGCTCCAGGCTCGGCGGCCCGTGGCGATCCCGATGATCACGGCCTTCGTGCTCCCCGTGGAGCGGCGCACCGGCCGGGCCGGCGTGGGCGGGCGCCTGGGCGGCGCCGTGCTCGGGGTGGTGTTCCGGAGTCCCCCCGCAGGAAAGGGGCAGGAGCAGGAACGGCAGGAGGTATCTGGTGTGCAGCATGCGTCGCTAGAATAGGGGCCTGTGGGCCCGGCGGAAGTGTCCGCCCGGCCGGTGCACCCCCCAAGATAACGACCATGCCCCAGTCCCTGCCCCAAACGCTGATTGAAAAGATTGCCCAGGCTCATGCGGAGGGCCTAGCCCCTGGTCATGTGGTCCAGAGCGGCGATTTCCTCACCGTTCGCCCGGCCCATGTGATGACCCACGACAACACCGGGGCCGTCATCCCGAAGTTCAGGTCCATCGGAGCCGAACGCGTGGCGGACCCGCACCAGCCGGTCTTCGCCCTGGACCACGATGTCCAAAACACCAGCGAAGCCAATCTGGACAAGTACGCGCGCATCGAGGCCTTCGCCGGCGAGATGGGCGTTGCCTTTCACCCGGCCGGGCGCGGCATCGGCCACCAGATCATGTGCGAAGAGGGCTTTGTCCTGCCGGGCACCATGGTTGTGGCCTCGGACAGCCACTCGAATATTTACGGTGGCCTGGGGGCCCTGGGCACGCCCGTCGTGCGCACGGATGCCGCCGCCCTGTGGGCCACCGGCACAGCCTGGTACCAGGTCCCGCGCACCACGCGCGTCACCCTCGAAGGCGCCCTGCCCCGGGGCGTGACGGGGAAAGACGCCATCCTGCTTCTATGCGGCACCTTCAATCAAGATGAGGTGCTGAACCAGGCCCTGGAGTTCACCGGCCCCGGTGTGGCCTCCCTGTCCATCGACGAGCGCCTCTCCATCGCCAACATGACGACCGAATGGGGCACGCTGGCCGGCGTCTTCCCCTGCGACGACACCACCATCGCCTGGCTGGAGGAGCGCCTGGCCCGACTTGAGGCTCGCAGCGATGTGGGCTACGGCAACCGCGGAGACCTGACCCGCGCGCGCCTGGATGCCATCAAGGCCGCGCCGCCGGCGGCGGACGAAGGCGCCCACTACGCCCAGACCATCACCCTGGACCTCTCCCGGGTCACCCCCGCCGTCTCCGGGCCTCACCACTTGAAAACCGTGGCGCCCGTGTCCGCCTTTGAGGCCAACCCCCTGCCGATCCAGAAGGCCTACCTGCTCTCCTGCGTAAACGGGCGCGCCGATGACCTCTCCGCGGCGGCCGGCGTCCTGCGGGGCAAGCGCGTGGCGGAGGGCGTGGAACTGTATGTGGCCGCCGCCTCGTCGGAGGTCGAGCACGAGGTGCGCGAGCGCGGTGACTGGGCCCTGCTAGAAGCCGCCGGGGCACGCTTCCTGCCGCCGGGCTGCGGTCCCTGCATCGGCCTGGGCACGGGGCTCCTGGGGCCGAACGAGGTGGCCATCAGCGCCACCAACCGCAACTTCAAGGGCCGCATGGGCGACCGCTCGGCCCGCTGTTACCTGGCCAGTCCGGCCACCGTGGCTGCCAGCGCCATAGCCGGACAGATCAAGGGCTCGGTCTGGGAGGTGGACCAGGCGCACTCATCACGGGAGGCGGGCGGGACGGCGGAGGAAATGTCCCAAGCGGCTTCCCTGGAAACCCACACCGCCCCGGAGGCTCCCGCCCAGGCCGTGGCCATCCGCGAGGGCTTCCCGGCGGAGATCTCCGGTGGCCTACTGCTGCTCGATGAGGACAACCTCAACACGGACGGCATCTACGGCAAGGACGTGACCTACCAGGACAACCTCTCCCCCGAGGAGATGGCCGGCCATGCCTTCGCCAACTACGACCCGGCGTTCCAGCAAACAGCCCGTACCGGCGATCTGATTGTGGCCGGCTTCAACTTCGGCTGTGGCTCATCCCGCGAGCAGGCGGCCACCTGTCTCAAGTACTTCGGCATCCCGCTGGTCATCGCCGGCTCCTTCAGCGAAACCTACAAGCGCAACGCCTTCAACAACGGCTACCTGTGCATCGAATGCCCGCAACTGGTGGAGGCCCTGCGCGCCGAGCACTCGGGCTCCAACCCGCCCAGCCTGCGCCTGGAGGGCGAGGTCACCGTGGACTTCGCCGCCTCGCGCATACGTTTCGACTCCGCCGAGTACGCCATCGGCCCCGTCGGTGCCGCGGCCCAGGACCTCATCATCGCCGGCGGCCTCGAAGCCCAGGTGCGAGCCGTCCTGTAGGACATTAGCGTCGCCTGGATTGCGCCATCAGGCACGACCGGGAACCACCCTGGCGGGCGGTCCGCAAAACCGCGCCTGTGGACCGCAGGCGCGGGGCGGAGTCGCCCCGCGCTCCTATTCCTTCACGAACAGGTAGTAGAGCTGCCCCGGGGCCTTGGTGGCCCCGGCCAGCTGTTCCGCCCGTGGGCCGATGCCCAGGTAGATGTCGGCGCGCCCGGCTGTGCGGATGGCGCCGCCCGTGTCCTGGTCCAACAGGAACTGCTGGAACGGGCGCGTGGCGCGCGTCCCGGGCACGGAGAAGACCGTATCCACAAACGTCAGGGCAGCGCGCGGGAAGATGCTCTTGTCCGTGGCCAGGCTACGGCCACCGGTGACGGGCACGTCGAGGCTGCCGTGGGGGTTTTCGTCGATGGGGGTGAAGAAGACGAAGGACTCGTTGCGCTGCATGTAGTCCCGGGCGCGCACGGGGTTGTCGGTGGCCCAACTGCGAATGGCCGCCAGGCTGACCTGATCTTCCTGCAGCATGCCGTCGGCGACTAACTCGCTTCCGAGAGAGGTGTAGTCGCGCCCGTTCTTGCCAGCGTAGCCCAGACGCAGCATGGATCCGTCTGGCATGGCAACAAAGGCCGAGCCATTGACATGGGCGATGTAGGCGCTGACCGCATCCCGCAGCCAAACGAGTTCCAGGCCTTGATTGGCGAGCAGGGACCCGGCTTCGATGGCGCGCCTGGTGGGATAGGGTTTCGTCGTGCCATCGATGGTGCGTTGACCGAGGATCCGGCCGCGCTGGCCCTTCACCAGATCTTCCGGCAGGGCGTAGAGGGGATAGCGATACACATCCGTCTCCTCGGGGCTGCCGTCGAGGATTGGCGTGCAGTAGGCCGTGAAGAGCACGCCGCCGCCGCGACCGTCCCAACCTGCGCTGCGGTAGACATCGAACTCCGCGCGCACGCGCTCCTCGAACTCGTTCCGATCCACGGCGGTGGTCAGAATCTCGTGCATGCGCACCAGGCTGGCCAGGGAACGCTCATAGCCGATCCCCGCCTGGGGGTAGAAGGTGCGCGCGTGGGGCCGACGCATCCAACCGAGGGATTGCTCCAGGGCCGGCAGCAGCTCGTGACGCATGGCCCATTCGTGGCCGAAGCCGGGCAGCTCCCCGGCCGGCACCGGCGCCAGGGCCTCGACCCCGCGCGGCAAGGGGCGCCCGTATTCCGGTTCCCTGGGCGTTCCCAGACAGCCGGCGAGCAGGAGACAGGGGAGTAGCAGTGAACGGATCAAGGTGGGTGTTTTCATAGGTGAACTCCGTGGTGGGACAGGCAATGTAGCCACCGGCGGAGCCGGTTCCAACCGGGGCATGAAAAGCCCCGGCACGCATCCCCGGTTGGGCCAGGGAACAAGGTGAAACGGTGGAGAATGGGCGCGGGCTAACCCGGGTGTACCACGCGTGAGAGGCGGTAATTGCGGTCCGCCGCGAAGCGCGCGATGCCTGCCTTCAGGCTTGCCGCGTCGATCTGGGCCTCGACCTTCACCTCTTCCGTGCTGCCGCCGGTGCGCCAGCGGTTGTCCCAGTCCGAACACATGGCGTAGTCCTCGGCCACCTTGTGGGGCAGCCAGTCGTGCATGGCGCGGCGGGCACCATTTGAGATGACTGTGGAGTCGAGCCAGTCGGCCCGCGGCAGCACAGCGTTGCGGTAGTCCTTGTCCTGGAGTTCGAAGAGCTGCCAGGAGAGGGCGGCGACGACTTTCACATTGGGCCCATCGCCGGACTCAAGCCAGGGCAGGAGTTCGTAGACGGACTCTGTAGAGGCCGTGCCCTGGACAAGCAGCGTGCCCTCCTGTGGCTGGCGCGGATCGTGAGCGCGGATCACGTAGGCGCCGCGGGCCGCTTCCATGTGCGAAGGCACGCCGAGAGCGGTACGGTCGGGGATGACCACGCCCGGGCGCGTCAGGTGCAGGGCGATCAACGGTACATCCGTGGCCAGGGCCGCCGCCAACATGGGCGCCACCTCGTTGTGCTCGAAGGGGTGCAGGTTGATGATGTGGCCATCCGGGAAGAGTTGCGTCACCGCCGGGGCGAAGATGCCGAAGTGCGTGCGGCTGTCCTCGGCAGTTTCCGGGCCGGAGTGGCCGGCGACCCAGATCACCTTGCCCACCTTGAGGGGGCAGTCCTGGGAGAGTTGGCTGAAGAGCCGCATCATCCCGTACTTCAGGTAGGAGAAGGAGCCGTAGGTGGAGCAGGCGCTCCAGTAGCCGAGGAATTCCTCTTCCGGCTGCGCGGACATGTTGACCGTTGCCGAGCCGACGCACAGGCCGGCGTTGGCGAACTCGGTGATCTGCTGGGGCAGCAGGCTGCCGGTGGTGTTCTTGTCGCGCTCGTACCAGCCGAAGCCCGTGGAATCCTGCCAGTCCTTGGCAAAACCGCTGATGGAGGTGGAGTCCGCCAGGTCCGCGGAACAGGCCAGCACCAGGGGGCGCCCCATTGCCTGCTTGGCCTGGGCGTTTACCCAGGCCCCGAACTTCGAGAAACCGTCCTTGTTGGCGACCTTGGTGCCCGGTGGCACAAAGAGCTCAGCGGGCAAGTTTTTCGCGGCCAGCCAGCCCTTGTCAGCCGCGAGGTTGCTGCCGCCCTCGCGCCCCAGCCGCGCCGATCCACCGGGCACGGACTCGCCCAGCTCCACCAGCGTGTCCGCCAGGTAGGCGGCGTACTCCGGGTCGTCGCGCAGGACCGACAACACGGTCTCCATCCAGGAGGCCGTCTGTTCGCGGCAGGCGTCCTCACCGGGATCGTTTGTGTCGCCTTGGTCTTCGAAGGACACGCCGTACTTTTCCGCAAACTCATTGCGGCTGACCCAGAAACCTTCCGAGTTGCGCCCGTGGGACTTGCCGTGGGAGGCGGCATCGAAGATCCCGTAGCCGCGACCCTTGCGCGTCTTGAACCAGACCATGCCGGGCCGGCCGCCCTTGTCAGGCGCGTGGGCGATCTCGAGCATGGCACCGGCCAGCTGTTCGTAGTCCTCGCCATCCTCGGCCCCGGCACAGCGCCAGCCGTAGGGAGCGAACCACTCTTCGGGCCCACCGGCAGCCACCTCGCTGTTGGCGAAGGAGTCAATGCCGTGGTCGTTCCAGTCCATCAGGTAGACCAGGTTGTCGAGGCCCAAACCCCAGGCGGAGTTCTTGACCTCGTGGTGGCAGCCCGCCGAGTGGCCGCCCTCGCCCTCCATGGCGAAGACCTGACTGTCGCCGGCGCCGGCGTGCTTGAGCGCCATTGCTTCGCCCAGCGCCGCCGGACCGCCGTGGCCCGACGGGCCTGTGTTGAACTTGAAGAAGAGCGTCTTGCCCTCCATCTCCGCGTGGCCGGGCAGGCCGCCGTTGTGCCGCAAGGTCAGAAGGTCCTGCCAGACGAGCTGGCGCTCTTCCGCATTCGGCACCAGGTACCGCGCGTCACCTGTCGCCTCGTAACGCAGGCGCAGAGCCTCGTTGTAGACGGCCAGCAGGGCGTAGACCGCCGGGTTGGCGTGGCCGGCAATCAACACAAAACGATCGCCGAAGGCCAGCTCTGGCCGGCGCACATCCCAGCGCATGCCCGCCCCGAGAGTCATGGCCACCAGAGCGGGCACCTTGGAGCGCGACCCGCCCGGGTGTCCACTCTGGCGCAGGTTCAGCGTCAGGTCCATGAGCTGATCAACCAGATCCCCGGTCTTCTGCCAGTGGGGGAAGTGGGGACGGAGCGCTTCGAGAGTCGGCTTGGTGATAGTCTGCATGGGATACTCCTAGTTGGAAGGCATCGCGGAACCTGATGATAACCGCCCGCGACGCCAGTTGGGGACTGCCGGGTAGGGTTTGCCCGCGTGTGAATACCCGCGCGGGGCCGGCCAGGAGTCTGCCGCCCGCCGGCCCCGGTCCAGCAATCAGGCGACGGGCCCCCGACCTTTGGCGGCATCCCGGCCTGCGGCACCGCGGATCGATGAGATTGGGGAGCGGCCCCCTGGGACGGGCCGCCGATCCTGTTAGCCTCCCACCTCACGCCACCGACGGCTCTCCGTAGAGCAGCGTATTCCAGCCATGAACAGGGCGCAGAGCAGCAGCACACCGACGTCATCCCGGACGAGTTCCAGCCTTCCCAGCCGGCATCGCCGGGAACCCTGGATCGTGGCGGCCCTCTTCGTCCTGGCCGTGGGCTTGCGGGTCACCAACGCCCTGGCCATGGAGGCCAGCCCCTTCTTCCATGCGCCGACCATGGACGCCCTCTTCCATGTGGAGTGGGCTCGCGCCGTGGCCGCGGGCGAGGAGTTCCTGCCCGGGCCCTTCTTCCGCGCCCCCCTCTACCCTTGGTTCCTGGGCGGACTGTTCCGCCTCTTTGGCGACGGCCTGCTCCTGCCGCGCATCATCCAGAGCCTCGTGGGTGGCGTCACGGCGCTGCTCACCTACGCCGTCGCCCGCCGCGCCTTCGGCCGCCGCGAGGCCCTCATCGCGGGGCTCGGCGCCGCCGTGTATTGGGTGCTGATCTACTTCGACGGAGAGCTCCTGCTGCCGACCCTGATAGTGCCCCTGGACCTGGCGGCAATCCTGCTGACCCTGCGCCTGGGGGATAAGACCACGCCCCGCCGCCTGCTCGCCGCCGGCCTCCTCTGGGGCCTGTCCGCCAGCGCACGCCCCAACGTCCTTCTGTTCATGCCCTTTGTCGCCGCCTGGCTCTACTGGCGCGGGCGGAAGCGGCCCAGCCAGCCGGACGACCCCGGCCGGAAGGAAACGCGCCCCCTCGGCGCCGTCGCCCTGCTCGCCCTGGGTACCCTCATCCCCATCCTGCCGCTGACGGCTTTCAACGCCAACCGTGGGGACACGGTCCTGATCTCCTCCCAGGCCGGCGTCAACTTCTGGATCGGCAACAACCCGGACTCGGACGGCAGCACCGCCATTGTCCCGGGCACGCGTCCCGACTGGTGGGGCGGCTACCACGATTCAATCCGTCTGGCGGAGGAGGCCGCGGGCGGCGAGCTGCGCCCCTCCGAAGTCTCCGCGCACTACACGCGCCGCGCCCTCGAACACATCACCGCGCAGCCCGCCGCCGCAGCCCGTCACCTGCTCTGGAAGCTCAAGCTCTTCTGGACCGACTGGGAGCTCGGCAACAACCAGGAGGTGCGCTTCTTTCACGACCGTTTCGGCGGTCCCTCCCGCCACATTCCCCTCGACTTCACGGCCATAGCTCCCCTTGGCCTGCTCGGGCTGGTCCTTTGCCTGCGTCGCCGCGAACACCTCTTCCCGCTCTGGGGCTTCATCCCGATCTACACGCTGACCGTGGTGATCTTCTTCGTCTGTTCGCGCTTCCGCGTGCCGATCCTGCCACCGCTCATGATCCTCGCAGCCCATGGCCTGGTGTGGTCCTTCGACAGCCTGCGCGCAGGCCGCTGGAGCAAGCTGCTGCCGGCCCTGGCCCTGGTGGCATACATCGCAAGCATCACCGCCCGCATTCCCCCGGAGTTCATCCCCTCGGAGGCCAGCGGTCACTGGCAGCTAGGCCAGGTGGCCGCCGCCGCCGACCGCCACGACGAAGCAGCCACCGAGTTCGCCGCAGCCGTGGCCGCCCACCCGCGTCACTTCCACGCCAACCGCGAACTGGCCCTGGCCCTCCTGGCCGCCGGGCGCACCCGGGAAGCCCTGGCTGCCTTCGATGCCGCCACTCGGCTGGCGGGTGGCCAAGCACCGGAGCTCGTCCTGCCGCTCTTCAGGGATCACGCCAACCTGCTCCTGGGCGAGGGTCGCCGGGCCGCTGCGCGCGCCAGCGTCGAACACCTCCTGCGCCTCATGCCTAATGATCCGCGTGCCGCCGATCTCGCCCGCCAGGTTCAGACCCTTGCCCGCTGACGCTCAGTAGGAACCCCACCCACAAGGACCCACGGAAATGACCGCCCACCCCCTCCAACTCTTCGCCGATCTCTACAAGTTCAACAATCAACTGCTGGCCACCGTCTCAGACGGTTTCGAAGAGACCGACTGGCTGCACACGGCCGGGGCGGGCGGCAACACGGCCCATTGGATCCTCGGCCACCTGGCCGCCGCCCGGCGTTATCTGGCCCGCCGTCTGGGCCTCTTGGAAACCGCCGAGCCCTGGGAGGACGCCTTCGACATCGGCGTGACACCGGCCGACCCAAAAACCTATCCGTCAATCGAAGACCTGACGGTGAAGTTCAACGAGGCCGGCGAAATCCTGGCCGCCTCCCTCGCCACGGTTTCCTCCACAACCCTCGCCAAGAAGCTCGACGAACCCCTGCCCGACGGCTCGACCGATCTAGCAGGTATGGCGCGCTTCTTCTACATGCACGACACCTACCACCTGGGCCAGATCGGCCTCTTGCGCCGCCAGCGCGGCCACGCGGCGTTTGCCTAGGCTCTCTCCGTGGGCACATAAGGGGCGAGAAGACCGAACAGGACAAGGAGGCCTGTGATTGACAGGCACGTGGCAGCATTGAGGGAAAGAGAGGCTGAAAGTGAACCGAGCTTGACCAAGGGCCACGATCAACGGATCAAAGACCTGTCCGAAGTGCGCAACGGCCCACTGGTCAGGCACTTGGTCGTGACGGGGGACTCGCCGGATCAGCGGGAAGAGCTGGCGGGCAACGCCGGGCACGCTCCTCGGGCAGCCCCCACGAGCCTACTTCTCGTACACCGTCACAACAAACGGGCGGCCGCCCACGGCCACCGTTTCACTGGCGCGCACGCTGAAGCCCGGGTGATCTTTCATCCAGGCGGCGAAGCGCACTTCGAAGGGGCGCGGGCGGCCCTTGGGGTCGGGCGGATCGAGGACGCCGACCTGGCTGAAGCCCGCGGCCCAGTTGCGGAATGCCGTTTCGTCGAAGGCTTCTAGCTCGGCATCGAGCATCAGGTGATCGATATCCGCAAGCTCGCGGAAGATCGCCTCGGGCGCGCCGCTTTCCTGAAACAGACGCCATTGGATCAGGGCCAAGGGTAGCTCCGTGCCCGTGCCGCCGATCCAGGCAAAGGGCGCGTTGGCGTCGAAATGCGCTGCGGCGAAGTCGAGCACGGCGGCGGTGCCTGGCGGGCCAGTGGCCGGAGTTGGGCGGTAGGCGTAGGGGTCGGTCCAGGTGGCGGCGCCGGCTGCAACCGCGGCCTCCCGTTCCGGGCTCCACGCACCGGGAAGCAGCAGACGAATGGCGGTTACGTCGCCGATGGCCGGATGGGCAGCCCCGTCGCCGTCGCTTCCGGCCGCTTCATCGCTGGCCAGGATTCCTCCACCCCAGGCGAAGAGCAGAATAGCCGCCAGCAGTCCGGCCTGGGCGCGGCCGCGCCACTTCATGTCGATGCGCAGGGAGAGCGCCGCCAGCAGTGCTCCACCCAAGGCCCAGGCAGCTGGAAGCGTCGGCAGGATGAAGCGGTCGATGCGGAAGGGATACACCATGATCGCGATGGGGCCGACCAGGGCCAAGGACACACACAGGCGCGCGGCCGCGCAGCTGTTCCAGCGGCGCAGGCCCCAGACGACACCCAGGGCCTGGGGCGCAAAGGCGATCAAGGACAGGCAACCCATGAGCGCCCAGGCGATCCAGGGGATGTAGGGGCCGGGCCCCGTGAGGATGGTGGCCTTTGTCAGGTAGGCGACAAAGATCTCGCGGTGCGCTGTGCCCAGGGCGAAGCCGGAGGGCAGGGGCAGCACAAACCACCAGAGCAGGACGGCGGCCAGGCCGGCGGCGACGGAAGGCACGACCCGGCGCGCGGTGGCGTCGCTCTGCTTCCAGATGCCCCACAGGCCGGTCAGGCCCACGGCCCCCACGACGAGCAAACCGTAGGTGTACTTGATCAAGAGGCCCGCGCCGAGGAGCAACCCAGCGCCCAGGCCGTGGGCGTGGCGGCCCGTGTCCCGGGCGCGCAGGTAGGCCAGGCAACAAACGACGGTTGCCAGGGCCGAAAACGGTTCGAGGAAGGCGGAGCGCGCGTGGGTGGCGCCGATGGTGCAAGTCAATCCGAAGAAGACAGTCCAGAAGGAGGCCAGGCGTGCGCTGGACGGGCCGTCCTCGCCGCCCTCAAGGTTGTTGGGCGCCAGGCGCGCGGCCAGGCGCGCGGAGAGTGCGATGGTCACGATCCACACACAGCAGTTCATGGCACGCGGCGCCCAGAAGCCGTCGCCGAGCAGCAGGAAGCCCGAGGCCAGGCCGAGCCGCCCGAGAGGTGCGTAGAAGTCAGGCTTGCTGAACTCGCTCCAGAACAGGGAGAGGTCCAGGGCGGAAAGGGCCTCGGCCATGCGCAGGGCGGCGAAGGCATGGCCCGTGGCGTCCCAGCCCGGCGTGCCCGCGTGGGTGAGGCCCAGGCACAGGGCGATCAATCCCGCCACCAGGGCGCCCCAGGTGAGGAGCGTCAGGGGCGCGGGGCCGGTCCCGGCCTGCGTGGGGGGGTCAAGGGGTGAACTGGACAAGGGCAAGTTGGATAGCTGCGCGCCAGCCTACAGGCGCCGGGAGAGCGGCGGTATGCTGCGCAGAGGTCCATCGGCAGCAACCATGTTCTTCATCACGCCACTCCTCGTACTAGGCCCCACCTTGTTCCCGGTGTCCGGTCCCGGGGAGGCTGCTCAGCCGGAGGAGGCCGCCCCCGCTCAGCAGGTCTTCGACCTGCTCGATAACGGCGACTTCGCCGAGACCTACGGGGGTCCGGACCCGGAGCGCAGAGCTCTGATTCCCTGGTGGCGCCAATCCGGCACCGTGCATTGCCTGCACGAGGGCGGCCGCAGTTGGGGGGTCACGGCCGGCGATGGATCCCTCTACCAACCCCTGCCCGCCTACGCCAAGACAGCGGGCGAAATCAGAATCACCGGCCGCCTGCGCGGCAGCGGGCGCCTGGTCGTGACCGATGGCCGGGGCGGGCGGGTTGTCTTTGAGTTTGTGGGTGCGCGGCCGCAGGGCACCAGCTTTGAAGTGACTGGAGCCGAGCTGGTGGCGAAGTTCGGTCGCGCCCCCCAGCCGCGCCTGGGGGTGTCCCTCGCCAGCGGTGATGGACGCGCCACCCACTGGTCGGAGTTGCGCGGGCTTGTACCCCTGCCCCTGCCCACGGAGGAGGTCCTGGCCCGGGACCTGGTCACGATCCTCGACGGCATCTTCACGCTGTGGATCGAGCGCGGTGTGACGCCGCTGGATGGCGCGCAAGCCGCCGACGATGGTGGGAACGGCGCTTTCCTGACGAACATCTTCGACGCGGACACGGGGGAGACGCTCTACCGCATTCCGGGAGGCCTCTCTCCCCTGCATCAGGCCTTGTTTGAGGCGACGGCAAGCCTGGGCGAAGAGGCGCCTGAACATTGGCAAGCGGCTCTGCACGCGTTTCTTGAAGCCTACCTGACCCACTGCCTGCACCCGGTAACCGGTTTGCCCTGGCGCGTCGACCCCGAGCACGGCAAGCCCGTGGACACCCAGCACATCGAAGCTGCAGCGGACCTGGGCTTCCTGCTCGATGTAGCCTCGCGCGGCCCCCAGGCCTTTCGACTCCGCGCCCGGAATGCGGCCGTGCTCATGGGCGAGGCCATTCTCGAGCACGGCGTCCAACCTGACGGCACCATCGCCCCCAAGTACCGGGCGGCAGATGGAGATCCTTCCACCGCCACCCCGCCCCTGCGGCGCCTGGACATCCCCGCCCAGCTCGCGCGACTGGGCGCCGTGACCGACGACGAGCGCTACTTCGTCGCCGCCCGCAATGCCCTGGCGGAGTTGGAGTTCACCCACTACTGGACCGGCGAGTGGCGCGATGTCGATCCCGGCTTCGACGACGACTTCGGCCACTACGGAGCTCGTTCCGCCACGATGTTCGCCGCTGCCCCGGAGGAGTTCGCCTTTGCCGCCCTGGCGGACTCCGGCCTGGCCCACTACGCCCCGCGCTGGCGCGATGCCCTGCGCTTCGGCGCCACCATGGCGGCGGATCAGGTGCGCTGCTGGGGTCTATTAGCAACCCACGCCCGGGAACGCCCCGCCATCCTGCCCGTGCTCCGTGACCTGCTCCCGGCCGCCGTGGCCAGCCACTTCAAGGCCCAGCAACGGGCCGGCGCCGTCTGGGAGGATCTGACCTACGTGCATTTCGACCCCAAGGCCAACCTACAGGTCGGCGACCTGGGCGGTGTCCCCGCCAACCTGCTGCTGGGTTTGGCCGTCACCTACGAAACGCGCCTCGGCCTGCGCACGGACAAGACCCGCGCCCTCTTCGCCGCCGCCCTGTACACAACCCTGCGCCACTACCGCCGCCCCTTCGGTCTGCTCTACGGCCGCGAACAGCCCGGCGGTCCCAACCCCGCCGGCGGCGGCATCCGCATCGCCAGCGCGCTGGTCAGGATGCTCGAGAACCTGCGCCGCTGAGGGAGGCGGCGGGCGGGGCCACGGGCATTACGGGAAGAGCTCGCCGCGCGGGGCCAGAGCGCCCGGGGGGACGGCCTCCACATCTGTCGACAGGGTGTATCGCTCTTGGTCCGGGTACAGCACGGCGGCGCGCGTCAACCCCGGCTTCTCCCGGGCAAGACCTATCGTGATAATCCCGCGTCAGCGCCGGGACATTCGCGCTGTGGGAACGCCCCAGAGTGGGCCAGGATCCTATTCCGCCAGCAGAACGCTGACGTCGTCCGTGTGGGCGTTGGCCACGGCTATATCCGGGCGACCGTCACCGTTGATGTCAGCGGAAACGAGATCCAGACAGCCGACACCGGCTCCCAGGTGCGGGCGGCGGAGGAGCCCGCTGGGCCTGGCGTTGCGATCTTCGGCGACGGTCCAGACGTTGATCACATGGCTGAACTGGGCGCTGACGAAGAGGTCGGTCAGGCCGTCGGCGTTGGGGTCGGCGAGGAGCAGGGTGCGTGGCTCCATGGAGGTCGGCGCGGCGGGTAGTTGCTCGAAGCCGCCACCCTCGCGGGCCAGTAAGAGGCGCAGGTTGCCACGGGGGGAGCCGACCGCATCGCGGGAGAGCAGGGCCAGGTCCGGGTATCCGTCGCCGTTCATGTCCGCGGCCACGATGTCCTGGGGGCTGCCGTCCGTCTGGATGTGAGCGACGGGCACGAGCTCGAGGCCCGCCTCGCCGCGCTCGCCCCGGGGGCGCACCTCCAGCAGGGCCACGCCACGGGGCTCGCCTGGACCGGAGAGGGCCAGGGCCAGCAGGGGGGCATCGGCGCCGGGGCCCCGGTTGCGGTTTGCGCCCGCGCCGGTGCGGGCGCCGAGGGCGGCCATGGCCCGCGGACCACCGGGAACCGAAAGGCGTCCGGCCTCGGTGAAGATGCCCTGGGGTTCTTGGGTCCACCACACCAGCAGGTTGCCCAGGGGGTCGACGGCCATGAGATCAACGTCGCCGTCGCGATCGAGGTCCAGCAGCAGCAGATCGGAGCCCGAGCGGCCGAGGGGGAAATCTGCGGCGGCGGGCTCCAGGCGCAGGCTGCTGCCCGCGCCTTGGCCTAGGAAGAGGCGCAGGCGGGAGCCAGTGCCGTCGATGAGGATCAAGGCCGCGTCGCCGCGCCCATCGGCATTCAGGTCGGCGCTGGCGACGGCGCGGGGCGAAGGGCCAGCCGGGATGGTGAGCGCCTGGCCGAGTCCTCCGCCATCAGGAGATCCAATCCCGTAGTGGTTGGGCAGCACGGAGAGTGTGTCGTCCTTGCTGTTCAGAACGAGCACCTCCGGCAGGCCGTCGCCATCCAGGTCGCCGGCGGCGATGGAGTTGGGAAAACCGCCCACGGCAGTACGCGGGGCGGAGAAGAAATGGGGCTGGTGCCTGCCCGGGGTGGCGGGTTCAGGCGTGGGCGTGCCTCGCAGTATGCTGATCGCCAGGGAGTCGCGGTTGGCAATGGCGAAGTCGGGGAAGCCGTCGCCGTCGAAGTCGCCAGTGGCCGAACCGCGCGGGGTTTGGCCGGCGTAGGCGGAGTGGCGCAGCAGCGGACCAGCGGATGAAAAATCGCCGAGGACCAGCCAGGCCAGGTCGGAGGCGTGCACCATTACCAACCTGTCGCTTCCTGCGCTGCCGCCGGCATTGCCGCCCGGGGCCTTGAAGCTGTTGAGAGAGTAGGGGACGGCCTGGGTGCGCCACTCGAGGGCCTGCGCCTCGGCGAAGGAGGCAATGCCGCCGCCGGGCGCGCCCCAACCGAAAACCCACAGGGAACGGTCGCCGGCCAGGCAAGCGAGCTCCAGGTCGCCGTCGCCGTCGAGGTCTGCCTCGACTAGATCGCGGGGGATGCCGCCGAGGTCCGCGGACCAGGTTGATGTGTCCGAGTCGTCGATGGAAAACGCGTGCAGGCCGCGCGTGTCCTGGAAGCCGACGATCACGCTCTCCCGCGAGGCGAGCATCAGGGCGCAGCGTGGCAGGTCAGCGGGGAGTTCGCGCCGTTGGATCGTGCGCTCTTCATCAATGAGCACCAGTTCGCGCCCGTCACAGGCCACGGCCAGGTGTCCGCCGGCGCTGGCCAGGGCGCGGGGTGTGTGGTCCAGGTCCAGGCGCCAGAGTTCAGCGTCCGGGGCGGCTCCGCCTTGGGCGGTCTCGTCTGGGGCGGCCTTGTCTTGGGCGCCGTTGCCATGGGCGCCGTTTTTATGGGCGGCCAGGGGATTGATGACGCGCAGGGCGTTGTCACCTCGCGAGGCGACGGCGATGGCCGCCGCTGTCGATCCGGCGATAGTGAGCCGCTCTGGAGCGAGGGGATAGGTGCCCACGGCCCAGGACCGCCCCGCGCAGCTGCCGGAGAGGGCGTGGAGGACGCCCGGATCCTGGGTGACGGCGAAGAGTTCGCTGCGGCCGTCGCCGTCGAGATCCGTGGCGAGCAGACCCTCCGGCTTGGAGGGCAGGGGGTGTTCCCGGCGAGCCAGGAACTGTGGGCCACCGTCGGTGGCGACGGTTGCCACGCCGCGGGCTTGGCGCTGTTGTTGTGCTTGTGCCGGTACCTGGGCTTGTGCTTGTGCCTGGGGATGCAACTGCACTTGTGCCAGGGCGGCCAGGGCCAGGAGGGCGGCGGGGCGGCGGAGCTTCTCCGGCACGCTGGTCCCAATCATCAGCGAGCCTCCTGGCTTTGGCCGCTGTTCCGCGAGCTGCGCAGTAGTCCAGGCAGGCAGGGTATGCCGAGCAGGGCCTGGCCCAGGCGCACGGCGCGGGCGCCCAGGGCGAAGGAGAGGGCCAGGGCGGCGGTCTCGCCGGCCTCCTTGAACAGCACGGTGTAGACGGCCTCGCCCACGCCCCAGCCGGCGGGCGAGATGGGCAGGGCCTGGAGTGTTTCGGAGATGGGTACGATCTGGAAGTAGCCGGCCAAGGCGACGCCGAGGCCCAGGGCGGCACCGATCTGTGCGCCGGCCAGGATCAGGAAGCTGTGGCTGATGAGGGAGAGCAGGAAGGCGGCGATGAGCGTGGGGATGCGTGTCCGGTAACTGGCCAGGGCCTGGCCGGTGGAGGCGAAGATCTGGCGCAGGCGGGAGGTGTTTGGGTTCACGGACTCCTCCCCGGTTCCGCGCCGGGCGAACAGGAGCAGCGCGGCCAGGGCCGCGGCCAGTACGCCGAGAGCCAGGGCGAAGGCCTGGCCGAGGTCTGCGTGGGTCACCGTGAAGGCCAGGGCGGCGGCGGTGCCCAGGGCCAGGAGGGCCACCAGCCCCACCAGGCGGTCCATGGCCATGGCGAGCACGGCGCGGGTGCGGGCCTCAAGCGTGGCGGGCACATGGCCGTCCCGAGCCACCGCAGCGGCGCGCACCAGGTCTCCGCCCACGGAGCCGAGCATGACCTGGCTGGCGGCGAGGCCGGCCAGATTGACCTGCAGCACGCGGGCGAATGGCAGGCGCAGGCCGACGGCGGCCAGCAGCACGCGCCAGCGCAGGGCCATGGCTAGCGTCCAACCCAGGGCCAGGAGGGAGGCGAGCAGGAACGGGCCGGCGGTCAGCTTGGCCAGCTGGTCAGCCAGGCCAGGCCGATAGCTGCCCGTGGCCTCCGCCCAGATGGCTGGGTCCGGCAGGCGCTGCTCGAAGAAGGCCGCCGAGGGCCGGATGTCGGCGAGCGTCGTTCCGTCTTCGCCGCTGACCGTAAAAGCCCAGCCCGTGCCCTCGCCCTGACCGGCGAGGACCAGGCCGCCAGCGGCGTCGGAGCCCGTAGGAGTCACTTCGAGCTTCATGATGTCCCCGGAGGCGCTGGTGAGTGTCACGGAGTCACGCCAGGGCACCTGATTGAAGAGCAGGGACAGCAGGCCAGCGGCCAGTACTACCTTTAATAGTGTCAGCCAGAAATGCTGGGCGCCGGGGCCGGTGGCTGTCGCGGACGGGGAGACCATGGGAGCAGCCTACCCCCGGGCGGCAGGGAAATCCCCGTCCACGCCGGGGATCCGGGCGCCGGGACCTGCGGCTTGGCGATCCGGTTGGCGCGGGGACTCGCATGCGGACTCGCGAGGGGGCGGCGTGCGGGCTTGCGAGGGGGCGGCGTGCGAGCTGGCCAAAGGACTGGCCCGCGGGCCGTGCCTAGGGCCGGGAGGTGCGGCCTGGGGGTGCGGCCGGGCGTGGGCGCGGAGGGGAAATTACAGGGAACCCACCACCCCCATCCTCCACCCCCAAGACCGACAAATCCCGCCAGGGTCGCGGGTCAATCTGGAAAAACTAGCCGCAGGTCTCACCCACCAGTGGCCCACCCTCCACCGGCCGACAAACCCAAGGCCCACCGGCCATCGACCACCCGCCGCAGACCAGCCCGCCGTTATCTGGCGCGACTAGCCGCTGGCCCTGGCCCCCGCTGAGCCCTAGTCTGCCGAGAATGGGTCTGGCTCCCCTCGACTGGGCGATCATCGTCCTCTATCTGGTTTTCGCCGTCGGCGTGGGCATCTTCTTCGCCCGGCGGGCGGGCTCCAGCACGGAGGAGTACTTCCTATCCGGGCGCTCCCTGCCCTGGTGGGTGGTGGGGACCTCCATGGTGGCGACGACCTTCGCCGCGGACACACCCCTGGCCATCACGGAGTTCATCCGTGGGCCGGGCATTTGGCAGAACTGGTTCTGGTGGAACATGGTCCTGGCCGGACTGCTCGGCGTGCTGCTTTTTTCGCGCCTGTGGCGGAGGGCGCTGGTCCTGACGGACAACGAGCTGCTGGAGTTGCGCTACCACGGCAAGCCGGCGGCTTTCCTGCGCGCCTTCAAGGCCGGCTACTTCGCCTTGCTCTACAACTTCATCGTCCTGGGCTGGGTCATCAATGGCATGAGCGCGGTCATGGCTATCCTGCTCGACACGGATCGCTGGACAGCGGTTTGGGTCTGTGTGGTAATCGCCCTGGTCTACGCCCTGCTCTCCGGTTTCTGGGGCGTGGTCATCACCGACCTGGTGCAGTTTGTGATCGCCATGGCAGGCTCGGTCATCCTGGCGATCATTGCCGTTTCCTCCGTGGGCGGCATGGGCGCCATAGTTGAACGCATTGAGAGCGCCGCGGCGGAGCGGCCTGTGTTAGAGGCCCAGCTCGCGCAGCTCAAGGCAGAGGCCCCGCCACCGGGAGGGCCTGATGGGGGGAAAGATGGGGGCGCTGATGGCGCGGCTCTTGCGGGCCTGGCTCCGGCTATCATCGACCTGCAGGCACAGCTCGCCGCCCTGCCACCGGTCACCGAGAACACCCTGCGTTTTCTGCCGCCCTTGCCCGAGGAGGAGTTCCTCTCCATCGCTTTCTGGGAGACACCCTTCTCCAAGTTCCTGGTCTTCCTGCTCATCATGTGGTGGTCCACCCACAGCACCGACGGCGGCGGCTACATCATCCAGCGCATGAGTTCGGCCAAGAACGAGCGCCACGCCCTGCTCGGCACGCTCTGGTTCAACCTGGCCCACTACGCCCTGCGCATCTGGCCCTGGATTGTGGTGGGTCTCGTGTCCCTGGTCGCCTTCCCGGACATCGCAGCGGTCATCGGCGAGGAAGCCCATGCGGAGCTCGGCGAAAAGGCCGGCTACCCGCTCGTCATGGCACAGGTCCTCGGACCGGGCCTGATGGGCCTCTTGGTGGTCTCCTTCCTGGCGGCCTTCATGTCCACCATCGACACGCACCTCAACTGGGGCGCCTCCTACCTGATCAACGATGTCTACCGGCGGTTCATCAAGCCCGACAGCGACTTCGACAATGAGGAACAGGCCCAACACCACTATGTCGTCGTCGGCCGCTACATCACCATCGGCCTGATGGGTTGCGCGGCGGTGGTCGCCATGTGGATGCAGTCCATTGCCAAAGCCTGGGAGTTCATCTTCGCCCTCGGCGCGGGCATTGGCCTGGTATTGATCCTGCGTTGGTTCTGGTGGCGCATCAACGCCTGGACGGAGATCGCCGCCCTGGCCACATCCATCGGCATCACGGTGGCCTTTGAGATCCTGGCCTGGAGCCAGACGCTCGCCGCCGGCGAGGCCTACACGCTATTCGGCAGCTCGCCGGTGGTCTTCGGCGTCGAGCTGGCCGTTCACCACAAGCTGCTCATCATCGTGCCGCTCTCGATAACCGCCTGGGTAACGGTCACCTTCCTGACGAAGCCAGAACCGGAGGCCACCCTGCGTACCTTCTACGCACGCGTGCAACCCGGCGGGTGGTGGGGCCGCATCGCAGCGGAGACGGAACAAACCCTCGAACCGGTTTCCCGCGGCTTCTTCTGGAGTTGGATAGCGGGTGTGGCCTTTGTTTGGGGTGCCACCTTCGGCGTCGGCAACCTGGTCTTCGGCCGCACATCCATCGGCCTGACGCTGGTCGCCATTTCAGCCGCCGGCTTCGCCTGGCTCTGGCGGGCGCAGATCTCGCGTCTGGACTGAAGCCACAGGCGACCATGTGTCGGCGAGATGCGCCCCCGAACCGGCCGCTACGGAAAAGTCGAAGGATGTACTCGTGAAGGTGCGCATTGTCTTGGATGGAGAGCTCGGTCACGCGCCTGTCTTTAGCGCAAGGGCGACATATGAATGCCCGAGCGCCCTCTGATGGGGCGAGAGCGCTGGACTCTTTGCTACTCGCGCCAGTAACGCGAGAGCTGATCCAGGGCTGTCCTGGTGTCCGTGCCGCGGCGCCACCAGCGGCGCAAGGAGCGGGAGAGAGCGCCGACGGCCGCGGCTTCCACGGGGTCCGTGGGCTCAGCGGCGCGCAGCGCCTCACGCATGGCGCGCCAGGAGCGGATGCGCCGCTCGCGTTCAACCTCTACCTCGCCGGTGGCGCACAGCAGGTTTATGGCCAGGCACAGGCGCACCTCCGGGTGCGTTTCCTTTTCGAGGGCGCTGAGCAGTAGATCGTAGGCCTCCTCCGAGCCCAGCTTCCAGGCGCCGCGGGCGGCGGCAAAGCGCACACCGGGGTCCGTGGCTTTCAGGCGCTGGAGCCAGATTTCAGTTGTCTCCGGAGCGAGAGTGCGCATCAGGTGCGCGCGCAGGTGCGCCGCATCACGGCCGCGCTCGAACTCCTCGAACCAGGCGAAGGGGTGCAGATGCCCGACGCGGCGGTATAGATCGAAGAGCACGGCCCAACCGACGAAGCGCGTCAGGGCGTCATCACGCAGGCTGGGATGATCACCGGCGTCCAGGAGCAAGAGGCGCGCCAGGCAGGCGTCGTCCAAATCCTCGTTCGCCAGCTCCACCAGCGGCCAATAGGCCAGGCCGTCCACGACCCAACGGCCCTCGAAGAGCGCTCCATCGCCGAGCAAGGTCGCCAGTCCTTCCTCGAACCACAGCGGAAAACGGCGCGCCTCTTCGGCCAGACGCGCGTGGACCAACTCGTGCACGGCCGTGCCCACATCGGCCACGCCGAGGAAGATGCCCGGCGCCTCGAAGGGCCCGCCCCGGGAGTGGAAGGCCTGGACGCGGGCCGGGCCGATGCCATCGATGGGTTCTGTCAGGCCATCGCCACCGGCCACCAGTGTGCGGCGCCCGTCATCGGCCACCCCCACGCCACCGTGGAAGGCATGGATGCGCACCGGTGTCTGGAACGGGCCCAGGGTCTCCTCCACGAAGGCGAAGGCCGGCTCGAGGGCTTGACTGAACTCCTCCACTTTGACCGGCGCCCCATCGCCCACATACAGGGTCCAGCCGGACCGGCGCTCCACCGGGTGCCAGCTGGTGCAACTGGAAGCCAGCATGAGGGCGAGCAGTACGCCGAGCGTTGAGATCCTGGATGCGGTCGGCGGAAATGGCCGCGGGCTGGGTGCCGCGGAGAGGGGCTTTGCGGTGGAGAGGCTCACGACCCCATTCTACGATGCTCGCCGTGCGCTGGTGAGCGAGGCGCGTTAGACTTTGGTGAGTGTATTCCCTGGCCCGGGCCAGCCCCAGGCCACCTCCCCAGCAGACTATCCAGCGTTTCAGAGCCCCATGGCCACATTTCGCCTCAGCGTAGACGACGCCAGCCACATCGTCATGGTCGTCGTCGTGGAAGAAGACGGCAGCGAGCACGATTACCAGTTCGACTTTGACGGCGGCAGCGGCCGTTTCGAGTTTTCGGAGTGGGATCTCTTGGAGCGGGACTTTGGCGAGGAATGGGTCGAGGAACTCGACCAGGCCATTCGCGCCGCCATCACCGGCTCCCTGGCCGCTGGATAGCCGCGGCTCGGCTGCTCAACCATGGCGCGCGTCTTCCTGATAGTCCTCGACTCCCTGGGCGTGGGGGCTCTGCCGGATGCGGCGGACTTCGGCGATACGGGGGCGCACACCCTGAACCACATTATCAGCGCCACCGGCGGGCTCGACGTGCCCGGCCTGGCCGCCCTCGGGCTGGGGCGCATCGAAGGCGTTACCGGCCTCCCGCGGGAAGTCGGCATGGGAGGCGCCTTCGGGCGCTGTGCTGAACGCTCGCCGGGCAAGGACACCTCCACCGGTCATTGGGAGATGATGAGCTGTCCCCTCGGCGAGTCATTCCCCGTCTACCCCGAGGGGTTTCCCCCGGAGATCATCAGCGCCTTTATTGAGCGTTGCGGGCTCCCTGGCGTGCTCGGAAACGAAGCCGCCTCGGGCACGGAGATCATCGAACGCCTGGGCAATGAGCATCTGGCCAGTGGCAAGCCCATCGTCTACACCAGCGCCGACAGCGTTTTCCAGGTGGCCGCCCATGAGGAGCACTTCGGGCTGGAGCGCCTGCTCGAAATATGTGCCGTGGCCCGCGAACTGCTGACACCCCTGGGCGTGGGGCGCGTCATAGCGCGCCCCTTCGTGGGGCAGCCCGGCACCTTCAAGCGCACCTACAATCGGCGCGACTACTCCCTGCTGCCGCCGCGGGAGACGACCCTCGATCGCCTGCAAGCGGCGGACATTCCGGTCATCGGCGTGGGCAAGATCGAGGACATATTCGCGGGTCGTGGTGTGACAGCCTCCCACCACACGGAGGGCAACCGAGACGGCATGCAGCGGACCCTGGCCCTGGTCGACGAGACCGACGAGGGGCTCATTTTCGTCAACCTGAT
>DASCNH010000068.1:0-4368 GCA_036011365.1 Planctomycetota bacterium | reverse complement strand
GTCCGTCTCTACCTTTTTGGCGGACTTGGAGAATTCACGGGAGACACGCTTCCAGTCGATGTCCTTCAGGGAGAAGAACGAGCCACAACGCCGCTTGAGCTCATCCAGAGCCTGGGCCATGTCCGCCTCAAAGGGACTCTCCCCCGGAACCGTGGCCATCGGAGCCGCCGCAATCGGACCCGCGGCCATCGGAACCGCGGCCATGGGAACCGCTGCCGGGGGAACGAGCGACGGGGACGCACTCCCTAACAAGACAGAAGCTGACATGAACAGGGCGCGCCACATGGCGGAAGTCTAGCCCTCGCCCCAGGGTCTGCAAAGCCCGGCGCCGGTTGCGTAGCGGGAGCCTGGGCTGGGGCCAGGGCCGCGCTGCTCGGAGTCGGCGACAGCGATGTTCGGGGCTGCTCCCCTGGTGCGCAGCACAAGAGGCGAGAAGCCGCGCAGTTAGGATCTGCCAGGCCGTCAGGGTCGGAAGAGTACCTGCAGGGCGTCGGAGAGGTTGAAGCCGGAGCCGCCGGGGAGCTGAGGGTCGCGGTACCAGTACTGGAAGTTCCAGGTGGAGCCGGCGGTTATCTGGCCCGCTCCGGAGCTGGCCGGTGGAGCGGCGAGGTCCAACTCCAGGCTGGCGCGGCCCACGGAGTCCGCCTGCAGGATGGGGAAGATGCGGAAGATGCCCAGGGCGCCGGAGCCCACGCAGCGCAGGCCGTCGCCGAACATCACCTGGGCCTGTTGGGGGCCGTAGTAGAAGAGGCCCGCCTGGTTGGGCACGGCGCCCAGGGCGCTCAGCCGCAGGTCGTCTGAGGCCAGGGAGCTGCCTCCTTCCCAGTCCAAAAAGCATCCGACGCCGGTGGAGTTGGGCGCGCCGTAGCAGTAGCGGCTGGCGTCCGGTGTGACGAAGATGCCCGCCGCCCGGGGGCCGGCCAGGTCGGCGATGATGCTGTCAGGCAAGAGGGAGTCGGTGATGGCCAGGGCCGAGCAGTAGACCACGGACACATCCGTGCCTCCGCTGTCGTCGGTCAGCATCCAAACGGGGTTTCCGGAACCTTGGCCGTAGAGCCAATCCGGTGCGGCCAGCTGACTGTCGTCCAGGACCTTCACGCCGTTGACGAAAACCGCCGAGGTGTTGTCCATATAGTTGACGCGGTGGGCGATGCGCACCCACTCACCGGTATTCCACAGGCCTGAGCCGATGTAGCCTGTTCCGTTCACCCAGAAGCCGCCGCTGCCGCAGTTGACAAAGAACTCCGCATCGTTGGTGTTGTTTGCGTTGCCCTGCCAGAGGGCCTGGAGCTCGTTCTGAAAATCGTCGAGGTACAGGTCGTAGATCAGGGTGAACAACTCGACGTCGCAGCATCCACCGGAGCCGTTGCCCGGGGCGTTGAAGTAGGTTTCCAGGCCAGTGCCGGCGCCGTAGACATTGTCCAGGCGGATGAAGCCCGTGGGTTGGCCGTTGATGTGCGGCACGACCATGTCGTCGCTGGTGCCGAGCCACCAGTCCGAGCCCTGGCTCATGCCGCGGGGGACCATGACGGAGTTTCCGATGGCTGCCGCCAGAGGTGTGTCGGTGGCCGGAGCCGGATCCTCGAAGCGCCACTCTGTGGTGGTCGGCGGAATCTGGGAGGCGCGCGTGGTGAAGCTCCAGGTGGGGCCGGTCTGGGTCTGGCCGGCTTGCGTGTAGTCCACGCGCCAGTAGTAGGTGCTGAACTCCTGGAGCAGGCCCGGAAAGTAGCTGGTGCCGCTGAAGGTGCCGCGGAAGTCGCCGCCGTCCAGGCTGGCATTTGTGCCGAAGTAAACATCGAAGGAGTCCGTCGGCGCGCAGGGGAACCAGGACAGGGTGGGGGTCAGCGGCACGCCTGGCTCGCCGTTCGGGGGCTGGGGGCCGGCGCCTCCGGCGTCGGACTGGCCCACCTGGAAGGACTGCTCAGGGGACCAGTCGCTCCAGGCCAGGGAAGCGTCCCGGTAGCGTACGCGCCAGAAGACCGGCGTGCAGCCGGGCAGGGACTCCCCGAGGAAGATGTCCTCGATGGCCGGATCAGCTACGTTGTCCACGCTGTACCACGCATCGCCGTTGGCCGGGCGGTACTTGTTCTCCACGCGGCGCCAGTCGTCGATCAAAGGCGCGCTGTAGTCTCCGCTGAGCGCGCTGACCTGCCAGTGGGATTCCAGCAGGGCGTCACCGTCCGCATCGCCGTAGGGCGAGGCCACGAGCTCCACGTCCCAGCCCGTGACGAATCCGCTGGCCGGGTTGGGGGAGAGGGCGCTGGGAGTTGTAGGCGGCGTGTTGAAGCGCCTGACGGTCAACTCGTCCATGACCTGGTTGTTGCGGTTGATGTAGTTGTTGCCGCGGCTGACGCGTCGCAGGGTAAAGCGCGGGTCAGCGCCGGCTTCCACATCGACCATGACGAAACCCCAATCGGGAATCGTGACCTGGAACTCGTCGTAGTCTGCCTGGGGATAGGCGTACCAGTAATCGATGGAGCCGCAGCCCGCGGCCACGTTGACCATGGTGTGGTTGTGGTCACGCCGCTGCCCGCGGGAGTAACCGTGGGTGTGCCCGAAGAGGTGTACCGATGGCTTGCCCGTGGCCGTGGAGAACTGTTCCACACGCTCGACGACCTGCGTGCTGAAGCCCGACTCCCCGGGTGTCCAGAGTTCTGACTTGTGGGGGTGGTGAAACTGCACGAAGACAAAGTCGATGTCGTCATCGGCCGCCGCCCCCTGGAGCGCCGTGTCGAGCCAGACCAACTGCTCGGTGACCGTGTAGCCGCTGTTGGTGTCCATGGAGATCAGGCGCGCGTTCTGGTGATCAACCGTGTACCAGTGTTCCTCGAAGCCGGGCGTGCCGTTGTTCGGCAGCTGCATGTACTCGAAGTACAGGGAGGCGTTGGCCTCGTGGTTGCCGAGGACGGGATAGAGCGGCACCTGACGCAGCAGCTGGTCCGCCCCGGCGAAGAAGTCATTCTGCCAGTCGGAGTGGCTGTAGCCTGTGGCCACCAGGTCGCCGCAGTCGAGCCAGAAGGCGAGCTGCTCAGGGACCACCGGCCCGTAGTTGGCCTGGGTGTAGGCGATGATGCCGTCCTCGATCACCTCGCGCAGGATGCCGGCAGTGTTGCCACGCTGGGTGTCCGAGACGGCGGCGAAGCGCCAGGGCTCGTTGTCCCCGGCCAGGGGCTGGGTATGCAGGGTCGAGACCACGGAGTGGTAATTGCCGCTGAGCACCTCGAAGAAGTAGGTGGTGTCGGGCGTCAGCCCGGCGAGCTGGGTCTTGTGCAGCAGCGTGCCGACGCTGGACCAAACCGAGTTGCCCGTGGCCGTTTGGGAGAGCGTGAAGTCCGTCCCGAAGTTGACGCGGCTCTCCGTGGGGTTGGTGCCGTTGCCGTCGGTTTCCCAACAGACCCACAGGGAAGTCGGTGTCGCATCCTGCAGGTAGGGCCCGGCGTCGATGCCGAGGTCGCCCGCATGGGAGGCGGGCCCGGCGGCGGTCGAGCCCAGCAGTAAAAGTCCGACGAGGGCCGCAAGCGGACCGCTGGAGGGGAGTCTGGTCATTCCCAGATCATAGGCGAGAAATGCGTTTTGTGCTTGTTGGCTGTGACATATCAGGAAACGCTCCTGCAGCCACTCAAGGGTATGGAAAAGGCCCGCAGTCGCCTTGGCGACCGCGGGCCCTTGCTCGCCGTCGCCCGCTCTAGGGGCAGAAAGTGATGCTCACGCCATTGGAGAGGTTGAAGCCGGCTGGACCACCACCGCCGCCGGGGGGGTCACGGTACCAGAACTGGTAGTTCCAGGTGCTGCCGGCGGTCACCTGCCCCGACGGTGCAGGCGGGTTGGTGAGGTCCACCGAGTTGATCACATCGCCCCAGATGGAGACCTGTTGGACTCCAAAACGATAGAGGCTGCCGCCCACGCAACGGTAGCCGTCGCCGAAGGCCGCCTGGACCTGGTTCGGACCGTAGAAGAAGATGCCGTACTGGTTGGGCGGACATGCGGAGCAGAAGAGCTGCAGGGTGTTGTCAGCCACGACCATGGACCCCGTGGCCCCCGCCTGGGCGCCGTTGCTCACGGAGTTCGGTGCCGCAACACAGTAACTCGTCACCCCTTCACAGGTCGGGGCAGAGCGCACCAGGCGGACGTAGTTGAAGATGCGGATCACGTCTCCCTGGGGACCGTGTCCGTGCGGGTAGTCGGCTGGGTCGCCGCTCTTTGGATCGCTGCGCTGGCATCCGGCACCGTGCACGTTGAGCAGGTTGTAGTTGCCCGAGTTGGGCGGCTGTTCCATCCAGCCGGTCCCCTGCCCGAAACAGATGTAGATGGCATGGCTGAAACCCGCCCCTGGGGGGGTCTCGAGCAATGTCGTTCCAGTCCAACACC
>DASCNH010000067.1:0-21062 GCA_036011365.1 Planctomycetota bacterium | reverse complement strand
CTCCCGTTCCGCGTCCCGCATGGCGGCGCGTTCCCGCGCATCGTGGTCATCCAGGCCACAGAGGTGCAGAGCGCCGTGTACCAGGTACAGGGCGAGTTCACGTTCCTCGGATACGCCGCGCTCGGCGGCAGTGCGCCGCGCGCAGTCCGCGCTGATGTAGACCTCCCCCAGCGGGCCGCCAGTCCCGTCGTCGTCGCCCAGATCGAAGGTGATCACATCCGTGGGCGTCTCGTCAGCCAGGTACTTCCCGTGCAGGCGCGTGAGTTCGCGCTCGGTCACCAGAATCACATTCAGCACAAGCCCCGGCCTTCCACCATACTCCAGAGCAGCCCCGGCCACTTCCCGCAAGCGCTCCGCCGTGACGAAGATCGGCTCCGTGTCCCAGTGAATGGCAATGCTCACTTCGGGCCTCCGGTCTTCCCGACTCCGGGCAGGGCCTGGTCAGTGTGTGCTTGGAGCAGCTCACCACTCTCCTGGCTGGCCTTTCTGGCAGCACTTGGTTGGGAGAGGTCGAGCGGGTGGGCGCGCACGCTCCTGGGAAAGGTGGCGCGCTGGTGGTAGAGGCCCATGAGCACCTGCAAACAGGCGGCCTCTATCTTCTCCAGATCTGCCAGGGTCATGCCGCACTCAGAAAACTGCCCATCCATCAAGCGCTTGGTGACGACCTCATGCACCATCTCCCGCAGGCGCGTTCGCGTGGGGTCCGCCATCTGTCGGCTGATGGCCTCCACCGCATCGGCAATCATGACGATGGCGGTCTCTACGCGCTTGGGCTTGGGCCCCGGATAGCGAAAGCTCTCCTCGCCGACCTGTTCGTCCACACGCAACTCCCGTGCAACGTGGTAGAAGTACTCGATCAAACAGGTGCCGTGGTGCTCGGGCATGAAATCAAGCACGGTCTTGGGCAAGCCGTAGTATTCGCCCAACTCCATCCCGTCCCGGGGATGGGCACAGATGATCAAGGTACTCATCTCCGGCGTCAGGCCCGCATGCCGGCTCTCTTCGCCACGGCTGTTCTCAGCGAAGTATTCCGGCTTGTTGAGCTTGCCGATGTCGTGATAGAGGGCTCCCACCCGAGTTAACAATGCATCCGCCCCCACTGCTTCGGCGGAAGCCTCGGCCAGCAGGCCCACCAGATAGGAATGATGGAAGGTACCCGGCGCCTCAATCAACAACTTGCGCAGCAGAGGCTGCTCATGGGTGTTGCCCAGCTCCATCAAGCTGACCGCTGTTGTTATCGAGAAGAGAACTTCAATGGCCGGCAACATCCCTGACACGACCAACCCGACCAGCAGGCCCTGGGCGCCCAACAGGCCGGCCCAGCGCAAGCCTTCCAGGAAACTGCCCTCACCCAAGAGGGCCAGGGCGGCGGCCAGCATCAGTTGAGTCAGGCCCGTGACGATGCCCACGCGCACCAGGGCCGTGCGACGCCGAATGCGGCCCGCCGCCAAACAGGCGGCCAGGGCCCCACCCAGGCAGATGATCAGTCCATCGGGATCGGCCACGGGTTCCCCGCGCCGCAGGAGCAAGTAGATGCTGAGAAGTGCGCCGCTGAAGGCCGTTGCCTCGAGGGCCAGCGCCCGACCCCAGACCAGGGCGATGATCAGGCTAAAGAAGGACAGGGGCAGGAAGGCGATGCCCGCCGCGCTCCAGAGCGGGCCCAGGAGATTCAGCAGAAACAGGGGCAGCAGCACCAGGAGGCCGAGGTTGGCCACGCGCCCCACCGAGGACAGGGCCTCCCTCCGCAGGAGCAGCAGAAAACGCGTGAAGACAAGCGTGGCCACGGCCATCAGGGCCGCCACGGCGAGCCACTCGTGGGCCGTGTCAACCGCGCGCGCGCCGAGCAGAAAGGTCCCCAAGAGGAAGGCCGCCAGGGCCACAGCGGCTTTCTCGCCGGCCTGGGGCAAGAGCGCCTGGGGGCCGGGCCGGGCCACGGTTCTGGCCTTCTCCAGGGAGACGCGCCGCAGGCGCCCCCGGCGCCGTAGGCGATCAGACCAGCTCCGCTCGGCGCTCACTGGCTCGCTTCCGGCTCCGCCTCCGCGCGCGCCGGAGCCTGGTAGGCCCGCACGATTTGCTCGACAAGGGGATGGCGCACGATGTCGCTGGGTTGGAACTGGACGCTGCCCACATCGCCGAATCCGCGCAGGCGCTGCAGAGCATCCGGCAGGCCACTGCGCACGGCACGCTCCAGGTCATTCTGGGAAGGATCACCGGTGACCACCATGCGCGAGTGCTCCCCCAGCCGCGTCAGGAACATCTTCATCTGGCTGATGGTTGTGTTCTGTCCCTCGTCGAGGATGACAAAGGCGCGCGAAAGCGTGCGGCCGCGCATGTACGCCAGAGGCGCCACCTCGATCACGCCCGCCTCTTCCAAGCGGGTGGCCTCATCCGCTCCGATCAGATCGTAGAGGGCGTCGTAGATGGGACGCATGTACGGGTTCAGCTTCTGCTGCAAGTCACCGGGCAAAAAACCCAAGCGCTCTCCGGCTTCGACCACGGGGCGCGTGATAACCAGGCGACGGTAAACTCCCTGCCGCAGGGCGCGCACGGCCGCCGCCACAGCCAGATAGGTCTTGCCGGTACCCGCCGGTCCCACGCCGAAGACCAAGTCCCGCTTCTCCAAGAGGTCCAGATAGATGCGCTGGTTTTCGCCGCGGGGCTCCACGGGACGGATGCGCACATGGGCGGCGCTGGCCCCGGGCCGCGCGCCGGAACCGGCGGCCGATCGCCCGGTGATATCCCGCCGCGGGGCCGTCTCAGGACCGCGACCACTGGGGCGGGAGGACCCGGGAGGTACGGATGAGCGCGTGTCCGCAGGAGGCTTCGTGGGGCGTGGGCCGATTAGAATACTCTCTATTTGATCCAGGCTCAGCTCGCGCCCCTTGCGGGATTTGCCCAAGAGGTGCTCGATGCGGCCGCGCGCTTCGGCCACGCCCCCGTCCGGTCCCTTGATGCGCAGGTTGCCCTTGCGGGAAAACACATCCACATCGAGGTCCTGACGCAGGAGTTTCGCGTAGCGGTCGTAGGGCCCGAGCACCAGGATGGCCTCCTCCTGGGTGCGCAGGGGAATCGTGATTTCAGTCAAACAGTGTGTCCTTCCCGAGTGGGGGCGTTGCCTCCGGACCTCGCAGTCCGGGAAGCCACAGGATCGCCCCTGGAGGGCCTCCCGTCAACGCAGGAACCAATCCCAGGCCCACAGGGCCAGGGGAACGGTGAAGAGCAGGCTGTCCACCAGGTCCAGGACTCCCCCGGCGGGTCCCAGGTAGGTGGCTGAATCCTTGACGCCCGTGCGGCGCTTGATGGCACTCTCGAAGAGATCGCCAGCCTGGGCGAAGACATTTGTAAGGGCTCCCAGCAGCAGGCCACCGGCCAGCCCCCACCGACCGGCCGGCAACCAGCCGGCGTAGACACAGAGCAGTCCCCCTGCGCAGCCAGCCACCAGGGAACCCACACAGCCGGCGGTGGTCTTGCCGGGACTGATGCCCGGGAAGGGATGGCTCTTGCCCAGGGAACTGCCCACGTAGTAGCCGACGATGTCGCCGATCTTCGAGAGAATCAGAAGGGAGATCAGGCCAGACAGGCCGAAACTGCTGAATACTTCCGCCACCGCCAGCAGGGGCACCGTGACCCACAGGGCCAGCATCAGGACGACCCCCAGTGTGCGGCCCTTGGCAGAGGTCCGGGCCCCGGCAAGAGAATGCAAGACCAGGGTGGCCCCGGCGACCGCCGCCAGGGGGCCTCGGCTGGCGGAGAGCCAGGCGGAGCTGGCCGGTTCGCCGGGGATCAAAAACAACAGAGCCCCCCAACCGATGGCCAGGGCTGGCCAAGCCAGGCCACCGGCCAGTTGGGCCAGGCCGTGACTCATCAGGGCTGCCAGGGCGACCCAGAGGTACTGCTCCGCGACTCCCGGCTGCGCGCCATCGGCTGCCAGACCGAAGTGGCTCCAGGCCAGGACCAATGCCCCGGGCAACAGTCGCGGACCGAGCCCAAGGCTGGCCCAGGACCCCATGCGGTGCAGCTCGCCCACAGACGCCAGCAGCAAGAGCCCACCCACTGCGGACAGGATGCGCCCATCTCCGGTCCGGTCCACCAGGACCAGGAGCGCAGCCAACACTCCCAACAGGCTCAATCCCACCAGCGTGCGCCGCCAGATCCTGCTCGCCTTCGACGCAGCCAAGATCCGCCTCAGCCCGAAGCCCGCTGCTCGCGCTCGCCCCGCGCCGCCAGGTCCGGCCCCTGGTCAGCTTCCGAGACCAGGCCGCCGAAGCGCCGCTGGCGTCCCGAGTACTGGCGCAGGGCATCGAGCAACTCCACGCGCCGGAAGTCCGGCCAGCACTTGTCGGTGACAAAGAGCTCCGTGTAGGAAACCTGCCAGAGCAGGAAGTTCGACAAACGCATCTCCCCCGCCGTGCGGATCAAGAGATCCGGATCAGGCGTATCGGGATCGTAGAGATAATCACGCAGGGTTTCGTCTCCGATCTCCTCTGCCCTCAGCTTGCCGGCGGCCACATCCCGCGCCAGGCCGCGGCAGGCATCCGCCAGCTCTGCCCGGCTCCCGTAGGAGAGGGCCAGGCGCAAGACCATGCCCTGATTGTCAGCCGTCATGTCTTCGGTGCGCCGCAGCTCTGCCAGAGCTCCCGCGGGCAGGTCATCCAGGCGCCCGATGCAGCGCAGGCGCACGGCATTATCCTCCAGGGTCTGCCTTTCCTTGACCATGAAGCGTTCGAGCAATCCCATCAGCGTGCCCGTTTCTTCCTCTGGCCGCGACCAGTTCTCCACGGAGAAGGCGTAGAGCGTCAGGCTCTTGACCCCCATGCGCGCGCATTCGGTGGTGACTTCACGCACGGAATCGATCCCCTGACGGTGCCCCATGACACGCGGCAACTTGCGCCGCCGGGCCCAGCGGCCGTTGCCATCCATGATGATCGCGATGTGCTCCGGGAAGTCGCCCGGCATATCCGGGCGAGCGATTCGCGGAGGCTGGGGGGGCTGGGCGGAAGCCATGCTTACAAAGAGAGGCCGCGGGGGATGACCTGATCGCGCTCCGGACCGACAGAGAGCATGACGATCGGGATGCGGATTTGCTCCTCCAACCACTCCACATAGTCCCGGGCCCGTTCCGGCAACTCCTCCCAGGTGCGCGCACCTTCGATGTTCTCATCCCAGCCGGGTAGGGTTTCGAGGCGCGGCCGCACGCCCTCCAGGCTGGGCAAGTGTGCCGGGTAGTCATCGAAGACCGTACCGTCCTGTTCATATGCCACGCCGACCTTCAGGTTCTCAAAGCCGGAGAGCACATCCAGGTTGGTGAGGACCAGTCCGTGGGTGCCGTGGCATTCGCTGGCGTAGCGCACTGCGACCGCATCAAACCAGCCACAACGGCGCGGACGGCCAGTGGTGGCGCCGAACTCGTTGCCGGCCTTGCGGATCGCCGTGCCCTCCTCCCCGTGGTCCTCCGTCGGGAAAGGCCCCTCTCCCACGCGAGTGCAGTAGGCCTTGGCGATGCCGACGATCTGGTCCACCTGCCCCACCGGGAAGGCGGCTCCGGAGGGAATGCCGTTGGGCCCGGTATTAGAGGAAGTCACATAGGGATAGGTTCCCAGATCGATATCGAGCATGACGCCCTGGGCACCCTCAAAGAGAACCTGCTTGCCCTCGCGGTAGGCCGCGCGCACCAGGGCTCCCGTGTCACAAACGAACTCGGCCAGACGCGCACCGACGGAGATGTAACGGTCGAGCTCAGTCTCCAGATCCATAGACTCCTCGCCGTGCACGGCCTGGAAGAGGGCGTTCTTCTCGGCCAGGGCAGCTCCCAGACGCTCGCGGCAGCGGTCAGCATCCAGAAGATCCGACACGCGCAGGCCCGAGCGCCGGGCCTTGTCCCCGTAGGCCGGTCCAATGCCCCGGCCCGTTGTGCCAATCTTGCCGTCTCCCAACCAACGCTCGCCGAGCTGATCAATGCGACGATGATGGGCGAAAATCACATGAGCCCCGGCGGAGAGGCGCAGGTTCGTGCCGTCCACCGCCACGCCCCGTTCGCGTAGTCCACTGACCTCGTCCAGGAACTTGAGGGGATCCACCGCCACGCCATTGCCCACCACATTCACCTTGCCCGGGTGGAGAATGCCAGAGGGGATCAGGTGCAGGACGTACTTCTCATCGCCGACCACGACCGTATGCCCGGCATTGGCTCCACCTTGGTAGCGCACGACGAAGTCCGCCCCAATGGCCAGCCGGTCGATGATCTTGCCCTTACCCTCATCGCCCCATTGGGCACCGTAGACGCTGAGAGAGGGCATGAGACTGTTTGGATATACGGCGCGTGGGCGGGTGGTGGAGGCGACGGAGATGACGCGGCAGGAGTCTGCACGACCGCTCGCCATGCGTCCAGGGAGCAGGTCCGATCCCGGTTTTCCCGGGGCACCCTACGGCTTATCTGGCCCCATAGCCGCCGCCACCAGGGGTCAGGATCTCCACCTCGGCTCCGGCGGGGAGCTCCTCCGCCGCGCGGCCCCCGAGGATCCGCTCGGAGTCCTCACCCGGCAGGCGCACGCGGGCCCCCCCGGGCAGCCCGGCCTGCCCCCCGTCCAGGCCAGGGGGCCCGTTGACCTGGCGCTCGGCCAGCCAGGCCAGGCGCACGGGCTCAAGAAAGCGCAGGCGGCGGCGGATTCCGTCACCCCCCGGCCAACGGCCCGGGCCGCCGGAGTTCCGACGCACGCTGGTGGAAAGAACACGTGCCGGCAGCTCCATCTCCAGAGCCTCCACCGGCGTGTTGCGCGTGTTCGTCATGTGCGTGTGCACCGCGTGGGCCCCCGCCACGCCGGCGCCAGCTCCAGCCCCCCCTGCGATTGTTTCATAGTAGGCGAACCCGCCACCCCCGATGGTCAAGTTGCTCATGGTCCCCGCGCTGGCCGCCGGCAGACTCCCGGGCAGAGCCTGGGCCAGGGCAGCCAGGATCACATCCACCAGACGTTGGCTGGTTTCCACATTGCCGCCGGCCACCGGCGCTGGGTAGGTGGCATCCACCAGAGATCCGGCGCGCGTCTTGATCTCGATGCCGCGCAGGATTCCGCCATTGGCCGGAGTGCGCGCGGGCAGCATGAGCCGCAGACAGTAGAACACCGCCGACTCAGTGACCGCCCGGGTGGCGTTCAGCGGCCCAGCCACGGCGTCATCAGTGTCAGTGAAGTCGAAGCACAGGCCATTATCTCCGCGCATCAGATGCAGGCGCAGGCTTGCCTGTCCGCTGCCGTCGACCCGCTCCTCTTCCAGGGAATCCACCGCGGTCCAGTTCCCCGCGGGCAGCTCCGCGAGCCAGGCTGTCACCAACTCGCTCGTCCAATCCATCAGTTGGGCGCAGCGGCTCAGGACTTCCTCTCGCCCCTGCTCCAGCGCCAGGGCCACCAGGGCCGCCTCCCCCATCAGGTTGGCCGACCATTGCGCCAGCAGGTCCCCCTGGCGTTCACGGCGACCGCGCATGTTCGCCAGCAGGAACTCGAGCACGCCCTCATCGATCTGACCCGCACGAATCAAGCCCAGGGGTGGAATGCGCAGGCCTTCGCCGTGCACATCATTACAGGGAGCCATGGATCCGGGCCAGGCGCCGCCCACATCCGCATGGTGGGCGCGGGCGGCGCAGTAGAAGTCGGGGGCCCCTTGTCCCGGGAGAAAGACCGGCGTGACGAAGGTGATATCCGGCAGGTGTGTTCCGCCGCAGAAGGGATCGTTGAGCACGATCGTGTCGCCGGGCCCCATGTCACGGGTGGCGATGGCCGCCTGCACGCAGAGGGGCGTGGCCCCCAGGTGGATCGGCAGGTGCGCGGCCTGGGCGATCATCTGGCCCCGGGCATCGAAGACGGCGCAGGAGAAGTCGCGGCGCTCCTTGATGTTGGCGGAGAAGGCTGAACGCATCAGGGTCGTGCCCATCTGCTCCGCGATCGCCGCCAGGAGATGCTGGAAGACCTCCAGGCGCACGGGATCGGGCCCGCGGTTCCCATCGACGGTTCTATCGGTACTCATCGTCGGGAAAGTCGAGCACCTCATAGGGGGCGTAATCGAGCACTTCCCAGCGCACCAGGGGAATGATCTCCACTTCCTCTTCCTGTCCCGCTCGGCGCCAGAAGATGGCCCGGATAGTCCGCTCCAGACCTGCCCCGCTGCGCTCGAGCTCCTCCTGATCCCGGCGACTGGTGGCCACCTGGTCCGCCTCTTCGCTCCCGGTGTTGCGGCGAGCCGTAATGAAGACCGAGAAGACTGAGCTCTCCACGGTCAACATGGCTTCGAGCTCACGCCGCTCCACATCGCCGAGCTGGGTGAACGGGTAGAGCTCCTCCAACTCATCCAAGGAATCGAACACGCGCTTTTCAAACTGCTCCTCGCCGAACTCGTCGAGGATCGGGTCCGCATCGGGATCCAGGCTTTCCTCCTCCAGGTTGCGGTACTCCAGGAGATCGTCCCACAGACGCGGATCGACCGCGTGGTCGGGCATCAACGCCCGCAAGACAGCCAAGGGGGCGGTGTTGATGTTGACGACAATGCCGGGACCGGTGACGAAGGATGTCGCTCCAGCCGCATCAGCAGTCCGGTCGCCGCTGTCGGCATCGGGGGTGTCCGAGGTTGGCAGAGGCGGATCCATGCTGAGACAGGTCCAGACTGTGAGGAAGGAACCAATCGAGTGCACGGGCAGGCCGTCTTCATCCAGGTAATCACGGAAGTGCCCCTCGTGAAAAGGATCCACGACTACGAACTCGCGCAGGCCCATGGGCAATCCGAAGTCCTCCTTGTCCTCAAGATCCGAGAGCTGCTTTGGCTTTGGCAGCAAGGACTGGGTGCGGTCGCGCATGTGTTCGCGCATGGCATCGGCCATTTCCCGCGCTGTGGATGAATCGATGTCCTCACTGGTGCCTCCGCGACAAAGGTCCAGGATCTCCACCACGCGCTCGTATGACTTCTCCGCCTCATTCTCATCGTCGCGCAGCATGTTGAGGAGGTTGTACTTGCTGTCTTCATCCTGAATCAGGATGCGAAGATCGATCTCGTTGATCTGCGTGCGCTGGGGCTGCCCCCATTGATCCTGCCTGGAGTCGACATTCCCGCCCCCCTGATCCTCGCCGCCGCCGGAGAGATCGTCGCCGCCCCCCATGTTCGGCAACCCGCCAGCACCAGCCTCACCCTCTCCGCCGGTCGCCGGGGCATCGCTCTTCAGCATCTCCACGACCTCCAAGAGAGCTGACTCGCAGGCCAGGTCCATGGTCGCCAGGACCACCTCGTTGCGCGCCACCCGGGCGTCTGTGCCCGTTCCAATGCTGATCTGGAAGACGATGGCCACCAGCACAAAAAGCACAATCAGGGAGAGCAGCAGCGCCGCTCCGCGCCGTTCGGCCGCCGTCGGGACGCTAGCTGATCTGAAAGGGGTTCTCATGATGCTCTGGTCAGCCGCCTGGAGACGGCCTGTTCCTGACGCCTGGGAGCTGCTCTTCTTCCCGCTCAGTTGCTCCCGTCGGCCGGCCTACAGCTCCCGGCTCAGATCCGCACTCTGCAGGATCCTGGGGCGGATAAAGAAGAGCACATTCGTCTCCTCCTTTTCCGAGAAGTTGGAACGGAACAGGGCTCCGAGGAGCGGCAGGTCACCCAGGATAGGGATCTTGTTCTCCCGTTCCAGATGCCGTTCCGTGACCAGGCCTCCGATGATGACGGCCTGCCCCGGCTCCAGGTAGACCATGGTGCGCGCACTGCGCTTGGAGATCACCGGGTTGGTGACTGTTGTGGCCTGGCCCGTCGTGAATGACACGGAGGTACCACTCTCCTGAGAAGCCTCGATATCGACATTCAGGGCCACCGTATCTGTGCCCACAATACGCGGAATAACATACAGCTTCACACCGACCTCCTTGTAGGTCAGGGTAGCCCCGTAGTTGCCGGAGGTGTTGATACCGGAGATGTTGAAGAAGGGGATCTCCGTGGTGTTCAGTATCTCCGCCCGTCCACCTTCGCGCACGGCCACCTTGGGGGATGAGACGATGGTCACGTTTTCCATGGACTGCAGCACTTCGAGAATGGCATTGAAGGACACGCCGTCGTGCACAGCTCCCAGGGAGAAGAGCGCCTCGGTGCCTTCATTGACATTCCCAAAGTTGTAGTCAACTCCATCAACGAAGGAGCTCTCCGGGCTCGGCAACTGGAACATGGGGGTGGCATCATTGAGGGGCTTGATGCCCACATCGAGGCTGTCGCTGGTTGTGACTTCGACAATCTTCGCCTCGATCTCGATCTGGGGAATGCGGGCGGCAAAGAGATTGATGAAGTCCTCAACCTCCACCAGAAGGTCGAATGAGGAGGTGACGATCAGCCAGTCGGCGACCTTGACCTCCGTTCCAGAAGAGAGCCCGACCGTGCGCGGATCAGACCAGGCCTCCACATCCAGGCCGGGCCTGAGGTCCAGGCGTACGGTGCCGGGCCCTTGGGGGCCGCTGGCGATATCGTGGAAGACGAAGTCTCCGTAATCTTGGAGCAGGTTGTTGACCTGGGCCGCCTTGCCGATGGGAAACGGAAAGGGCTTGCTGATCAGACCGCTCCCCTCATGGACGATGATCCGTTCGCCGAATGTCAGGTAGGGGTTGGGCGGCGGAGCAGGGGGGCCTGCAAGCTGAGGCAGCTCACCGCTCTCCTCCCCCGGTAGCTCGTCCTCTCGGGCCACCTGCCCCCCGGTGCCCGACGCGGGCGAATCCGCCGCTGCACGCGCTTCTTCGTCGCCCAGGACCCGCTCCACCGGGTTGAGGTCCATGAACTCACCGTATTCCTCCTCCAACGTGCCGAAGGGTTCACGTCCGGGCATCTCCACGCTCTTGAGGGAGCCGCTGCGCACCAGCTCGCGCAACTCATCCAGGGCGATACGATCCCGCTTGCTCTCGGGTTCCTGTTCAGGAGAAAGGCAGGCGCAAGGCACGCAAGCGAGGGTGCAGAGTAGCGGGCCCAGGAGCTTCGCCGGGGACACTGCTGCCTGGCGGGCGGGGGGTGTGGTGGTGCGGGAGAAGGTGCTCATGGGACTCTAGCCTGGGACAGGGATGAGAAGGCCATCCAGCCTAAGGCATCGGCCAGGATTCGGGAAACCTAACCTCTATGCAGGCCTCATCGAAGGGGAAACAGGCCCCGCGAGACCCTCGCAGTTGCCCGCCGTGGCCCCGCCGCCCGCCGGCTGGGATACAAAAAGAGGGCGCCGGCAACTGGAGTTGCCGGCGCCCTTGGACTGCGGCTCGGATCGAGCTCAGAGGTTGGCCATGACCGCGGCTGTCAGGTCGGTGACAGCGCGACCATCGGAGTGGCTGACCTTCTTCCAGATGCTGCAGTGGCCGTTGGCCTGCTGGGCCTTGCCCGCAGCATTCGTCAGGCGCGTCAGAGCTTGATTATAAAGCAGATGATACTCAGCGTCGCCCTTCTTGAGGCCCTTGCGCTGGATCTCCTTGAACTCGGTGGTGGCTCGCAACACCTTATTAAAGTCGATCGAGGCGGGGTTGCTGAGTTTCTTGGCATCCTTGAGGCCACAGATGTTGTCCGCCCGCTTGGCTACCCAGCCCCGCGGGGCTTGAACAGCCCCGGCGGTATCCCCCGAGTTTCCGACGAGCTGCCCGGCCGAAGCGGCGGCCAGGTTCGGAGCCATGGTCAAGACCAGGGCTGCAAGGGCGAGAGTGGGCATTTGAATCTTCATGGTGTGATCAGCAGCTGGAGGCATTCGCGTAGGTCATCATCGGCGTTCCTGGGGGGGAATAGCCAGGGAATCCTGATAGATAACCCCGCTCTTCTGCCCTAGCAACGTAACTAGAAGCGCGTACGTTGGGGAAACCGAGCGCACTTTTCCCGTTTTCCGTCCTAAGTCCCTATTCCGTCCCCTGTTTCGCACTGTGAGAGCTGTGTTAGGAGGTGCTTCCGGCCCGCCCCCGGGCCCGCCCGCTCCGCGCTCAAGACCACCGGCCAGGCCCCACCTTGGGCGGCAATGGAAGAGGGGCCAGCGGCCGAAAGCCGCTGACCCCTGAATCTGGGCTCGGAAGCCCCTTGCCCGGTTGGCTGCTAGGCTTCCTGCAGCACTGCCTTGTGGGACAGCTTGACCTTGCCGCGGTCATCCACGGCGATCACCTTGACGTCAATGGCGTCGCCCATCTTGACGATCTCATCCACGCGCTCGACGAAACCCTCTGCCAGTTCTGAGATGTGGCACAGGCCCTCGACGCCGGGCAGGATCTCGATGAAGGCACCGAAATCCTTGATGGCTTTGACCGTTCCGTTGTAGCGGCTGCCGATTTCCGGGGTCTCGCACATGCCCTTGATGGCGTCCTCGCAGGCGGCAACCTTGGCGCCGTTGGTGCCGTAGATCTGCACCCGACCGGAGTCGTCCACGATGGAGATGCGGCACTCGTATTCCGCCTGCATGGCCTTGATGTTCTTGCCACCGGGGCCGATCAGGAAACCGATCTTCTCGGAGGGGATCATCACAGTTGACATCTTCGGAGCGTGCTCCGAGGTCTCGGGACGCGGCTGGGCAACAGCATCCAACATGATCTTCAGGATGTGACGACGACCGGCGTTCGCCTGGCCGAGGGCATCCTGCAGGAGTTCGCGGCTGACACCCTTGATCTTGATGTCCATTTGCAGCGCCGTGATGCCAATGCCAGATCCGGCCACCTTGAAGTCCATGTCTCCGTGGTGGTCCTCTGAACCGAGGATGTCAGACAGGATGGCGGTCTTACCGCCCTCCTGCACCAGCCCCATGGCAATTCCGGCGATCGGCTGAGAAATGGGCACGCCGGCGCACATCATCGACAGGCAACCGCCACAGACGCTGGCCATGGATGAGGAGCCGTTTGATTCAGTGATATCAGAGACGACGCGGATGGTGTAGGGGAACTGATCCTTGGCCGGCAGTACCGGAGAGAGGGAGCGTTCCGCCAACATGCCATGGCCGATCTCGCGACGGCCCGGTCCCATGATCCTGCGTGTCTCACCCACCGAGTAGGGCGGGAAGTTGTAGTGCAGGTAGAAGTTCTTGCGGTACTCCTTGTCGATGCCGTCGATGATCTGCTCGTCATCCGGCGTTCCGAGGGTGGTACTCACCAGGGCCTGGGTTTCGCCTCGCGTGAACAGCACGGAACCGTGCTGACGCGGGATGAAGTCCGGCACGATGGTGATATCACGGATCTCGTCGTAGGCACGGCCGTCGATGCGCTTGCCGTCGAGTATGATAGCTCGCTCGCTGCTGCCCACCAGGTCGCGGAAGGCGTTCTTGACAGCCTTGGTGCGCTTGTAGAGCTCCTTCTCGTCGGTCACACCCTCGGTCAGGGCCGTCACGCAGTTCTTCTTGACCACATCCATGGCGGCATAGCGTTCGTGCTTGCCATCCGTGCCCATGGCCTGACGCAGGTCATCGCCATAGGCGCCAACCGCCTCGGCCACGCTCTCATCAGTTGCCGGGCGCGACCACTCGAGCTCCGGCTTGCCGACCTGCTGGCCGAGCTCGTCGAGCAGGGAGACGATCTCCAGGATGCGCTCTTGGCCGAACTCCAGGGCATCAATCATATCTTCTTCGCTGAGCTCCTGGGCGGAACTCTCCACCATGCAGATACCGTCCTTGTGGCCGGAGATCATCAGGTCAAGGCGGCTGGCAGCGCCGCGCTGATCTTCCGTGGGCAGGGCGACCAGCTCACCATCGACCTGGGAAACGCGCATGGCTCCCAGGGTGGCGTCGAAGGGCATCCCGCTGATGCGCAGGGCGGCGAAGGCGCCGATCATGGCCAGCACATCCGTGTTGTTCTGCTCGTCGTAGCACAGGGCGTGCGTCATGACTTGGACTTCCTGACGGAAGCCGTCGGTGAACATGGGCCTGATCGAACGGTCGATCATGCGCATGGTCAAGACCTCCTTGGTCGTCGGGCGACCTTCACGCTTGAAGAAGCCCCCGGGAATCTTGCCCGCGGCCTCAGTCTTCTCACGGTAGTCCACCGTGAGGGGGAAGAAGTCCAGGTCATCCCTAGCTCCTCCACAGGTAACGGCGGCAAAGATCATGCTGCCGCCATAGGTGACGATCACACTGCCATGGGCTTGGCGGGCGACCTGTCCGGTTTCAATGGAGAGCGTCTGACCGGCGATCTCGTGCTCAACTCTAATATGCTTGCTTGTCATCACTTACTTATCTCGCTTGTTGGTGTTTGCCCGTCTTTTCCGGGCCTTCGTCTTACAGATTCTTCTGTAGCAATTAATTGTTCTCGTGCAGCACGACCGCGCCCTTGATCGGGCTCGAAAGGTCATGCCAGCGTATCCGGGTTAATCTAGTGGCGCAGGCCGAGGGTCTTGATCAGGCTCTGATAGCGTCCCTCGTCCTGGCGGCGCAGGTACTTCAGCAGGCGACTGCGATCACCGACCATCATCAAGAGGCCCCGCCGAGAGGTGAAGTCCTTCTTGTTGGCCTGCAGGTGTGTGGTCAGGTTCTTGATGTCCTCGGTCAACAACGCAACCTGGACCTCCGGTGATCCGGTATCCCCCTCGTGCGTCGCGAACTCGCGGATTACTTCCGCCTTGCGGTCGCTCTTGATGGCCATGGCTTTTCCTTTTTGCCGGGCTTCCGTCCCATACTTGCCCTTGGCCCAGGGAAAGGTCTCCAGGCCAGGGTGCGCCGGCCCCGCCGAAGAGCGGATTCCACCGGCCTCCGCTTCCCGGGGTTGACGGTCGAGGCCCCGGACGGAGATTCAGGCGAAAGATTCTAGCCGGTCCTGGCCGCCAGCGCCCGGGGCCAGCCAAAAAAACCGCAACCCCGGTACATTTCCCCGAAAAACCGGGGCAGGAGGCCCCAGGGGCCCGCTCCCCAGCGACTACCGTCGGATATCGCCGGGAGATGGGTTGCGGGCGGGGAGCACCGCCAGCAGGTCAGCGGCGACCATGTCCGCCGCCCGCCCCATGACCAGGGCCTGGGTCGGGCTGCTGTGGCGCTCGCTGCTGAGGTTGATGCGCTTCGCAAAGCGGGCTCCCCACAGGGGCGCGCCACCGGGGTCCGCGCTATCCATAAGGCGCGCTTCCACTGCCACGCTGATCGCGGAGTGCAGGTCCCAGAGGCTCATATCCCAGGACATCACGCGGATTTCCAGGATCGCCTCCTCGCGCAGGGAACCGGCCACGAAGGCCGCATTAACCAGCTGGGCGTCCACATATTCGAGGGCCAGTGGGCTGTAGCGGCGGGAGACCAGGCCCCGCTGGAAGGCCCGGCGCAGGTCCGCAGCCGGAGCCACGGCGCCGGCACTCAGATCCTGGACCGGCGCGATGACAATATCCGCGGGGCTGACCGCCAGCAGACCGGCGTGGTCCATGACCGCCACCGCAGGCACGTCCGGTTGCTTGGCCGTGCTCTCGCAGGACAGGCACAGGGGGAGGATGACGAGGGTGGAGAGGGCTGTGATCTGGGGACGGGAGAGGGTCATGGGAACCTCCGGCTGGTGGTGTGAATCTGGGGTGTGGATCTGGAGTGGCGACGACCGGCGCTGGCCACTCAAGTGCTGACTACTATACGGACCCCAGGGGCCATCCACCAACAAGTCTACGGCCCACACCCTTGACCGCCAAACCGGCGGCTAGGGGCCCTGGATCAAGGTGAAAGCCAGGGAATGCGAGTAGAGGTCGTGCTCGCGCTCCAAGTCAGACCAAAGGAAGTTGCCCCCGTCGAATCCAGGCCAGGCCCAGGTCGAAATCGAGACCGAGAGGTTGCCCTCCGCCGGGGGCGTGCCGCCCACGGACGCCAGGTCCGGCACATGGAAGTCCACCGAGGCCGGATCGCCGCTGGGATCGGGGCGCCAGAGGGTCCAGTCCCGGCCACCGTCGTCCGTGATGGTCACGCGCACCAGGCCGCCCCGGGCGTGGGCATCCAGGATCACATCGGATACCTGCAGGTTGAAGGTCCCGCCCACGGTGGAGCTAGGGGCTGGAGACAAGAGTTGCGCGGCATCCGGGGGCAAGAGGGACAGATCGGTCAGGGACAGGCGTGGCCTTGCTCCGACCCGGTTTCCTGAATCATCCGCCAACTCCGAGCGCAAGAGGAGATCCCCATCAAAAGTGCCGGAAGTAATCCAGCTGCCGAGCTCATCCCCCCCCACATCCACAACTCCATCAGCCGCCCCCGGGTAGGCGGCCTGCACCAGCCAGCTCTCTGGAAACCCGGGGAGCTCTGTAGTGATCCCCAAACCGATGACCGCTGAACGCGGATGTCCCGGAGCATTGCCCTCGACGGTGATCCGCGGTTCGAGAAGCGCAGCGCCGGAGTTGAAGTTCGCCAGGGTGGACACATCGAGTCCGTGCTCCGCCACGGCCAGGGCCTGCTCTTCCGGATCCATGTCCGAGAGGAATGACTCCACCTCGATCTGCTTGTCCTCCACTTCTTCCGGGAGCAGAGCGCGTGCCGGCAGGCGCAGGTCCACGGCCTTCAGGAAGGCTCCGGCACTAAAGGTGGCCGCGGTCACATCGCCATCCACGGAGAGCATCACCTGGGCTCCCAGGACGCCGCCGCGCACGGCCTCCGGCCCGAAGAAGCACTCGTATTCGAAGTTGAGCGGATCGAAGGAACAGGCGTCCACGTCAAAGAAGGGCGCGGAGTCCTTGTACAGGCGCGTATCAGCGATGGAGTTGTCATGGGTGGCGAGGTTTACGGTGATGCTGCTCGTGACCTCGCCTTCGACGGAAGCCACCGGAGCCCCCAGCATCAAGAGGGGCACTCCCAAGCGATCCGCTTGCACATCCTGGAAGCTGAACAGGTGGTAGCCCAGGTTGTCGACGGTGATCAGGGTTTCGCCGCTCGGCGCGGTGGGCATGCTCGCCTGTCCGGCGGCATCCGTCCAAGCCGTGCCGAGGTCCGTGACCACGCCCCCATCCACGGATTGGGCCAACACCAGGGCGCCGTCCAGGGGCGCCATGGTCAGGGAATCGAACACCTCAACCAACACGCTGCCCGCCGCTGGATTAGGCCCGCTGGCCCCTAGCTGCGTGAAGAGACCGATGACCGAGGTGCTGGCGTTCAGGGCCCGGTCGTAGACCGTGACCGTGAATTCCAGGGGCAGGTCAGTCGCCTCGATGATGTCGAGGAGCACCGGGGCCGCCACGAACAGACCCTTCTCATCGCTGCCCACGGTGCTGGGTAGCGTGCCGTTGCCACCCAGGTCGGAGACCACCTCCACCGCGCGGATCTCCTCGTCGGCGTGGCCAACCAGGACGAAGTCGCGCTGGTCGGAACTGAAGATCGAGAGCTCTGCGCCCTCCTGACCGAAGCCCTCCAGCACCGGGGGTGTCATGTCAAACCAAACGCCCTGGCGACCGGCCTCGGCCGCATCAGTGTCGAGCAGTTCAACCGGGCTGGTGACGCCTGCGCGCTTGATGGCCATGGCCACCTCCAGCTCGCCATCGCCGAAGCGACCATCCAGGGAACCGGGCGCCGCGAGCAGGTCCAGAATCTCCGGCATGATCTCCACCGGGTTGGCCGTGCCGTCCAAGGTCAACTCGCGGAAGAGGGCCATGGTGCGCGTCGGGCCGCCGCCAGCATCCGTGGGCGCGTCACCAAACAGGTAGATCAGCAGCGCATCGTCCACCGTCGGCATCAGGTCGAACTCCGCCGTGAGGATGGGCAGTACGCCGTTCACGTCGTCGAGGCCGATGGCATCCTGTGCCACGGCCCCCACATAGCGGGTGATGGCAGAAGGCGGCCCGAAGGGTGCGGTCGTGAATTCGAGGGTACTTTCCGCCAGTACCTCGCCGACACCGTCGGCTATCTCGGCCCCGCTGGGTGAGAGCGTCAGGAGGACATCGGCATCACGCCCGAGAGAAACGGCCTCACCCTCGCCGTCGAGGCTGCGCCAGCGCCAGGCCTGGGTCAAGGGCACCGGCACTGGCCCACCGATGATCGTGTGCGGCACCGGCGCCGGATTGAAGGGCGGTTCCTGGCCATCGACGGTCACCAACCAGGAGGAAAGATCGATGGTGTTCTCATCCATGGGACGGTCGAAGACGACTGTGATCTCCGTCGTCTCGCCCTGGTTGATGGTGCCCTCGGAGGGCCAGGTGGCCAGCACGCGCGGCGTCGCCGGACCGTCCACGGAGACAATAAAACTGCCCAGGTCGGCACTGACATTGCGGGGTAACTCCTGGCCGGTGAGATCCGTCACCAGGGCTTCGCCGCGCAGGCGCACCACATACCCGGAACCCGCCTGGAGAGGAACCACGGGCACAATCAGCACCAGGCGACCGTCCCCCAGCACCGGCGGAGGGTCGATGATCGGCGTGGGGATGCCGAAGTCGAGCTCCACCATCTCGAAGGCGCCGAGCAGTGTCTCCGGCGCCATGGATTCGCTGAACTCCAACACCACCGGCGTGGAGGCGTGGGCCGTGCTGCCCTGGGGCCACATGCCGACCAGGGACGGCTCGCCCTGCATGACCCAGGCCCCGGGCTGGGGCACACTGGCCGGGTTGCCGGAGCCCAGATCGCCGCCGCCGCCGCCGGGCTGGCAGCCGTTGGGCGTATAAATGCATAGGGGGCTGTCGCAGGCGCTGAGGGAGAGGGACAGGAGCGCCAAACAGAGGCTGAGACGACGGGAGGGCATGGGGCTGTGGTTCGGGACGGTCGAGGCCCGCCTATCTTCCCGGAACTGGGCTCCGGGACCAGCCCCGGGAGCAAAAAGCACGCGCAGATCCCGTGCCCCGCACCGCCGGGGGCTACTTCCAGGGCCAACCTCAGCCCCGGTTCGTCCTCGGAAGGGCACCAGGTCGGCCCGCTGGACCGGGCTCCCGGCCCCAGCGCTTGCCCCAGCACTGTCCCCGTGCCTGCCCCCGCGCCTGCCTGATGGACCCAGGCCCGGTCGCGGGTAGAATGCTCCGCTCCAAAAGGCGCCCCACAAGCCCATGCTTCGACACACCTTTAATAGAGACCCCGCCCCCCGGACCGGAATCCTGCCCGTCCTCGGCCTGCTCCTGGCTACATCCTGCGCCAATGCCCCCGCCACGGCCGATGAACCGGCCGCCGCCCGGGCCGCCGCCCGGGCTGACCAGCTCCCGGAGATCTCCGCCCCACCGGAAACCCCCGTCGCCACGGAAGCCCAATCCGACCCGACGAACTCCCCCCTCGCCGGGATCCATGCCCTGCTGGATGCCAATGAGCTCGAAGGGGCCTGGCGGGAACTGGGAAAGCTGATCCTGGCCGGCCACCTGAAGCGGGCCGCCGTCCTGGTCGCCGCCGGAGAGCATCTGGACGCCCTGGAGGAGTTCGACCGGGCCCTGGCCCTGGACGGGCGCAGCCTGCAAGCGCTCCTCGGGCGCGGGACAACCTGCCTCGCCATCGGCACCGCGGGCAACGACGTTTTTTTTCTGGAGGACGGTCGCGCCAACCTGGTAAAGGCGGCGCGCCTCCACGACGTTCCCCGGGCCTGGCTGGCGGCCAGCCGCGCCTCGCGCCTGGGCTTCGATTACTCCCAGGACCCCGAGCGCCGGGGCGCCCTGGCCCTGGATGCCCTGGAGCAGGCCCGGCGCGGCGCCGCCCTGGCCGAGGGCCAAGCCCCCGCCACAGGCGACGAGCTCCTGCCCTCGCGCGTCCTGGCGGAGGCCGCCTTCCGCGCCTGGCTGGCCACCGGCGAAGGGCTCCTGGAGGCATCGCGGGAGACGCTCTTCCGGGAGACCGAGGACAACCTGATGGCCACGCTGGCGGCCCGCCCGGCGAATCCATGGGCCTATCTTCAACTGGCCAACCTCTACCAGTGGGCCGGCCGCCTGGATGACACGCTGCAAGCCCTGCTGCGTGGCCTGGCCGTGCGCCCCGCTGACCCCGCATTGCTCGAGCGCCTGGCCACCGTGGGCCGGGAGATCGGTGGGCGCGCGCGCCTGCTCGAACTCTACGGCAAGCTGGCCGCCGAACGCCCGGGCCAGGCCATCCTGCTGCGCCTGATCGGCACGGAGACCTTCTGGAGCGCCCTCGAAACCCTCGAAGACAGCCAGGGCGGAGCCGAGCTCTTTCGCCGGGCGGAAGCGGCCTTTCGGCGCTGTCGCGAGACCGACAACGCCTTCGCCGAGGAGTGTGTGGGCTGGGAGATTACCTGTCGCAACGGTCTCGGTTATGCCCTCTATCACGCGGATGATCTGAAGGGAGCACGGCGGGCCTTCCTCTCCATGGAGGAGCTCAAGGAAGGCGGCCTGACCTGGCAGTTGGGCGAACGTTTGCCCTCGGGCTTGATGGGCCTCTCCTTCATCGTCGATCGCCTGGCCCAGGATGTGAACGTCAGCACGATGGAAGCCGACAGCCTGGAGAGCCTGGAGCAAGCGGCCGCCATCTCCGACTACCTGCACGCCTATGACCCACAGCATCCGGAGTGGGCCAACAACGCAGGCTTCTTCAACCGCGACTACGCCTTCGCCCTGGAGACCAGCGTCCAGGCCCGGCTGCACGTGGCGCTGCGCGCTGCGCGCGAAGCGCCGACACCGGCGGATCAGGCTGTGGCCAAGGCGCAGGTCGATGAAGGCCTGGCCCGCCTGGCCCGGGCCAGGGAAGTAATGGAGCGCAGCTACGCCGCCTATGTGAACGCGGCGCGCCTCTCCGCCGAGGATGTGCGCGTGGTCAACGACACCGGCTTGATACTGACCTACTACCTGCAGCGTGACCTGCCCACCGCTGAGGGCTACCTGTTGCGCGCCGTGGAACTGGGCAAGCAACAACTGGAAGGCCGCGCTGAAGGCAGCGCCGAAGCCACCCTCGATGAAGACGAACTCTACAACCTGCTCAACGCCTGGGGCGACGCCCACCAGAACCTGGGCGTGCTCCACCTGACGCTCAAGAACGACCCCCAAACGGCCCGCGGTTGGTTCGAACAGGCCGTGACAATTGGCCCCGATCCTCGCGAAGCAATCACCATGCCCCGCGGCTACCTGGCCCAGTGCGACCTGGTCCTGGCCGGCAAGCTCGACCCCACCACCTTGCCCCGCTGGGGCACGGCACCCGCACAAACGACCGAAGACGACACAACCAAGTGATTACCAAGACGCGCCTGTTCCTCACGGCTCTCCTG
>DASCNH010000066.1:0-3661 GCA_036011365.1 Planctomycetota bacterium | reverse complement strand
CGGGCCCCTCCGGCGCCAGGCGCCCGAGGGCCACCAGCGCCGCGTTGCGCGTGCGACTGGAGTTCCGCGGATTGCTCGCTTCCCGGGCCAGGAACAACAGCTGCTCGCGGAGCAGCTCGGCCCTGTCCACGCCGCGCTCTTCAGTGGCCAGCGCCAGGGCGGCGTCCAGGCCGTGCTCTGCGACCAGCCCGTAGAGTCGCGTCCGCTCGACTTCCTCCGGGAAGAAGCGCACTTGCCGCATGAGGTTGCCGAGGATGGCCGGCCCCACGGCCACCGCGCTGGCTTCCAGGGCTGCGGCCCGCACCCGCCCTGCGGGATCGAGGAAGGCGAGCACCAAGGCCCGGGCCACGCAGATGCGCTGCAGGTGCCGGGAAACATCCACCAGGAGCCCATGGGACTCGCCGTGCAGGGCCTCGGATCCGATCAGGAAGGACACGCCGCGCAGCAGCCGCCGGGCGCCGGCCAGATCCAGGGGCAGGGCCACCAGCCGGGCGCAGGCGCCCTCCAGCTCGCCTCTTTCCAGGTCACCATTCTCTCCCCTGGCCCGCGCCCCCCGCGCAGCCTCCAGCACCTCCGCCAGGGCGTTGGCCACGTCCGGGGCAGCGGATGCCGCCACCCCCTCGGGCAAGCCATCCAGCTCCAGCATGGTGAGTCCCAGCCGCTGCCCGTGTGCGCCCAGCTCCAACACGCTCCGCTCCCGACACAGGGTCCAGGGATCCTCGACTGCCAGGCGTGCGAACCAGCTCACCTGGGTGGCGGCCGTGCGCGGCTCCGCGGAGTCGTAGGCGGCCAGGTCAACCAGGGCCACGAAGCAGGCTCGCTCCGCAGCCGCCAAGGGCTTCGCGCCGCCCATGCCGCGCCCCCTCTCGCCGCCGCCGTCGTCGCCCCCGCTGGCGTCCAAGGGCCGCTGCGCGGCCCCCGGGTCATCCCGGGACCCGCCCTCGCCTTCCGCATCCCCGGGCTCCCGGCCGCCGAACTGCCCGCCGAGCTTCCCGAAGGAATGGCGCAGCAGAAAGCCCAGATGGCTCTCGAGCTCGGCCTTCCGGCGATGGCGCCCATCGGGCTCGTGCAGCTGGTCGAGGTTCCAGGTGGTGGCCCCGACCAGTTGGCAGCCTCCCAGCAACGAGAGGAGCAGCGGCAGGCCGGCCAGGAAGGGGATTGGGGAGGGGCGACTGGTCTTCACCGGGGCAGCCTACCGCCGAGCATCCCTCCAATCACCACCCGCGGCCGCGTTCCCCGGGAACATTGGGGCGCCGACCCCCTGGAAGACGGTCCCGCCAAGTGCCAAGAGAGGGTCCTAACAACCGGCCTTCCCCCGCTTGCCCCAGGAAATTTTGAGAAAGCGTCGCCCTTGGATAATCAGTCTTCTACCCCCCCCCAGGCACCCAGTTCCAAATCCGGAGATCCGGCCTCCTTCCCCGCAGCTCACCGCATTCCCTTCTGCGGGACCAAACCAGGCTCTCGGCAAGCTCCCCACTCACCCCCCAGACCCACAGCCTCGGGCCCCGGGCCCGGGAGCTGACTTCCCGCCTGCTGCGTGAGGAGCTCGGCCAGGATAGTCACCGCGTCCCGGTCTACGCACAGGGCTCGGCCTGCGCCCTGTGCCTGTTCGGCAGCAACTGGTGCAGCTTCACGATCACGGGAGACCTCCGGGCGCCCGGCTTGACTCGGGAGCAGTTGCTGGCCGGTGCGCGCCCCAACTGCGGCCGCTGCTTGGCCGCCGGTGTCCACCAGCCCTCCACCAGTCTGGCGCTGACCCGAAGCCGCAAGCTGGAGCACCTGGCGGCGGGCTGACAAGGGCCGTCGCCCGGACAAGAGGACCCCCGGGGGCCGGTGCCCGGCCCTGGCCTGCGGCAGACCGCATACTCCTCGCCTTCCATGACCGGGGGCCGGACCAGCACCTGGCGAGGCCGGTACCCCAAGCCAGTTGTCCCCACTCCGCCCGGCCGGATCGTGTTAGCCTCGTTCCCATGCTCAGCCATTCCGTCCGCAGCGCCCGCCGGTTCCCGAGCCGGATCCCCAGTCGGTTCCATGGCCCCCGGCGCTGCCTCTCCGCCCTGGCCTGCCTGGCCCTGGCCCAGCTTCCGGCCCAGGCCCAGGCCCCCGGCATCTCCCGGGAGCAGATGTGGCCCGCACCCACCACGGCGGACTGGGCGCGCCCCTGCCTGATCCCCTGGCAGCGCGACTTCAGCGATGCCCGCGAGCTGGCGCGGAAGACCGGCCGCCCCCTGCTCCTGTGCGTCAACATGGACGGGGAGATCGCCAGCGAGCACTACGCCGGCGTGCGCTACCGGGATCCGGCCATCGCCGCCCTCTACGCCCCCTATGTGACCGTCATCGCCTCGGTCTACAGGCATACCCCCCGGGACCATGAGGAGGACGGCACACGCATCCCCTGTCCGCGCTTCGGCACGGTCACCTGCGGCGAACACATCGCCATCGAACCGCAACTGTACGAGGAGTACTTCGAGGGACAGCGGGTGGCCCCTCGCCATGTGGCGGTGGAGCTCGACGGCACGGAGACCTACGACATCTACTACGCCCTGGACACCCAGAGCGTCTTCAACACAATTGAGGAGCGCATCGCGCAGGACCCTCCGCCGGCCCAGCGTGATCGCGGAGATCTGACGCTGCTGGAGCGCCTCGCCAGCACGGACTCGGCGGACCGCGAAGAAGTCGAGGCCGCCTTCCGCTCCGGGGACAGCCTGTTGCGTCGGCGCGTGCTCACGCGCCTGGCCGAACTGCCAGACCTGAACCCGCTGGCACTTGTGCGGCTGGCCCTTTCCAGCCCAGAGGCCGCCGAGCGTGAGTTGGCCCTGGACATCCTCGCCCGGGAGAGTTCCCCGGAAGCCGTTGACCTGATCGCCCTGGCCCTGCGCCTGGGCGTGAGTGCAGAGCGCGAAGCCCAGCTGATCACGGCCCTGGAGCGGCTGGCCCTGGCTGTCCCCCGTGCGGGAACCCTGGCCCGGGCCCTGGCGGCCCTGGGCCGTGACGCTCCCTCCACCGGGAACGACTTCCGGCCCGCGGACTGGACCGCCCTCCCGCAGAGCACGGCTACCGTGGACGAACTCAGCGCCCGCCTGGCCTATAGAGTGGATGCCCAGCGCCTCCCCGCAGATGCTCCCCCCTCTGGGGGCGCACCGGGAACGGGCACGGCCGAGACGGCCCACGCGGGAGCTGGCGGACACGCTGACCACGCCGGGCAACTGGATCTGGCCACGGCCTTCCTGGAGCTGGCCCTGCACCCGGACACGGCCCGACGCTCGGCGGCTCTCATGCGGGAAGACGCCATGGAGCTGGCCAGCGCAGCCCGTGCGGGAGACGCGCACCTCAGATGGCGTGCCGACGCCCTGCTGTGCCTGGCGTACTTCAGCGGCGGTGAAACGGAACAGGCCCGCCAGCTGGCCATCAAGACCGCGCAGCAGATTCCCGCCGGAGCCCAGGACCTCGGTGTGGCAAGAGTGCTGACGCTCTTTGTCGAAAACCGCCACGAACGTCTGAACAGCGCCTTGAGGCGCCGTCGTCGCGCGCCTGCCGCCGCTGGCCAAGACCGGGGCGGGGCCCCGGCAGCCGACAACTGGGACGCGAGCTGGCTTGCGGAGGCCCGCGGAGCCTTCGAAGTCCTGGTACGCCTGGAAGCGGACACGGAGGAGTTGACCAT
>DASCNH010000065.1:0-5110 GCA_036011365.1 Planctomycetota bacterium | reverse complement strand
CCCGTTTGCCAGTTTGCCCATCTGACAGTGGAGCAGCCGCCGCCAACTCCTCGCCCCCTCCCAAGCATGAACGGCGGAGCCAGGGCATGGCCAGCCAGGCCGTCGACTACGACGCTCCGCCCCAAGCGCCCGGCGCCATCAGTGCGGGTTCCACCTGGCGCTTCCAAGCCTGGTACCGCGCCGGAAACAGCGGCCCGTCCGAGCCCTTCATCTCCTCCGACGCCGGGGAGATCACCTTCTGCGATTGACGGTTCTCGGCCCTAGCTCCCAACGGGACCCCGGGCGCGCCTGCGCCAGGGCAGGTAGAGCAGGGCGCCGGCCAGGGTCAGCAGCACTCCGGTGCCGGTCACGGACCAGGAGCTCGTCAACAGGTTACCGCTGACCACAGCCAGGGCGGCGAGCGTGTAGATGAGCGGGAACAGGGGCCAGGCGGGGCTCTTGAAGGGGCGCGGCAGGTCTGGCCGGCGGCGGCGCAGGCTCAGGAGAGAGCAGCCGATGAGGGCGTTCAGGATCCACTCGGGGAAGACCGTGCGCTCCAGGATTTCGCTGGCACCGCCGAGCAGGAAGTAGGTCAGGGCGATGGCGGCCTGGACGAGGAGGGCGTTCAGGGGCGCACCGGTGGTGGCCTGCAGGTGGGCGAAGGGGCGGAAGAAGAGGCCGCGTTCGGCCATGGCCACGTAGAAGGAAGGCGAGGTGGCAGTTACCACCGTGCAGACTCCCAGGGCTGAGATGGCCATGGAGATGCGCAGGAAGACCTCACCAGTTGGGCCGAGGATTCGGCGGCCGACCTCGGTGGCGAAGCCGGGATCGAGGGACAGGTTTTCCAGGCCCAGGACGCGCAGCCAGGTGAGGTTCAGCAGGAGGTACACGGCGAGTACGCCGGCGATGCCGAGCAACAGGGCGCGGGGGACTGTGCGCTGGGGGCGGCGCACCTCCGGGGAGATGGCGGTCACCAGCTGGTAGCCGCCCAGGGAGAAGAGCACCGGGAGCATGGCGCGCGGGAAGCTGGAGAGGGGCGGGAACGGGACGGAGGTCTCCGGGGCCGGGGGGGCCTGGAAGAAGACTAGGCCCGCCACCAGGAAGACTCCGGCGGCGCCGAGCTTGAACAGCATGCAGCCGTTCTGAAAGAGGGCGCTGTGCTTGAGGCCCGTGGCGTGCAGGGCGGTCAGGCCGCAGATGAGGGCTACGCCGATCCAGGTTTCCCGACCGAGCAGTGCCGGATGCAGGCCCGCCACCGTGCTGGCGAAGAAGCCGGTGATGACCGCTATGGCGCCGGTGGAGATGGCGCCAAGGCACAGCCAGCCGAGCAGGAAGGCGGGGAAGGGGCCGAAGGCCTCGTGCAGGAAGACGAAGGCGCCGCCACGGCGCGGGAAGGAGCCGGCCAGCTCGGCGAAGGTCAGTCCGCCCGCCACGGCCACCAGACCGCCCACGGCCCAGGCCCCCAGGAAGGCGCCCGGGTGGGGCAGGGCGGCGGCCACGGCCTGGGGCGTGAAGAAGATGCCGACGCCGAAGACACCGCCCATGACCATCAGCGTGGCATCCACCAGGGTCAGGCGAGCGCGGCGCTCCGTTCCTGTGGCATCCGCAGAGCCGGACTCGTTTTCCAGGGTGGGCTGCTCCACGGCTGGAGCAGAGAGCACCCGGAGCCTAACATCAAGGGCCTGATGGGAAAGCTGCTGAACACCGGCGCCGAGCGCCCGCGACCGCGACGCTGCCTGCGGCGCCTGGCCCTCCTGGCCTCGGGCCTGCTGCTCGTCCTGTACCTGGGTAGCGGTTGCATTGTGGATAGAGTCGGCGGGGCCTCTGCGTACCGACCGGCGGATATGAAGGCCGGGCTCTCCGCCCAGGCCCGCGCTGTGCTGGAGCGCGCCCTGGAGGGAATCGATCCGGCGCGTATCGTGGATTTCCATGTGCATCTCGTCGGCACGGAGGAGGGCGGCCACGGCTGTCGCGTCCATCCGGACATGACCTCCCCCCTGCACCCCCTGCACTACTTCCGCTACCGCGCCTATCTGTCCGCCTCCGGTGTGGAGGCGGGGCCGCGGGCCGATGACGATTACATCGCGCGCTTCCTCGACCTGGCGGCGCACGGTCTGCCGGGGGCGCGTTTTTTTCTGTTGCCCTTCGAGGCCGCCTACGATGCCGGGGGCGCGCCCGACCGGGAACGCACCCCCTTCCAGGTTCCCAACGCCTACGCCAGGCAGCTCGTGGACAAGTACCCGGCCATCTTCCTCTCGGCGGTGTCTGTGCATCACTACCGGGCTGATGCCGTGGCGACGCTGGAGGCCTACGCGGCCCGCGGTGCGCGCCTGGTGAAGTGGTTGCCCAACTCCATGGGCATGGATCCGGCGGACCCGGCCTGCGACGAGTTCTACGCCGCCCTGGTGCGCAACGACATGGCCCTCCTGGTGCATGTGGGCCAGGAGGAAGCCTTCGCCACGGAGATGAACCAGGAGTTGGCCAATCCCCTGCGCCTGCGGCGCGCCCTCGACGCCGGCGTCAAGGTCATCGCCGCCCACTGCGGCAGTCTGGGGACGGCCATCGACCTGGACGATCCAGCCCGGCCGCAGGTCTCCTGCTTCGAACTCTTCCTGCGCCTGATGGGGGAGGAGCGTTACCGGGGTCTCCTGTTCGGTGAGATCTCCGCCGTGACCCAGGTAAACCGCTACGGCGAGGGCCTGGAAACGCTCCTGCGTCGGGTGGACCTGCACCCGCGTCTGGTTCACGGCAGCGACTATCCCCTGCCAGCCCTCAACATCGCCTTTCAGACCTCGGCCCTGGTGCGGGCGGGCTTCTTGACCGCCGCCGAACGGGAGGCCCTGAACGAGATCTACGACTACAACCCGCTGCTTTTTGATTTGGCCCTGAAGCGCACCGTGCGGCCGCCCGGTGGCGCACCGGGTGGCTTTCCAGCCTCCGTCTTCCTGGGGAACCGCGCCCTGCCGCCGAACTAGCCCGCAGGGTTGATTCCGGATTGGGAAAGGGTGGCAAGTGGGTGACAAGGCCCCTTCAACCTCTGCTTGACGTCCATTCATTCCCCTTCCTCGTAGTCAGTCGATGGCATTCGGCCCCGCACGGCCATAGACTTGCCGCCACAACGGCCAATGGGGACAGATGCCCCGTTCGGCGGACTTTCCGACCCGTAAAGCACAGGACGACTAGCGATGAAACAAATGGCACTGGGGATGGTGGAAACCAAGGGGCTCGTGGGAGCCATCGAGGCGGCGGACGCCATGGTCAAGGCGGCCATGGTGGAGCTCTGGAGCCGCGAGAAGGTGACGGCGGGCTTCGTCACATTCTTCGTTAAAGGTGAGGTGGGGGCTGTCAAGGCCGCCACGGATGCCGGCGCCGCCGCCGCCCGCCGGGTGGGTGAGCTGGTCAGCGTGCATGTGATCCCGCGTCCCCACGATCAGCTGGACGCCATCCTGCCGGCCATGACACCGGTACCGGCCAAGAAGTAGGCAGCGGCGGCTAGCTACCCGTGGCTCCGATCGACCCGGACCTGCGCGCCCTCCAGGAGGTGCGCGACGCGGTGGCCCGCGCCAAGGCGGCCAGCGCCTCACTGGTCAAATACGACCAGGCGGGGACGGACCGTCTGTGCCAGGCCCTGGCCGATGCGGCGACGGCCGCCGCCCACGACTTGGCGCGTCTGGCCGTGGAGGAAACGGGCGTCGGCCGGGTGCACTACAAGATCCTGAAGAACATCTTCGCGGCGGAGGTGACCTGGGATTCGATCCGCGATGAACGCACCGTGGGTGTCATCGGTCACGATGAGCAAACTGGCGTCACCCAGGTGGCAGTCCCATCGGGCGTGGTGGCTGGCATCGTGCCTACCACCAACCCCACCTCGACCGCCATCTTCAAGGCACTGATCGCGGTCAAGGGGCGCAACTCCATCGTGATCAGTCCCCACCCGCGGGCCCGGCGGTGCATCGCCGAAGCGGTGGAGGTCATGCGCCGCGCCCTGGAGCGAGTGGGTGGCCCGCCGGATCTGGTGAATGTACTGGCCAACCCGACCATTGAATCCACCGGAGCCCTGATGCGGCACCGGGATGTGGCCCTGATCCTGGCCACCGGAGGCGCCGGCCTGGTGCGCGCGGCCTACAGTTCCGGCAAGCCCGCCTACGGCGTGGGCCCGGGCAATGTGCCGGTCTTCGTGGACCGCACGGCGGACCTGGCCCGGGCGGCTCGGGATGTGGTCACCAGCCAGAGCTTCGACAACGCCACCTTCTGCTGTTCGGAACAAGCCTTGGTATTGGATGAGCCCATCGCCGACAAGTTCCTGACCCTGATGCAGGAACGCGGGGCGCACCTGTGCTGCAACAGCCAGGTCGCGAAGCTCGGCGAGTACTGCAACCGGGGCGGTGCCATGAATGCCGATGTGGTGGGCCAGGATCCCTGGCGCATCGCGGAAGCCGCCGGCTTCAGCGTGCCCAAGACCACCACCGTGCTGCTGGCCCCCCAGGGCGGCGTCGGCCCGGACTGGCCGCTCTCCATCGAGATCCTCTGCCCGCTGCTCTCCGTGCACCGCGTCGACGGTTGGGAGGAGGGCTGCCACACGAGCATCGAGTTGCTGAAGTACGGTGGCCTGGGCCACACCATCGGATTGCACGCCAGCGATCGCAGTGTGATCGATGCCTGGGCCCTGGAGAAGCCTGCCAGCCGCATCGTCGTCAACGGACCGACTTCCATGGGTGCCGTGGGCTACAGCACGGGCTTGGTGCCGTCGGTCAGCCTGGGCTGCGGTCCCCAGGCCGGGAACATCACCTCGGACAACATCAGCGCGCGCCACCTGGTGAACATCAAGCGCGTGGCCACGGTGAAAAAAAACTGGCTGGAGTTGGAGCAGGCCGGCCACGAGCGCGCGGCGGCCTTGACCGGAGACGCGGCGCCGCGCGGATCCGGGCTCCCGGGGGATCCGGCTCTGGCCGCGGCGGCCCGCGCTGCGCGTCATGATGGTGCGGTCCCCGCCGCCAGCAACTGGCGTGGCAACCCGGCCCCGGCGACGGCGGAGAAGGCCGCCTTCGGAGCGACTGCCATGCGGCCCAAGGTGGTCAGCGCCCAGAAGGCTTCACCGCGCGGGTCCGTGACCCGGTCCGTGACCCGGTCC
>DASCNH010000064.1:0-5463 GCA_036011365.1 Planctomycetota bacterium | reverse complement strand
TGGAACTGACCGACCTGCAGGATGGGCAGGACGATGGAATAGACGATGTAGCCGACGACACCGGCCAGGATCACTATCAGGATAGGCTCAAGCAGGGCCGTCATACGTTCGGTGGCCACGTCGATCTCCTCGTCGTAGGCGGTGGCCACGCGGTCGAGCATGTCCTCGAGTTCGCCGGACTGTTCGCCCACAGAAACCATGTAGCCGACCACCGGAGGAAAGGCCCCAGTCTTGCGCAGGGGCGTGGAGATGTCCGTGCCCTCGAGAATGCGTTCGCGGATATGGTTTACAGCATCGGAGAGCACCCGGTTGCCGACCACCTTGCCGGTGATCTCCAGACTCTGGATGGCGTTGACACCGCTGCGCAGGAGGGTCGAAAAGGTGCGCGCAAAGCGCGAGACGGCCTGCTTGCGCAAGAGGTCCCCGAGCACCGGTAGCCTCAAGAGGTTGGCATCGATGAACAGCCGCCCGCCGTCGCTGTGGCGGTAGATGCGCTCGATGGCGAAGGACAAGCCGGCGATGATCAGGCATCCGACCCACCAGTAGTTGACAAACATATCACTGATGGCGATCAGGAGCTTGGTGGGGGGCGGCAGGGTCTGGCCCGTGTCTTCCAGCATGGCGGTGATCTTGGGGACCACCTTGGTCATCAGGATGCTGACCACCAGGAGGCCGATGCTGATCATCATCAGGGGGTAGGTCAGGGCCGACGTGACCTTGCGGCGCAGGGCGCGCTGGGCCTGCAGATAATCAGCCAGGCGGCTCAAGACCACATCCAGGTTGCCCGTGGCCTGGCCGGCGCGCACCATGTTGACGTAGAGTTCCGGGAACATCTGCGGGTGGCGTTCCAGGGTGTCGCCCAGGGAGAAGCCCTGGTTGATGTCCTCGCGGATGCGCCGGAAGCGAGTCTCAACGCTGCGCTGTTCGGCCTGTTCGACAATGGCCGTCAGTGTTTCGGCCAGGGGGATACCGGAGCCCAAAAGGGTGGCCATCTGGCGCGTGACACCGGCCAGGATTTCCAGGTCGCGCCCGCTGGGCGTGGCCTGGGCGGCGCGCTGCTCGCGCAGGGCGGAAAGCCAGCCAGTGAGGGGGTTGGAGCGCGTACCCGGCTGACGCTTGCGCTGGCCCCTGCCCGCGAGCTCGTGGATTTCGCTGACCAGCACATTCTGTCGCCGCAGCTTGCTGCGGGCACCCTGGACCGTGTCGGCGTCCACCACGCCGGCCACGGCGCCCCCCCCGGAGGCAAAGGCTTTGTACTGGAAGATGGGCATGGCGTTCGCCTAGTCGATGTCCAGCTGGGTTACGCGCAGCACCTCGTCCGCAGTGGTCAAGCCACTGACGATTTTCTGCCGGCCGTCTTCGCGCAGGGTCATCATGCCGCGCTCGATGGCGCTGCGCTTCATCTCCGCGGCGGTCACGCCGTCCATGATCTGGGTGCGCAGGACCTCGTCCACCGTCAGGAACTCATAGATGGCCGTGCGCCCGGCGTAGCCTGATTCGAAGCACTCCTCGCAGCCGCGGCCGCTGTAGACCTGGCCCTCCATGGCGGCCTCTTCGATGCCGACCTTGCGCAGCTTGGCGGCGTCCTCGTCGGTCACGGCGCTCGCAACCTTGCAGTGCGGGCAGATGGTGCGCACCAGGCGTTGGGCGATGACCAGCACTAGCGAGCTTGCTACCAGGTAGGGCTCCACGCCCTGGTCCACCATACGCGTGATGGTCGAGGGGGCGTCGTTGGTGTGTACCGTGGAGAAGACCAGGTGGCCCGTCAGGGCGGCCCGGATAGCCACTTCGGCGGTCTCCAGGTCACGAATCTCACCCACCATCATGACGTCCGGGTCCTGGCGCAGGAACGAGCGCAGGCCGGAGGCGAAGGTCAGGCCCTTCTTGGTATTGACTTGCACCTGGCTAATGCCGGCCAGGGAGTACTCCACCGGATCCTCGATGGTCAACACGTTCTTGCTGGTCGTGTCGAGCTCGCTCATGCCGGCGTAGAGCGTGGTGGTCTTGCCGGACCCCGTGGGGCCCGTGACCAGGACAATGCCGTGGTTGAAGGTCAGGGCGTCGCGCAGAATGACCTGGTTGTCTTCGGACAGGCCAATCTCGTGCAGGTGGTAGAGCTTGGCGGTCTTGTCGAGCAGACGCATCACGATGCGCTCACCGTTGGTGGTGGGGATCGAGCTGATACGCACATCGACCTCGCCGTCGCCGATGCGGATGGTGGCGCGCCCGTCCTGGGGCAGGCGCCGTTCGGCGATGTCCATCTTGCCCATGACCTTGACGCGGCTGACGACCGCGTCCTGCACACGGCGCGGGATGGGATCCATGTCGTAGAGGATGCCGTCGATGCGGAAGCGCACCTGCAGGCGGTCCGGGTAGGACTGGAAGTGCACATCCGAGGCGCGCATCTTCAGGGCCTGAAACAAAATGGTGTTGACCAGCTTGATGATCGGCGCTTTGTTGGAGACGTCGAGCACATCTTCGGCCTCGTCGATCTCCCTGGCGAGGGTGGCGATGTCGCCGTCCTCGGCCACATCCGCCAGGGCCTCGTCCACACCGTCGGCCTTGTGGCGATAGGCGCGGGCGATGAGCGAGGTGATTTCCAGGCGTGGGGCCAGCACCGGTTCCACGGGACGCCCGACGATGGCCGCCAGGTCATCCATGGGCAGGGGGTCCAGCGGCGCGCAGGTGGCCACGCGCAGGACGCCGTTGGAGCCCTCCTGCAGGGCGATCAGGTTGTAGTTGCGGGCGAAGTGGACCGGCACGGTATTGACGAAGTCCGTCGGCACCGGGGAGCCTTCGAGCACCTCCTGGAATTCATAGCCCAGGAGGTTGGCGTAGGCCTGCAGCAGGTCCGCGTCGGGCAGGTAGTCCTTCTGGAGGATCACGCGGTCCAAGGACTCGCCGGACTCGGCCGAGATCTTGCGACACTCTTCCAGGCGCGCGGCACTCAGGCCGGCGGCCACCAGGAGCTCACCGATGCTGGTCACTTCTGGTCGCCTCCGTCATCGGAGGCGGGCGGCGCGGCCTGGGCCTCGTCCAGGCGCTCGCTCACCTCAGCGGCTTCAAGCCCCACCTCGGGTCCGTTCATCTCGCCGCGTTCGGGGCTGGTATAGAGGGGCACGTCGAAACCGCTGATGTCGTTTGCTCCGGGCTCCTGACCGAAGGACGGGTCGAGGGTCTGGATACGATCGGCGCCGATGGAGTCCGCCGCCTCGAGCTTGCGCTGGAAGGAGTACTCGGCCAGGTCGGCGAAGTCCGCGTCGCGCATGATGTGCGGAGTGACGAAGAAGTAGAGGGTGGTCTTGTCTTCCTGGTCCGTGTTGCGCTCGAAGAGCCTGCCGATCAGGGGCAGGTCACGCAGGAAGGGTACGCCCACGGTCTGCTGGGAGACGTTGTCGGTGACGATGCCACCGATGACCATCGTGTCGCCGTTGGGAACGTTGACCGTGGTCTGGATGTTGCGCTCGGCCTTGGGGGGCGGAATGCTGCCGGTCACGGTGCCCAGGAAGGTGGAGATCTGCAGGCTGATATTCAGGCGCAGGTAGTTGGAGGCGCTGATCGAGGGAGAGATCTCCATGATGATGCCCGCTTCCACATACTCGTTGAAGGTCTCCTGGGTCTGGCCGCCGACGCCACCGGTCAGGCCCGTGATGGTCGTGGTCGGCTGGGAGTCCTTGGATTCAATGCGCGCGCTGCCGTTGTTGTTCACCAGCACCGAGGGGCGGCTCAGGATGTTGGCGTGGCGGCTTTCCTCGAAGAGGGACAGCAAGAGGGGGATGGAGAAATCGTCGCCGTCCAGAATGCCGGCCATGACGCCCTGGCTGGTGTTGGGCACGCGGGCATCGGGCAGGCCGTCGCCATCCGTATCGGTCAGCGTCGAGAGCCCGAAGCTGGTCAGGCCGAAGCCCCCGGTTTCGCCGACGTCGGGCAGGTTGGCACCACCGAGCTCGACACCCACATCGAGCAGGTCCTGGCCGGAGAGCTCCACCAGGGCGGTCTCGATGAGCACCTGGTCCTGGCGCCGGTCGAGGCGGTCGATCAGGGCCAGCACCTCCTGGTAGCGCGTGCGGCTGGCGGCGATCAGCAAGGAGTTGGTCTCCTCGTCGGCCACCACCACGAAGTCAGTGGTGCTGTTGGCGCGACCACCGGCCCCCTGGCGTTGCGCCGGCACGGCGCCGCCGGGCCTGCCCGTGTCCACGCGCGAGGCATCGTCCAGGAAGCCGTTGAGCACATCTGCCAGGGTCGATGCCTGAACATTGTCCAGGTTGTAGATGTGGTAGGAGCGTTCGTTCTCCTGGACCTCCACATCGAGGCGGGCCACCAGCTCCTTGATGCGCGGCATGTCCTCGGGCATGGACATCACGAGCAGTGAGTTGGTGCGCGGATCGATCATGATCTTCGCCTCGGTCTGGCCCTGGCGCAGGGGGGCGGTGGCTCCCTGCGCGGGTTTGCCTTGGGTGTTTTGAACGACCCGTCGGCTGGCCTCGAGCAGCTGCTCGAGTGTTTCGGAGAGCTCATCCGCCGACGCGAACTCCAGGGGAATGACCTCAAAGGCCGGCACCACGGCTTCCGTGGCCGAGGCGTCATTCACCAACTTAAGCATGCGGTAGAGAGCCGCCACATTGCTGCCAAAGCCCGTCAGGATCACGCTGTTGGTATTTCCGGCGGCGATCATCTGCTGGGTGTTCGGGTCCGGGAACATCTGGCGCATGGAGTTGGACAGCTGGCGCACATCCGTATTGGGCAGGTGCACCACTGTCGTGATCATGGTGGCCGGTTGGTCGGCAAAGGCCTCGACCTCTTCCGGCATGACATGGATGGCGTCCTTGCGGATGTTGCCTTTCTGGCCAGTCTTCATGCTCTCGATGACCACCACCGCCATGTGCTCGGGCCCGATCTTCGAGCACACGAAGTCATTGATGATCATCATGATCTGGAAGAACGTGTAGAAGTCCTCCTTGGCGATGCGCTTCTCCCCGTACATGCGCAGGTGGCCGGCCTCCAGCAGCCCGGCGGTCTCTTCGCCATAGGTGAAGTTGATGCCCGTGGCTTCCTGGCAGACCTTGACGAAGTCCTGGAGCGTCATGCCCGTGTCCGCCCGGTCCGGCTCGGCGAAGTTCAGCACATAGGCGTCCCCCGTATCTTGGAAGGGGGGCGGACCGGCGCCGTCCTGGCCGGGGAGCTTGGCGGGGGTGGCGGGCAGGGCGAGGGACAGGGAGAGGAGGAGCGTCAGCATGGGCTCGGGGGTGCGCGGTTGGGCTATCTCGTTGGAGAGGCTCGGGTTAGGATCGCTCGGAGCGGTCAGGGCGGACTCTAGATCCCCCTGGGGGGGGAGTCAAAGGGGGCCTGGGCTGTGGGAGTGGGTTTTGTGGCTGCTGCGGGGACGCTTGGGGGGGTGTGGTCTTCCCGTGGGGTGTGGTTTCCTGGTGTGGTTGGCTTCCTTAATGTTAATGGGTGGGGGTG
>DASCNH010000063.1:0-9449 GCA_036011365.1 Planctomycetota bacterium | reverse complement strand
GGCTGATGTTCCCGTAGAAGTAGAAGATGTACTGGTGAAAGGCCTCGTGGTTGAGCGTGCCCCAGGTGGCGGAGCGGCCGCGCGTGGCCTTGGCGTCGTAGACCACTAGCTCCTCGTCGACCCAGTTCCAGTAGCCGTTGGAACCGCCCGGCCCACCGTAGCTCTGGTAGGTGGACTCATCCTTGCAGACGCGCACCACGCTGGTCTTGGACTGCTCCATGGGGTCGGCGGGGGCGGCCGTGGTGGCGTTGGGGTCCGGCGCATCCTCGCTCTCTTCCAGTTTGAGTTTGGCGCGCGCCTCGCGGGCCGCCAGCGCCTTCTCCAGGGGGTAGTCCGCCTCGTAGATCTTGCGAATGGCCTCCAGGCGTTGGGTCAGTTCCTTGTTGAAGCGCTTGTCCGGGTTGGATGTCAGGACGAAGTAGTTGGGTGTCTCCAGCAGCTCCCACTCGGAGCCCAGCGTCCTGACATGATCCTGGAGCTTGACGCGCTTGCGATCGCGTAATGAGCCTCCGGCGGGTTTCGTGGCCTCCTTGCGCTTGACCTCCAGTTTCTTGAAGGACGACTTTGCCAAGGAGCGGAAAGCCTTTTCCCACTTGCTCCACTTCTTCTTCTCGCCGGGGCCGATGCCCACATAGGCCACATCCACCTGCGGTTCGAGGCGGTAGAGCATGGCGTAGATTTTCACCTCCTCCTGACCCTTCTTCCCAGCATAGATGTACTCCGTCGATTCGATCTTGCTGAGCTTGTAGTCCTTCTCCTGCTCGAGCTTGAAACCGTTTCCAGCGACGCGCTTCTTGATCCAGGTCGGCAGGTCCTTGTCCACCCGCAGGTACTTGCCTTTCTCCGGAGCGGCCTCCGGGCGCCGGTCGAACTTCAGCAGCCAGGTGTGCAGGAACAGGGTCTCTTCCGGGGAGAGAAAGATGTACTTGGTGTTGGCCGGATCGAACTTCAGGATCAGGTTGCCGTCGTCCGGGGCCGGAGGGATTGTGGCCCAGCCCTTGGGCGTCTTGACCTTGAAGCCATAGAGGCTGTCGTCCTCGTAGTAGTCGCCCGGTTTGGGGGCTTGGGCGGAGGCGGGTGTTGCCAGTGACAGGCCCGCGAGCAGCGCCAGGAGGCAGAGAGCGAGGGGAGCCAGTCGGCGCTGTGCAGGTGTGCGGACTGGAGCTGGGCGGTGGGGCATGGTGTTTTCAGATTGTTGGTCTGCGAGCGGCCGAGGCGCAGGGGCGACTCAGGCCTAGCCGCGTGAGCGGGGCAGCCTGGCGCTCGGTGGTTGGGAACCGCCCCCTATGAGAGCAAGGGCTGGGGTTTCGTGCAAGTTCGCCCCGGTGAGACGGCCGCCGGCGAGACGTCGTATGTCCAAGCCACCCGCGCGAGTAGAATGTCCGGCAGTCCGCCCGCGGCAGATTCGCTGTCCGCTGGGGCGCCCAGGCAGCGCACCAGGGGGCCAGCTAGCGCTGCTCTACCCCAGGAACCAGATACAGATCCCCATGCGCAAACTGCTGGCTTTCCTCGCAATTCTCTCCCTGGGTGTCGCCCTGGCCTGCTGGGGCCTGCGCCTGGCCGGCAACCCGGGGGGCGCCGAGCTCGCTTCCGGGGAGCTGGAGGCCGAGGGGGCGCTGAGCCCCCGGGCCGCGGAGCTCGCCGGCCCCCGGGCCCCGGGGCCGGCGGCCGGCGGCGCGCCGGATTTGCCCGCTGAGACCCGGGCAGCGGAGGAGGGAGCTGCGCAGGCCGAGCAGGACACCGGGGACGAGCCCCAGCGTCCGGCGCACATCACCGGGCGCGTCACGGATGCCGCGGGCGTCCCGGTGGCCGGGGCTCGCGTACTCCTGGGCGGGCCAGGGGGCCTCGCCAGCCCGCTGCCCCTGGAGGTGAAGCTGGAGCGGGGAGTGGGCGCCGTGGAAATGACCGTGAGTGCCGACGACGGCCACTTCAAGCTGCCCCTGCGGGCGGGCTTGGGCGAGCCGCGCCTGGCTGTGTCGGCCGCCGGGCTGGCGCGCTTTTCCGAGCAGCGTCCCCTGCGGGAACTGCCCACCGGCGACTGGGGTGAGGTGCGCCTCGCAGCGGCGGTGGTATTGACCGGGCGCGTGCTTGACCACCTGGGCACGCCCGTGGAGGGGGCGCGCTTGGAAAGCGTGCCGACGAGCGTGCGCTTGCCCTGGGACGGGCCGGCGACGGGGATTCCCGCGGGGCACAGCGCCACCGACGGTAGCTTTCGCGTGGACCTCTTGCCGGCCGGGGCTTGGGAGTTGCGCGCCGTTTCCGAGCGACATCCCACGGGCGCCGCCAGTGGCACGACCACCCGACCGGGGGAGCAGGTGAACGGAATCGAGATCGTCCTGGTGGAGTCCCTGGCCCTCAGCGGGCAGCTGATTGGCATTCCGCCGGGTGAGGGCCAGGGGCTTGAGGTGCGTGCGCACCCGGCGCGCAGTTCGGCGGGCAGTATGGCGGAGATGGCCGCTGAAACGGCGGACCCCTCCCTGGCCAGGCGCACGGCGCCGGTTTCTAGCAGCGGCGAGTTTCTGCTGGAGGGCTTGCGCTCGGATCGGGGCTGGCGCGTTTACGCGCGCCTGGCCAGCGGGGGGCAGCCCGCTGGGGACACGCGCCGCTCACGTACCGTGGAGGTGCCCGCCGGGGAAGCCCGCGTGGAGCTCCAGTGGCTCGGGGAGACGCTCATCCGCGGGCGCGTGGTGGATGCTACGAGCGGCGAGCCGCTGTTGGAGTACGAGGTCAGCGCGCGGGCCGGGGGGGCGCGCATCCGGGACCGGAATGGGCAGGGGCAGCTGCGGCGCGAGCACCCGGACGGGCGCTTCAGCCTGGGCGGCCTGCGTCCCCGGGAGGCCGGGCAGACCCTGGAGCTGAGCGTGGATGCCTTGGGCTATGAACTCTGGAAGCGCGGGAGTATTCGCCTGGACGGGGCCGGAGAACTGGACCTGGGGGAGCTGCGCTTGACTCCGGCGGGCCTGGTGCGCGTGACGGTCACCGGGCGAGGGAGTGGGGAGCCGCTGGGGGGCGCGTGGGTGATGCTCAGGCCCGCGGAAGATCCCGGCGCGCAGATCTTTGGCGAACTGCCAGCGGACCTGGCGCCGGCCAGGCGCCAGAATGTTCAAGGTCGCACCGACAGGGAGGGCGTGGTCGAGCTTACCTCGTTTTCGGGGCGCACCTGTGAAGTTGAGGTCAGCGCCCGGGAATACGCGCGCCGCCTGGTGGAGGGCGTGCAGCTTCCCGCTCGTGGTGTGACGGAGATCGCCGTCGAGCTCGGGCGCGGGGGGACTGTGGAGGTCAACGTGCAAGGCAGCGCCGGGGAGCCCTTGGCCGGGCGTGAAGTGAGGACTCGACGGCAGGCCGCGTCGGATGGCGGGAGCAGTCTCTTTTCCGCCAGATGGGAGCGGGAAGACAGCGACAGTACTGGCCTGGCGAGGTTTGCCCACCTGTCGCCCGGGGTGCATGAGTTCCGCCTGGAGTCCAGCCGGGCTGGAGCCTCGTCATTTGTGGCGTTCGTGGATTCGGAAAGCGCTTCGGATGTTTGGGTGCAGGCCAACGTGGTGGCCGGAGAGACCGTCTCCATCGTGCTCCGGGAAGAGCCCCGGGGCGCCCTGTCGGGGGTTGTGACGGAGGAGGGGCTACCCCTGGTGGGAGCGCTGGTCTCCTTGCAGCGGGACGCTGCCGACGCGCAGGCTTTTTTTATGCCCGGCTTCGGCGGCAACGAAGTGCAGACGGATGCCAGCGGGGCCTTTCGTCTGGGCCAGCTGAAACCCGGAGACTGGATCCTGGAGGTGCGCCACGCCACGCGCTCCATGGTCGCCCGGCGTGAGCTCGCCGTGGCTCTCGGCGAGCAACGCTTCGATCTGGACCTGATCGTGACGGCCCTGGAGGGGCGCGTCACGGACTCCGCCGGCCGGGGCCTCCCGGGGCTCGTGGTCACCGTGGCGGCGCAGGGAGAAGACAGCCAGCGGGCCCTGTTTGCCATCTCCGCCAGCTCGGATGACACGGGCGACATGCAGTTCGTCGGCGGTGGTGGGGCGCTGGCCACCGTACGCAGTGCCGCGGACGGCGGCTACCGCCTGCGCGGCGTGCGCCCGGGCCAGCCGCTCTTGGTCAGCGCCTCCGGCGGGAGCTGGATCAGCGCCGCCCTGGAACCGGTCACCGTGAGCGAGGGACGCACGAGCACCCTTCCCGACCTGCGCCTTTCAGAGGGCGGGACACTGGAGCTGCACATCGTGGCCGCCGATGACTCGGCCGTCGGTGCTGTCTTTATCAGCGGCCAGCGCAGCTTGGATGCCAGCGGAAGAGAGGCGAGCGGCGGCGATGAAAACGAGTGCCACGCCATGGCCCAGGGCGGCGGAGCTACCCTCAGCGGCCTGGCACCGGGCACCTGGCGACTGAAGTTCCACGGCATGGCAGGCAACGGCGTGGAGATCGATGCGCGCGATGAAGTTGTGACGGCCGGCGAGACACGCGCCGTGACCATCACGGTACGCTAGAGCCACCATGGCCTCCGCCTACCGCGCCCTCTTGCTGGATCTCGATGGCACGCTGCTCAATGGAGCCAGCGAGATCCACCCCCGCAACCGCGCCGCTCTAGCGGACCTGGAGGACAGGGGCGTGCGCGTGATGATCGTCACCGGGCGCTCGGCCATGTCAGCTGCACCCATCCTCGATTCCCTCGATCTCGGCTTGCCGGCTGTCATCTTCAATGGAGCCGCGGTCTGGTGCCACCGGAAGGGACGTCTGCTTGAGGAACGCGTCCTGGCCAACCGTGTCGTCGGGCGCGCCCTGGAGTTCGGCGAGCGGACAGAGGACCTGACCCTGGTACAGGCCGGAGAACGCAAGCTGGCCAATCACCCCACCAGCGCTGCGGAGGCGGCGGCCCTCGACGGCCTGCACGGCGTGGAGCTCGTGGAACGCGGCGAGCTGCGCGTGGACTGCATCATCCGTGTCACCTTCCTGACCCTGCGCCACAGCTGCTCGGTGGCCTACAGCAGCGAGGTCAGCGCCCATCTGGACGCGCCCCTGTACCTGACGGATTTCCCCCTGAATGCCCTGCCGGTACACCGCCGTAGCTCCATGCAGGTGGTCGATGTGCACCCGCCCTGCCGAGGCAAGGCCGAGGCCCTGCGCATCCTGCGCGAGGAGCACGGTATTGCCGGGGAAGAGGTGGTGGCCGTCGGTGACGCCACCAACGATATCCCCATGTTCGCCGGAGCCGGCCTGTCCGTGGCCATGGGGGATGGCATGCCGGCGGCCCGGGAAGCGGCGGAGCGGGTCATTGGCTCCCACGAGAGCGATACCCTGGCGGATCTCATCGCCGAGGTGTTTCCAGCCTAGGCCCGGCGCGCACTCAGCTCTCGGAGCTCTTGGGCGTGGCCGAGCCGTCGCCGGAGCTCTTGTCCGCTGCCTTGCCAGCGGTGGAGCCCCCGGGCTTATCTGCTTTCGAGCTGTCCCCCGTCTTGTCCACCGTCTTGTCTCCCGTCTTGTCCACCGTCTTGTCCCCCGGGGCCTTGCTCCCCGCTTCCTTGTCGGCCTTGGCATCCTGGCGGTAGGCCTCGGAGCGGTAATCGGTCTGGTAGTAACCGGAGCCCTTGAAGATCAGGCCTGCCCCGGCGCCGATCAGGCGCTCTAGTTCCGGTGCATCGCAGCCCGGGCAATCCACCAGGGGGGCAGCGGTCATGGCTTGGAAGTGCTCCAGCTCATGGCCGCAGGCCTGGCAGCGGTAATCGTAGGTAGGCATCTCAGGCCTCGTCCGAGTCGTCTTCGTCGTCGGCCGGGGACTCGGCTTCAGCGGCGACTACCTGGACCTGGGCGTGGCGCAGGACATGCTCGCCCCAGCTGTAGCCGGTGCGGATGGTGGCGGCGATCTGCCCCGGCTCCAGCTCTTCGTTCTGGACCGTGGCCATGGCCTGGTGCAGCTCCGGATCGAACTCACCGTCCACGGGAATGGGCTTGACGCCGTGGCTTTCCAGGGACTTCAGCAACTCGTCACGGGTCATGCCGACGCCGATGGCCAGGCTGCGCGCATCCTCCGATTCCGAGGGAGCCGCCAGGGCCATTTCCAGATGATCGATGGCGGTCAGCAGCGCCAGCAAGAGGGGTTGGGTGGCGCGGCGCACGGCGCTGTCGATATCCGTCAGAGTGCGGCGGCGCAGGTTCTTGTAGTCGGCCTGGGCCCGCTGCCAGCGGGCCATGTAGTCGTCGCGTTCGGCGCTGGGGTCAGCGGTCTCGGCAGAGCCGGCTTCCGTTGATTCAGCGGCAGGCTCGAGTTCCACCGGGGGCTCGACCTGGTCTGCTTTCTTTGTCTTGCGTGCCATGGGGTTAGCCGAAGTAGTTCACGATCTTCTCGAAGAAGCTCTTGTGGCCGCTGTTCTGACTTTCGATCTCCTGGAACTCCTCGAGCAACTCCCGTTGCCGGTCGCCTAGCTTGGTGGGCACCTCCACGAAGACGCGCACCAGCTGGTCGCCCTTGCCGCGTCCCTGGAAGTGGGGCAGGCCCTGGCCGCGCAGGCGGAAGACCTTGCCCACCTGGGTCCCGGCGGGGATCGTCATCTCCACGCGGCCGCGAATGGTGGGAATGTCTACGGTGCAGCCCAGGGCCAACTCCGCGAAGGAGGCTGGCACCTCGATCAGTAGATCCGGGCCGTTGCGTTGGAAGAGCTTGTGCTCCGGCTCGCGAATCAGGCAGTAGAGATCGCCCCGCTGGGCGCCCGGATCGCCGGCGTCACCTCCGCCGCCCACGCGCAGGCGCACGCCCTCTTCGACGCCCGCCGGCACGGAAATCTTGATCTCGCTGCGTTGCTGCTTCTTGCCCGCGCCCTGACAGGTGCCGCAGGGGGACTCGACCACCTTGCCAGCCCCGCCACAGCGGGAGCAGGTGTTGGCCATGGTGAAGAAGCCCTGGCTGCGCTGGACCTGCCCGCGGCCTTCGCAGGTGCCACAGGTGGTCCGGCTGGTGCCTGGGGCGCAGCCATTGCCGGAGCACTTCTCACAGTGTTCCTGGCGCTTGAGGGCCACCGTGCGGTCCACTCCGGTGTCGATCTCCTCCAGGGTCAGGTCCAGGACGATCTTGAGGTCGCGGCCCGGGTGGGGGCCCTGGCGTCGTTGGCGCCGCCCGCCGCCAAAGATGTCCCCAAAGCCACCGCCGCCGCCACCCCCGAAGAGGTCGCCGAAGTGGCTGAAGATGTCCTCCATGTTGGTGAAGGCCGGACCGCCGCCCTGGCCGAAGGCCGCGTGGCCAAACTGATCGTACTGGGCGCGCTTCTGTTCATCTCCGAGCACATCGTATGCGCTGGCGGCTTCCTTGAACTTCTCCTCGGCCTGGGCATCACCCTTGTTGCGGTCCGGGTGGTACTTGAGGGCTAGCTTGCGGTAGGCGCGCTTGATCTCCTCCGGGCCGGAGTTGCGTTCGACGCCGAGCACCTCGTAGTAGTCGCGTTGTCCGCTCATGGGAGCCATCTGTCGGGGGTGGGTATGGTGAAGAGTGCCGCTGGCCCGTGGACAGCAGCACTCTTCCTAGATTCTTGAGATTCCGGGAGAGCTCAGCTCAGGCTGCCTGCGACGCTGCTGCCGGCGTCCTTGAGGTCTGTGACCATGGAGTCCGTCGTCAGCAAGAGCCCGGCGATGGAGGCGGCGTTTTGCAGGGCGCTGCGCACCACCTTCGTGGGGTCCAGGATGCCGGCCTCGACCATTTCCGTGTACTCGCCGGTCAGGGCGTTGTAGCCCCAGGAGGCGCTGTCGTTTTCGCGCACGGTCTCGACAACCACTGAGCCGTCGATGCCGCTGTTCTCGGCGATCTGGCGCATGGGCATGCACAGGGCCTGCTCGATGATCAGGGCCCCGAAGCGCTCGTCACCGGAGAAGTCCTCGGCCTTGACCGCCTCGGCGGCGCGCAGCAGGGCGCAGCCGCCCCCGGGCACGATGCCCTCTTCTATCGCGGCGCGCGTGGAGTTCAGGGCATCTTCCATGAGATCCTTGGTGGACTTCATCTCTGCCTCGGTCTTGCCGCCCACGCGGATCACGCCCACACCGCCGGTCAGGCGCGCCAGGCGCTCCTCGAGCTTTTCGCGGTCGTAGTCGGACTTGGTGTTCTCGATCTGTACGCGGATCTGGTTGCAACGGTCCTCGATAGCTTCCTTGCTGCCGGAGCCGGAGATGAGCGTGGTGTCATCCTTGGTGACCACCACACGCGCGGCGCTGCCAAAGCATTCGGCGGTGACCTTCTCAAGGGTCATGCCGGTCTCTTCGGTGACGGCCACGCCGCCGGTCAGGGCGGCGATGTCGCCCAGGTAGGCCTTGCGGCGGTCGCCGAAGCCCGGAGCCTTGACGGCGCAGACATTCAGTACGCCCTTCAGGCGGTTGATGACCAGGGCGGCCAGGGCCTCGCCTTCCACATCCTCGGCGATCACCAGCAGCGGGCGCCCGGACTGGGCGGCGAGTTCGAGCACCGGCAGGAACTCGCGCAGGTTTCCGATCTTCTTATCGAAGATGAAGATGTAGGGGTTCTCGAATTCGCACACGAGCTTCTGCATGTCCGTGGCGAAGTACGGGGAGAGGTAGCCCTTGTCGAATTCCATGCCTTCGACCAGCTCCAGCTCGGTCTCGATGCCCTTGTTCTCTTCAATGGTGATGACGCCGGTGTCGCCCACCTTCTCAAAGGCGTCCGCCAGGAGTTCGCCCACCTCGGTGTTGTTGTTGGCGGAGATGGCGCCCACATTGGCCTTCTGCTTGCGGGAGGCGATCGGCGTGGAGGATGCGGTCAGGGCGCTGACAGCGCGGGCCACGGCACCGTCGATGCCGTTGCGCAGGGCGATGGTGTTGACTCCGGTAGCCAGGTACTTGAGGCCCTCGTTGTAGATGGCCGAGGCCAACACGGTGGCGGAGGTGGTGCCGTCGCCGGCCACGTCGTTGGTCTTGTTGGCGACTTCCAGCACGAGCTTGGCGCCCATGTTTTCGAAGGGGTCTTCGAGGTCGATTTCCTTGGCCACGGAGACGCCGTCCTTGGTGACGGAGGGGCCGCCGAAGGACTTCTGGAGGATGACATTGCGGCCCGCCGGGCCGAGGGTGACGCGGACGGTGCGGGCCAGCTTCTCGATCCCACTTTGGATCTTACGCCGGGCGTCGTCGTCGAACATTATCTGCTTGGACATGGTTTGGTTCTCTGTTGTGTGGTTGGTGTCTTGTGTGTGCTAGCGGTGGCTGTTGTCGGTCTGGCCGTGGGTTAGTGGGAGAGGGCCGGGCTCACATTCCCATGCCCATGCCGCCCATGCCTCCCATGCCGCCCATGCCTCCCATGCCTCCCATGCCTCCCATGCCGCCCACGCCGCCCATGCCCATGTCGTCCATGCCTTCCATGCCCTCGGGGGGGCCGGCGGGCTCCGGGTTGTTGGCGATCAGGGCGTCGGTGGTCAAGAGCAGGGAAGCCACGCTGACGGCGTTCTCCAGGGCCGTGCGGGTGACCT